>DASYIJ010000265.1:0-11122 GCA_035997675.1 Solirubrobacteraceae bacterium
TGGGGGCCCGTCCGCGCCGCGCCGCTGTCGGACGCGGCGGCGGCCGGGCTGGTCGCCCACCGGGCCGAGATCCGCGCGGGCAACGCCGCCGCGAACGCCTATGTGCCCTCCGACGCCGAGTTGGCGCCGTTCCACGCCGCACACAACAACTACGGCGAGGCCGAGTCCTACTTCAACCCGTTGCGGCGCTACGTCACCGGCCGCTCAACGCTCGCGCATCCATCGACGGACGACCTGATCCAGTGGACCGCCCACAAGTGGGGCATCCCCGAGGACGTGGTGCGCGCGCAGATGGCGGTCGAGTCCTGGTGGCGTCAGAGCGACATGGGCGATCTCACGGCCGAATCGGACCCGGGCGCGTTCCCGGCCTTCTCCTGCCCGGGCGGCGGCCCGCGCTGCTACGAGTCGCTCGGCCTCGCGCAGGACCGCTGGCGCCCCGACGCCTCGCTCAACCCCGGTTCGGAGCCGCTGCGCTGGAAGTCGACGGCCTTCAACCTCGACCTGTACGGCGCCAACATCCGCTTCTACTACGACGGCTACGCGGCGCAGTGGGGCCCGGGCATGACCGCCAACGGCTACACGGCCGGGCAGGCCTGGATGTCCGTCGGCGCGCACTTCAACCCGTATCCCTGGAACAACCAGGGCCAGCGCGACTACATCGTCAAGGTCAAGGACTACCTGGCCCAGCGCATCTGGACGACGCGCGACTTCGTGTCGGGGTAGCGGCGCGCTGCGCGCCTAGGCGCCCTCGGGCAGGTCCAGCCGGGACGGGCGCTCGTCGCCTTCGGCCGCGACGAGCTCGTACACGAGCTCGACGACGGCGACGACCGCGAGCAGCAGCACCGTCGCCACGGGCGCGATGACCGCCCCGAGGAACGCGATCCCGACGGCCGCCCCCGCCGCAACGCAGCGCGCGGCGATCCGGCGGCGGCCGTGCAGCGACCCGCGCGTCGGCGCCGCCACCAGGCAGAGCCCGAGCAGGTACACCGCCGCGCCGCCGCACAGCGCGGCCCGGGCGCCGGCCGGCATCGCCGACGCGTCCGCCGCCTCGATCGCCAGCAGCGTTCCGGGCCCGACCGCGGCCAGGCCTAGGTAGACGACGAAGTGGGCGTAGACGTAGAGCGTGCTCCCGATCAGCTCGGTCCCGAGCCGGTCGAAGTACACCCAGGCGAGCGCGGCGGCGACCACGAAGGCCCCGACCGCGATCACCGAGTTGGCCAGGTCGAAGTCGACCTCGGCGATGCCCGCGGTCACGGAGACGACGGACTCACCCAGGACGATGATCGTGAACAGGCCGAAGCGCTCCCCGATGTGCGTGAGGTGCAGCGGCAGGGTGCCGACGCGGCGCTCGGCCACGAGCGGCGTGACGACCTCGACGAGGACGGCCACTCCCCAGACGACGTAGCGCCCCGGCTCGGGCACCGCCAGCGAGACGACCCAGAGCAGAAGGCCGACGGACCAGCCGCGGACGTAGTAGGCGATGTAGTCGTGCGCCACCGGCACCGCCCGCATCGCGCGAACGTTCATCGCGAGCAGGATCGCGCGCGCGAGGATCGAGCACAGCGCGAAGGGGATCGAGCCGCCGCTGAACGCGTCGTCGACGTGCACGGCGAGCGCGGCGGTCACGGCCATCCCCGCGAGGACGAGCAGCCGGTGGGGCACGTCGTCGGTGTCGAAGCGGTCGGCGTACACCGTGAAGCCAAGCCAGATGAACCACACCGGCGCGAACAGCAGCCCGTAGTGCAGGAACGAGTCCGCCGACGGGTCGTGGGAGATCAGGTGGGAGAGCTGCGCGATCGCGACGACGAAGACGAGATCGAAGAACAGCTCGACCCAGGTGGCGTGACGCTCGCCCGACTCGCCGCCGGCAGAGCGCAGGCGCGGCGGATTGACCCATCGGCGGCGGGGCGTCATGGCCGCGGCGCCGGCAGGCGACGCGTTCCGGTGGCCGGGCTCTCCGCGATTGCGGGAATCTATCCGTGTCGCCCGCCTGACCGGCACCGCACCTCCGGGCGATGCACCGTGTTTGCGTGGTGTGGCGGGGGCCGGCGGGGCGTCGTGGCCATCCGTCCAATTCGCGCCCTGTTTTGTCAAGGGCGAGGACGGGCAGCCGAACCTCTCTACAGCGATCTCATGTTCAGCCCTCTCGACATCCTGCTCGGAGCCGCCGGCGTCGTCGTGGCCCTGGCCATCGCCGCGCCCTTCCTCACGCTCCGCCGGCGCCACATGCGCCCGGCGCGGACCGCGCCCGTCGCCACCCCCGCGCCCGTCGCCGTCGAGCTTCAGCGCCAGACCGTTTCCTGACCGTCCCGCGGCGCAGGGCACAGGCCCTGATGTGTGACTTCGCACACCCGCGGAGCACCCGAGCGCATACGCTCCGGCGCTGAGGGACCGTGCCAGTCGCGCCAGCGAAATTGCCGCCGGGGCCGCGCCGGCCGACGTCGATCCAGACGCTCGGCTGGTGGGCGCGTCCGATCCCGTTCCTCGAGCGTGCCCGCGCCCGCTACGGCCGCCGCTTCACGATCCGGCTGCTGGGTCAGGTCCCCTTCGTGATGATCAGCGACCCCGACGAGGTGCGGGAGCTGTTCACCGCGCCGCCCGACGTGCTGCACCCCGGCGAGGGCGCGCGGATCCTCGAGCCGGTGCTCGGACGCAACTCGGTGATCCTGCTCGACGAGGGCGAGCATCTCGAGCAGCGCAAGCTGATGCTGCCCGCCTTCCACGGCGAGAAGATGCAGCGGTTGTCCGAGCTCATGGACGCGGTGTCCCGGCGCGAGGCGGAGTCGTGGCCGCAGGGAGAGCCGATTGCGCTGCACCCGCGGCTGCAGTCCTTGACGCTCGAGATCATCCTCCGTGCGGTGTTCGGCCTCGACCCCGGGCCGCGGCTCGACCGCCTGCGCGAGCGGCTGACGCAGATCCTCTCGCTCGGCACCAAGCCGTTCTCCCTGCTGCCGGCGCAGCGCGGGCTGGGCGGCCGGGGCCCCTGGGCCCGGCTGATGGCCCTGCGCGACGAGGCCGACGCGCTGATCTTCGCGCTGATCGACGAGCGCCGACGGGATCCCGGCGAGCGGGACGACGTGCTCGCGATGCTGCTCGAGGCCCGCCACGAGGATGGCTCGGAGATGTCCCGTCAGGAGCTGCGCGACGAGCTGATGACGCTGCTCGTCGCCGGCCATGAGACGACCGCCTCACAGCTCGCCTGGACCTTCGAACGGCTCGTCCGCACGCCCGCCGCGCTCGAGCGCCTGGCCGAAGAGGTCCGCGAGGGCGACGAGGAGGACGGCTACCTCGACGCGACGATCCAGGAGTCGCTGCGGCGCCGGCCGGTGCTGGGCAACGCGGCTCCGCGCTTCGCTCGGCAACCGGTGGACGTCGGCGACTGGCACTACCCCGAGGGCGTCTGTCTGGTGGCCAACGCCTACCTGCTCCACCACGACCCCGCGATCTACCCGGATCCCTATGCCTTCCGGCCGGAGCGGTTCCTCGAGGAGCCGCCGGGCACCTACACGTGGATCCCGTTCGGCGGCGGCCGGCGCCGCTGCCTGGGCGCGAGCTTCGCCCAGCTCGAGATGAGGATCGTGCTGCGCGCCGTGCTGTCGCGCCACGACGTGATCCCCGCCGCTCGTGCGGCCGAGCCGACCCGGCGGCGCAGCATCACGTTCAGCCCCGGGGACGGAGCGCTGGCCGTGCTCAGGGCGCGGACGCGGGAGCCGGTCCCCGCCTAGTCGCCGCGAGGGATACTGCGGTGGTGTCCGCCGCCGAGCTCGACCTCGTGAAGTCGATCTGGCCCCGCGAAGCCGACATGGTCGAGATGCTCGACGCCCTGCCGGAGCTCGAGCGCCGGCTGGACGGCGTCATCGAGCCCGACACCGAGATCCGCTTCTACCCGGACGAACTCGGCCAACTGGGCACCCAGAGGGGCCTCGAGGGCTTTGCCACGGCATGGCGGGAATGGCTCGAGCCGTGGCAGGCCTACCGCCTCGAGGTCGAGGACTACGTCGACGCGGGCGGGGGCAACATCGTCGCGCTGGCGCGCGTGCGCGCGGTGACCCGTCGCGACGGCGTCGAGGTGCGGCACGATCCGGCCGCGGTGTGCACGGTCCGCGACGGCCGGATCGCGCGCATCGGCTTCTACCTGGATCGCGCGGACGCGCTGGCCGCCGCCGGGAACCCCTGACCGCCGAGCGGCGGAAGGTTCGCGCCACCGTGCTCGCGCTGCAGCCGCTGCTCCTCGCGCGTCATGAAGCGCACGCTGATCAGGAGGAGCACGTAGAAGAGGAAGCCCCACGTGGCGACGAAGGACTGGTCGATGTAGGCGAAGACCTGGCCGACGAAGATCTGGATCAACAGGGCGCGGTCGAACCACTTGTAGGCGTCGAGCCGGCTGCCCTGGCGCAGGCGCACGAGGCCGACGATCACGAGCCCCGCGGCGACGACCTGGGAGATGGTCTCGCCGAACTGGGCGACCGTCGCGCCCAGCTCGATCGTGACGTTCGCCCCCGCGACGTAAAGCACCCCCGCGAGGATGACGAGCAGGACGCTGAGCCCCTGCAGCGCCGCGAAGGCTCCCATGACCCCGACGATCAGGCGGCGGAACCAGCGCTGGGCGCACCAGCGCGCGTAGCGCCCGCGCGCCGCCCCGGTGAAGCGCGCGAAGCGGGAGGACGGCAGCTCGGGACCGGCGGGCGCACGCTCGATCAACTCGCGCAGCGGGCCGGCCAGCGGATGGTCGCCGGCGTGTTCGAGCAGCTCCAGGCCTTGACGCTTCTCGCGCTCGTTGAAGTCGCGCACGGAGGCGTCGGTGAAGACGTCCAGCGCCCCGGCGACGTATTCCGCCTGGCTGAAGCCCCGGCGCTCGCGGGTCCAGCGGGCGATGAAGTACAGGCAGACGAAGACGATGTAGATGATCGCGGCCGAGGGCTTGAAGAAGTAGTCGTTGTCCGAGGTCACGAACTTGCCGACCTCGTCGATGAAGAACCCGAACCCCGCGCCCCCGATCACGGCCGCCGGCTGGCGCCAGCGGCGCCCGACGAGGGTGAAGAGCATCCCGAGCGCGATCATCATCAGGAGGCCGCCCCAGAGCAGGTGCGCGATGTGCAGCTTGCCCCCGCCGAGCGACGGGTAGTTCGTCAGGAACAGCTGCAACCGGATGATCAGGATCATCCCGATGGCCGAGATCAGGAACGTGTCCTGGAGCTCGCCGAGCTGGACGTGCCGGGCGGGGTAATGGCGCTGACGACTCACGGTCGCTCCGCACCCGAGCCGCTGAGCTGGAAGTAGGCGATGGCCGTCACCAGGCCGGCGAAGGGACCGACCAGCAGGTCGCCGGCGATGTCACCCAGCACGCGCCCGATCGTGTGGTCGGACAGGACATGTGCGCCCAGAACCTCGCCCAGGTCGGAGGCGAGCTGTTCGCCCAGGATCATCACCACGGCCGTGGCCGCCACGAACCAGAAGTGGCCTCGCGTGAGCGCCCACGAGCGCCGCAGCGCGCGCCGCGGCCAGGCGTGCTCGAACGACGAGGCCGGGGGCACGACGGCGAAACGGCAGAGCAGGTAGACGCCCGGCACGATGAGCAGCACCAATCCGACGGCGACCAGGAGCTCCGCGACGATCGAGGCGGTGATGAGCATCCCCAGTACGTGCCACGTGTCCGACAGCGCTCGGCGCACCGATACCTCCGCCTGACGGCGGGACTGGTCCGCGACCTTCTCGCAGTAGCCGTAGTACAGGAACGACGAGGTGAAGCCCAGCGTCTGCACGCCCAGCACGAGCGCCACTCGCTCGACGGCGAAGTCGACATCGGTGGTGTTGACCTCGTTGAGGATCGCGGAGGGCAGTCCGAAAACGATGAACAGCACGATCCCCGGGAGAAGGAGCGCCACCGGATGCGCGCGGTACGTTCGCCACGCCTCGCGGTAGACGTTCCCCACGCTCCCGACCTCCGTGCTGGCCCTCATGCTTCGCTGACTATCTCATCGCGGGAGGTCGGTCGCCTGAAGGGCCGTTGCGATTCGCAATACGGTCTCCTCGGCGCCCGGGCGCGCCACGATCTGCGCCCCGAAGGGCATGCCCTCGTGCGTGCCCGCGGGCACGGCGGCCGCGGGGCCGCCGAGCAGGCTTATCGGCGCCGTCATCGAGAGCAGCGCGGCGCGCACGGGCACCTCACGCTCGCCGATCGTGACCGTCTCGGCGTCGCGGCGCGGAGCCGTGACCGGGGTGGCCGGCGCGAGCAGTGCGTCCAGGCGGTGCTCTCGCACCGTGTCGGCGATCTCGTCGACCAGCAGACGCCGCGCCTGCTGGGCCGCCACGTAGGCGTCGGCGGGCAGCAGCCGGCCGCACTCGAGCAGGTCGCGAACTCGGGGGGCGTAGCGTTCGCGCTGGCGGTTGAACCACTTCGCGTGCGCGCGGGAGGCCTCGACGAGCTGGATCGTCCGAAAGACGGCGGGCGCAAGGTGCAGGTCGCGCGGGCGAACCTCGACCACCTGCGCCCCCTGCGCGCGCAGGGTCTCGGCCGCGCGCTCCACGCCCTCGGCGACGTGCGGCTCCGAATGCTCCGCGAGCAGCTCGGCCAGCAGGCCGACGCGCAGGCCCGCGGGCGAAGGGCTGGGGACGGCGACGGGGCGTCCCTGCAGCACGTCGAGGAGCACGCCGCAGTCCTCCGCCGTGCGCGCGATCGGTCCGGCGACGTCGAACGACCACGCGAGGGCCACCACCCCGCCGAGCGGGACGCTGCCCAGCGTCGGCCGGAACCCCGTCACGCCGCACAGCGACGCGGGCACTCGCAGTGACCCCCCCGTGTCCGTTCCCAGGCCGGCGAGGGCGAGCCCCCCGGCGACTGCGGCCGCGGGCCCCGACGTCGAGCCCCCGGTGATGCGCTCGGGGTCGTGCGGGTTGCCGGCATCGCCCCAATGGGGATTTTGCCCGTCGATCCCGTACGCGAACTCGTTCGTGTTGCCCTTGCCGACGATCACCGCGCCGGCGGCACGCAGGCGGGCCACGCTCGCCGCGTCGGCCGCCGGGTCCCGGCGCCAGTGGTCCGCGCCGGCCGTCGTCGGCATGTCGGCCACGTCGATGATGTCCTTGACGCAGATCGGGATGCCGCGCAGCGGCCGCTCCGGGGCCGGGTCCTGCTCCTCCGCCGCGCGCGCCTGGGCACGCGCGCCGTCCTCGTCGACGTACAGGTAGGCGTTGAGCTCCCGGTTGCGCTCGAAGATGCGCTCGAGCACCGCCTCCGTGAGCTCGACCGGCGAGAGGCTTCCGTTCTCGATCTCCGCGCGCGCTCGCGAGACCGTGAGCTCGGCGGCGTCTACGGCCATCTCGGCGGACCGGCCTGCGGCTCGACGCCCTCGAGCGGGAGCCGGTCGATCACCTCGAGATCGGCCAGCACCTCCCGCAGCAGGTTGAGCACGGCGTTACGCCGTTCGCCCTCGAGCTCGCGGGCGACCGCGAACATCAGGCGCTCGGCGAGGTCCTCGGCCACGCGCGCCGTTTCCTACGGTCGCCGCGGCTCGAGGACGACCAGCGGAATTTCGCGATCCGTGCGCTCCTGGTAGCCGCGATAGCCGCTGTACGTGGCCTCCGCCTTGGGCCAGAGGCGCGCGCGCTCCTCGGGCTCGGCCACGCGCGCGTGCACGGCCCGCCGCTCGGTGCCGACCTGGATCGTGGTGTCGGGGTTCGCGCGCAGGTTGTGGTACCAGGCCGGATGCCTGGGATTGCCGCCCTTGGAGGCCACGATCACGACGTTGGGCCCGTCCTTGAAGTAGACGAGCGGGCTCGTGCGCACGGTCCCGCTCTTCGCGCCGATGTGGTCGAGCAGCAACGTCGGCGGCGCGCCCGGGAAGCGGTGCCCGATGCGCCCGCCGCTGGCGCGGTAGATGACGGTGTGGCCCTGCATCACTCGGTTGAGCACGGGCCACATCCGGTCGGCGGCGCGCAGGTGGAGATCCATCGCCGCCGGAGGCTAGTCGATGCCGATCGTTAGCTGTGCTTGAGCCCCCGGTTAGCGGGCGTTCGGGGACCCGCGCAATCATCGCTTGCGGTGGAGGCGCCGCAGAACCCAAGGAACGAACCAATGCTGGAAACCATCCTCCTCAGCCTCGCGGGCGCCGCGCTGTGCTTCATCGCCTTCGCGTGCTTTGCCCTGATCATCTGGGCCGCCGCCCAGGACGGCCGCACCGCCGCCGGAGTGCGCCCGCTGCGCAGCCGCCATCTGGGCCTGCGGCGGCGCAATCCCCAGCCCCGCTGATCGGCGCCGTTTCGACGCCCGCGGTGAGGGCACGTCTGAGACATGGGCAAGACCCCCGCCCAGCGGATCTCCGAAGCCGCGCGCGAGCCTGAGATCCAGCGCACCGCCGCAGTCGCGGCGTTGACCGGAGCCGCCGCCACGGCGGGGAAGCTGCTGAGCGACCGCGCCCGCCGGCGCCGGCGCGCCGAACGGCGCTTCCGCCTGCGCGCCGCCGAGCCCCTCGACGAGGGCGTGCGGCGGGTGGCTCGCGGACGGGTGGACGATGCGCTCGACCATCTGGAGGGTCGCACGCGCGAGGACCAGGGCGCGGCGGTGCACGAGGCGCGCAAGTCGCTCAAACGCGCGCGGGCGCTCGTCCGCCTGGCCAGCGACGCGCTCGGCGACGAGACCTACCGGCGCGAGAACGCCGCCTACCGCGCCGCCGGTCGTCGGCTGTCGGCCGCCCGCGATGCCGAGGTGGTGATCCAGACGCTCGACGACGTCGCCGAGCGCTACGCCGAGGAACTGCATCCGAACGGCGACGCCGACCTGCACGAGCGGCTGGAGCGCGAGTGCGAGGCCGCCCGCGCGGCGGTGAAGAAGGGCGGCGACGAGCGCAAGCGCGCGGTCGACGCTCTCGAGCAGGCCCGCGCGCGCGTCGCGACCTGGGAACCGAAGGACGACGTCGCGCCGCTGGCCCGCGGCCTGCGCCGCGTCTACCGGCGCGGGCGCCGCCGCATGCGCGCCGCGCGGAAGGACCCGTCGGCCGAGGCGCTCCACGAGTGGCGCAAGCGCGTGAAGGACCTGTGGCACGCCTACGAGCTGCTGCGGCCGGCCGATCCGAAGCCGATGAAGCGCCGCGCCAAGGAGGCGCACCGCCTCTCCGACCTGCTCGGCGAGGACCACGACCTCGCCGTCCTGCGCGGTCGCGCCGGCGGAGCCGATCTGCGCGGAGTGATCGACCGTCGCCGCGCCGAGCTCCAGAAGCAGGCGTTCGCCCTCGGCAAGCGCGTCTATGCGCGCAAGCCGCGGGCGCTCGCGCGCCGCGTCGAGGTTCGCTGGCGCCGCCGCGCGGCGGCCTCCGGCTGAAGCGCGCGCTTGACAGGCGGGTGCCGGGGCCGGTAGACCCGGCCCGCACCGATGGACGAGGGGATCCACACCGCGGCAGACGGCTCAAGCGCCGACGACGGACGGCTGCGCCGCATACTCCTCGCGGTCTCGCTCGCGATGTTCCTCGTGCAGCTGGACTTCTTCGCGCTCAACCTCGCGCTGCCGCAGATGGCGCAGGAGCTGCACGTCACCACCACGGACATGCAGTGGGCGATCTCGGGCTACATGCTGGCGGTGGGCGCGTTCATGATCCCGGGCGGCCGCCTCGGCGACATCCTCGGGCGAAAGCGCGTCCTGCTCGCCGGGGTGGCCCTGTTCGGCGTGACGTCGCTGGCCGCCGGCCTGTCGGACTCGGCGGGCATGGTCATCGCCTTCCGCGTCCTGCAGGGCGTCGGCGCGGCGCTGAGCTTCCCCGTCGGGATCGCGGCGCTGACCAACGCCTTCCCGGAGGAGCGGCGCCAGGCCGCGATCGGCAACGCCTACGGGATCGCGGCGGCCGGGACGGCGCTTGGACCGTTCGTCGGCGGCGCCCTGAGCGAGATCAGCTGGCGGTGGGTACTGATCTTCAACGTCCCCCTGGCGCTCGCGGCCCTGCTTCTCGGCATGACGTCGATGGAGGAGTCGCGCGACCTCAGCGTTCCGCGGACGATCGACGTGAAGGGGGTCGCGGCCGTCGCCCTGGGGATCGCCGCGCTCACGTTCGCCGTCGACCGCGGCGACGTCTGGGGTTGGACGTCGGCCGCAACGCTCGGGACGTTCGCGGTCGGTGTGGGCATGCTCTTCGTCTTCGTCGCCATCGAACGGCGCGTGCGCTTCCCGCTCGTCGAGCTGTCGTTGTTCCGCAACACCCCGTACGTCGTGATCACGCTGGCCGGCATGGTGTCCAACGTCTGCTTCTGCGTGACCACGTTCGCCGTCACGATCTACCTCCAGGAGGTGCGGGGCCTGAGCCCCATCGTGGCCGGGGTGGTGTTCCTGGCCCCGTCGTTGACGCTGGCCATCATGGGCCCGCTCTCCGGGCGCATCGGTCCGCGATTCCGGCCGATCGGGGTGATGGCGACCGCGATCGGCGCCGGTGCGATCGGGCTGCTGATCCTCTCCGGCGCCACGGCGTGGGGCCTGTTCCTCCCGGCCTTCGCGCTCTTCGGCGCCGGCCTGGGCTTCGGGTGGTCGTTCGTGTCCGTGGCGACTCAGGCGGTGGTCAAGCCCGAGCGCGCCGGCGAGGCGTCGGGCGTGACGCTGACGATCGTCGTGGCCGTCGCCGGCCTGTGCGTGGCCACCGCGGCGACGGTGCTCGAGGTGCTCCAGGCCGGAGGGGCCACGCCGGGCGAGGCAAACGAGCAGCTGCTCCGGTGGACGGCCATCGGCGCGCTGGCCGTCTCCGCCGCCCTGTTCGCGTTCCAGTGGCGCAGCGCTCCGCGCGCGGCGGCGGAGGCTCCAGCGTAGGCGCTGCTGGCGTTCGAACGACGGTCATCGAGAGGGTGCGCACGGAGCGTGCATCCACCCCTCGATGACGGGCGGTTCCCCGGCATCGCGGGCCGCCCCGGCGTGAACGCCTAGGCCGCCGCGGCGGCCTCTTCGAGCGCGCGGACCTCGGCGTCGTCGAGGTGCACCTGGGCCGCCGCGATGTTCTCCTCGAGGTGCGCGACCTTGGAGGTCCCGGGAATCGGGAGCATGATCGGGGAACGGGCCAGCAGCCAGGCCAACGCGATCTGGCTCGGGGTGGCGTCGTGCGCCCGCGCGACCTCGTCCAGCGGACCGCCCTGCTGTGCCAGCCTCCCGGTC
>DASYIJ010000312.1:0-3485 GCA_035997675.1 Solirubrobacteraceae bacterium
GCTCATGACCCACCGGGCCCTGCTGACCGAGGTCTGGGGGCCGCAGTACGGCGAGGACACCCAGGTGCTGCGCGCCCATGTCGCGAACCTGCGGCACAAGATCGAGCCCGCCGAAGGCCCGCGCTACATCAAGACCGACCCGGGCGTCGGCTACCGCTTCGCGGGCTGACCCGGCCGGTACTCCCAGCGCAGTACGGCAAAGAGCCGCCCGGCGGCCGACGACAAGCTCGGAGCCGCCGTCCAGGATTCGTGGCGTGCCAAGGCTCGAGCCTTCACAGGATCTGTATGCGGCGGGCCGCGAACTTCACGTGGCCTTGACGAGGGCGGCCCCAGGATGACGGCATGCCCATTCACCGCCTCCGCGTACTGCTCAACCGCCGGAGCCTCGACGCCCGACTCGCGCAGGGCGAGTCGCCCGGAAACGATGCCGAGCTCGCGCTGCGGGCCGCGCAGCTGTGCGCGCCGCGTACGCGCCGGTACCTGGCGATCGGCCTCGAGCGTGTGCTGACCGACGACGGCGGTCCCAGCTGGAGCGCCGCGGCACCCGTCGACCGGCGCGCCGTGGACGACGCCCGGCCGTACCTCGCCCAGCTCGCCGCGATGCTGCGGTCGGCGGAGCCGGTCGCGCCGCAGGGCGTGGCTCGGGCGCTGCGCCTGCTCACCGAGGTACCCAGCCCGCTCTACGCCCCGGCCGAGCCCTCGGACCTGCGTCACGAGGCCGGGCTGGCGCTCTTCTGGCTCGACCCGGCACCCCGGGAACCGCTTCCGGCCGCGGCGGCGGCCGCGACCTAGGGGCCGCTCGATGCTGTCGATTCCCTTGGCCGTCACGCATGTCCTGCCCGATTCGGGCAGCTTCGCCGGCGACGTGGTCGCGGTCGTCATCGCGATTGCGACCTTCGCGATCCTCTACTGGGCAATCAACCTGTTCGACCGGGTATGAGCGGCGCGGACGTCTTCGGTCTCGTCGTGTCGGCCATCGTCTGCGTCTACCTCGTCTACGCGCTCGTCAGGGGAGAGCGGTTCTAGATGGCCCAGGGTTGGGTGCAGATCGCGATCTTCCTGATCGTCGTCGTGGCTCTGACCCCGCCGCTTGGGGCGTACATGGCGCGCGTGTACCAGAACGAGCGGGTGTTCCTGACGCCCGTGCTCGGCGGGGCGGAACGCCTCACCTACCGCGTGCTCGGCGTCGACCCGAAACGGGACCAGGATTGGAAGTCCTACGGGCGAACGCTGATCGTCTTCTCGGGCCTGTTCTGGCTCGCGCTCTACCTGATCCTGCGCACCCAGGGGATCCACCCGTTCAACCCGCAGGGCTTCTCGTCGGGGACGTGGGACGTCTCCTTCAACACCGCGTCGTCGTTCGTGACGAACACGAACTGGCAGTACTACGCCGGCGAGACGACGCTGAGCAACTTCAGCCAGATGGCCGGGCTGACCGTGCAGAACTTCGTCTCGGCCGCGGTCGGCATGGCCGTCCTCGCCGCGCTGATCAGGGGAATCCTCAACCGCACCGGCAGCAGCCTCGGGAACTTCTGGCAGGACACGATCCGCGGCATGTACTACATCCTGCTGCCGCTCTCGATCATCGTCGCCCTGCTCATCCTCTCGCAGGGAGCGCTCCAGACGCTCGGGCACGCGGTGACGGCCAAGACGCTGGAGGGCGCCGACCAGGTGCTCGCGGTGGGACCGGTCGCCTCGCAGGTCGCCATCAAGCAGCTCGGCACGAACGGCGGGGGCTTCTTCAACGTGAACTCCGCCATGCCCTTCGAGAACGGGACGGCGTTCTCGAATTTCGTCGAGTTGCTCGCGATCATCATGATCCCGGCCGCGCTGACGTACACCTACGGGCGCATGGTCGGCAGCCGGCGCCAGGGCTGGGCGATCTTCGCGGCGATGGCGGTGCTGTTCGTCGTGTTCGTGCTCGTCATCGTCCCGGCCGAGCAGCACGGCACCGTCGCGCAGCACGCGGCCGGCGTGCACACGCACCAGATCGCGGGCTCCACCGGCGGAAACCTCGAGGGCAAGGAGCAGCGCAACGGCATCGTGCAGTCGGCCCTGTGGGGCACCACGACCACGGTGACATCCAACGGCTCGGTCAACTCGGCGCTGGAGTCCTACACCCCGCTCGGGGGCGCCGTGCCGATGTTCGGGCTGGCGTCCAGCGAGGTGATCTTCGGCGGGGTCGGAACGGGGCTGTACTCGATGCTCCTGTTCGTGATCCTCGCCGTGTTCATCGGCGGCCTGATGGTGGGGCGTACGCCGGAATACCTCGGCAAGAAGATCGAGGCGCGGGAGATCAAGCTGGCGTCGCTCGGCGTGCTGTTCACGCCGCTCGCGATCCTCGTGACCACCAGCCTTGCCGTGGCCACGAAGTACGGCAAGCCGTCCATCTTCAACTCGGGACCACAGGGCTTCTCGGAGTCGCTCTACGCCTATCTGTCCCAGGCCAACAACAACGGCTCGGCGTTCGCCGGCTACACGGGCTACGTGCAGCCCAACGCCCCGGGGAACAAGGGCGCATTCGGCATCACGTTCGCCGACGTCGTCGGGGGAGTGACGATGGTGACAGCGCGCTTCATCCCCATCCTGCTCGTGCTCGCCGTCGCCGGGTCCCTCGCCGGGAAGAAGGTCGCCCCGGCCGGCCTGGGAACGATGCGCACCGACAACCCGACGTTCGTCGTGCTCCTGATCGGCGTGGTCGTGCTCGTCGGCGCGCTCACCTTCTTCCCGGCCCTCCTGCTCGGCCCGATCGTCCAAGCCCTCACCACCCAACTGTTCTAGATGCGACGAGATCTCCGCAACTCCGCCATCGCCGTCGTGGTCATCACGCTGATCTTCGGCCTCGCCTACCCCCTCCTGTTCACCGGTGTCGCGCAGGTGCTCTTCCCGGGCAACGCGAACGGGTCGAAGATCCATCTGGGAGGCAGGGTGATCGGCTCGAAGCTGATCGCGCAGGACTTCCGCAAGCCGGTGCTGGACAGCAAGGGCAAGCCGAAGATGGACGTCAAGGGCAAGCCCGTGCTGACCGCCGACCCGCGCTGGTTCCAGCCGCGGCCGTCCGCCACGAACTACACCGCGGATGCCACGGCCTTCGGCAACCTCGGTCCCAACAACACGACCGCCCGTGATGCGACCAGGTCCAACGTCGACTCCTACCTGGCCCTCGAGCGGCCGTACAACCCCGGGCTGAGCGCGGCCGACATCCCGGTCGACGCGGTCACCAACTCCGCGTCCGGCGTCGACCCGGACATCTCGAAGGCCAACGCCCGTATCCAGTCGCGCCGCATCGCCGCGCTGCGCCACCTGCCGCTCAACCGCGTGCGGTCGCTGATCGACCAGCACACGGACGGGCGGTTCCTCGGGGTCATCGGCGAGCCCGGTGTGAACGTGCTCGAACTCAACCTCGCGATCGCCCGGGAGGCACACGCCGCATGACCCCCAAGCAGTCCAGGTCCCTGTTCGACCCCGAGATCCTGCGCCCGGCC
>DASYIJ010000332.1:0-5440 GCA_035997675.1 Solirubrobacteraceae bacterium
GCCTTCGTGGCAGCCTGCACGAGCGCCTCGAGGTTCTCCGCCTCGTTGAAGGTGGGAACGACCAGCCATGGGATATCCGCTTCCATGAAGCGGCCTACCCTATTTCTTTGCCGACCATGGCCGACCCGACGAACAGCGACATCGCAGACGCCCTCTCAGAGCTCGGGGACCTCTACGAGCTCGACGGCGCGATCATCCACCGCGTCGTCGCCTACCGCACCGCCGCGCAGAGCGTGCGCGACTCCTCCCGGTCGGTGGCGGAGCTGGCGCGCACGGGCCGGGCGACGGAGCTCGCCGGAGTGGGCAAGACGCTGCAGGAGAAGATCCTCGCCCTCGTCGACGACAACGAGATTCCGGCCGCGGTGAAGCTGCGGGCGAAGTTCCCCGCCGGCCTGGTCGAGATGACCCGCCTTCCCGGCCTGGGGCCCAAGCGGGCGCGGGCTCTGTACGAGGCGCTCGGCATCGATTCGATCGACGCCCTCCGCGCGGCCGCCGAGGGTCAGCGCCTGCGGACGCTGAAGGGGTTCGGGCCGAAGGCCGAGGAGAACATCCTCGCCGCGCTGGCCGCCACGCCCGACGGCGAGGTGTCGCCCCGGGTCGTGCTCGACCGCGCGCTGGCGGTCGGCGAGCCGATCGTCGCCGCCCTGCGCGAGCATCCCGCCTCCGACCGGGTCGAGCTGGCCGGCTCGGCGCGGCGCATGGCCGACTCGTGCAAGGACCTGGACATCATCGCCACCGCGACCGACGCGGACGCGCTGGTGCAGGCCTTCGTCGGGCTGCCCGAGATCGAGGGCGTCCGCTCCTCGGGCAGCGCCGGCGCGCGTGTCCGCACCCACAACGGCCTCAAGGTCGACCTGCGCGTGGTCGCGCCGGAGCAGTTCGGCAACCTGCTGCAGCACTTCACCGGCTCGCGTGCGCACAACATGGCGCTGCGCGAGTCGGCGGTGCGGCGGGGGCTGCACGTGTCGGAGTACGGCGTGCTAGACGACGCGACGGGCAAGACACTCGAATGCACCAGCGAGGAGGCGGTGTACGCCGCGCTGGGCCTCGCCTACATCGAGCCGGAGCTGCGCGAGAACCGCGGCGAGCTCGAGGCCGCCGCCGACGGCGGCGCCGGGCTGCCGAAGCTGATCACCGAGAAGGATCTGCGCGGCGACCTGCACTCCCACACGGTCGCGTCGGACGGGAAGAACTCGATCGAGGAGATGGCGCTGGCCGCCCGCGACGCCGGCTACGAATACCTGGCCATCACAGACCACTCCGCGAGCATGGGCTTCGGCATGGACGTCCCGCCCAAGCAGCTCGAGCGCCAGATCGAGCTCGTCCACGCGGCGAACGCGGAGCTCGACGGCATCGAGCTGCTCGCCGGCAGCGAGGTGAACGTGATGCCGGACGGCTCGCTCGACTACCCCGACGAGCTGCTCGCGCGCCTGGACTGGGTGATCGCCAGCGTGCACACCTCGTTCCGCATGGCCGAGCAGGAGATGACCGACCGCATCGTGGCGGCGATCGAGCACCCCTGGGTGGATGCGCTGGGCCATCCCACCGGGCGCAAGGTCGAGGCGCGGAGGCCCTACCCGCTCGACGTCGGGCGGGTGATCGAGGCCGCCGCCCGGACGGGCACCATGCTCGAGATCAACGCCAACCCCGATCGCCGCGACCTGCCGGACGTGTACGCGCGGGCCGCGTCGCAGGCGGGCGTGAAGATCCTGATCAACTCCGACGCCCATCGCGTGCGGACCTTCGAGCGCGTGCGTCGCTACGGCATCGCCACCGCGCGCCGCGGGTGGCTGACCAAGGCCGACGTCGCCAACACGCTGCCCTTCGCGCGCTTCATGAAGCAGCGCAAGCGCGCGAAGCGCTAGCCGAGCAGGCGCGGCAGCAGCTCGTCGGCCACGGTCCGGTCCACCGCCGCGCGGCGGTAGGGCGCGAGCGCGCGGGCGGCACGCTCGGCGTAGCCGGGCGCGGGATCGTCGAGGGCGGCCCGCAGCGCGCCCGCGAGGTCGTCGCCCACCAGCCGAGGGTCGAGCTCTCCGGCGATGGACAGCGCCGCGTAGGGCCCGGGCGCCGGCGTGGTGACGAGCATGGCCCCCTCGGCCAGCGCCTCGAGCTGCGCCAGGCCGTAGTCCTCGCGGCGCGGCGCGGTCACGTAGACGCGAGCGCGGCGCAGGAGCGCGCGGAACGCCTTGGGGGCCACGAGTCCGGCCGACTCCACGCCCTCGGCCGCCACCGGCCGGTCGGTGCCGGCGACGACCAGCGTCTCACCCGCGGCCCGGGCGGCGGCCCAGGCCTCAAGCACGCGATCGAGCCCCTTCTTCGGTGCGTCGGCGGCGTAGGCGACGGCGGCGAGATCTCGCTCGGGAGCCGCCGCGTCCGACGCCTCGACGGGCACCGGCACGACGACCGCGTCGGCGCGCGGCGACGGCGCCTCGGCGAGCGCGCCCGAGCTCCAGGGGACGAGCAGCGAAGCCTGCGCGAGGCGGCGGCGCTCCCGCGGGCGCTGCCACAGGCCGTGACGGCCGGGGCGATTCCCGGCCGCGGGCGCGTCGAAGCGGATCGCGCCGGGTGCCGGCCACAGCAGCGCCGCCGTCACGGTCGAGTAGAGGATGGCCCGTGGGCGGTCCTCGGCCAGCGACCGCTCCGCGGCCCGCCGAGCGGCGCGGGCCTGGGCGAGATCGTGAAGGACGAAGCTCCGGCGTTCGGGCGGAAGCTCGACGGCGGTTTCGACGACCTCGGCCCCGGCGCGACGCAGCGACGCCGCCAGCTCGTCATCGGCCGCGCGCAGGCCGGCGGTCGACCCGAGCGAGACGAGCAGGACGTCTGTCACCGCTACGGCCGGCGCAGGACGACGTCCCGGTCGCCCGCGCCGTTCGGACTCGGGTAGACCGCCGTGAGCCCGGGCGTGCGCACGAGCTCGATCGGCTTCAGCGGGGACGTGCGCTCGACGTAGAACCGCACGCCGTCGCGGTCCTCGATCGCCGTCACCGCCTTCTCCTGCCCCCGCAGGGTCAGCGCGCCGAGGATGGCAAAACCGGCTCCGATCGCGGGCACCTGCGGGACCGCCAGGCCGAGACCCGCGGCGGCGACCGTGACCGCGAGCAGCGGCCACAGGCGGTTGATCAGCACCCGGCCGGGACTCACCTCGGGCAGCGCGGGCGAGGTGCGCGCGCTCGCCAGCAGTCGCGCGATCGACACCGAGGGCCGGGTCCCACGCCCGACCCAGATCCCGTAGGCGGCGGCCACCAGCCACCAGCCGGCCGCCACGAACACCAGCGTGGTCTGCGAACCGTTGCTCACGCGCGCCACCGTGACGGCGGCGAGCACGGTCGCCGCGCCTGCGCTGATCAGGACCGTGGCTTTGAGGAAGTCGGTGAAGCGCACGGACGGTCAGGACGGGAGCAGCGATTCGAGCAGTCGGTGCACGCCGGAGGGTCCGTCCACCAGCACGTCCGCCTCGCGTTCGATCTCGGCCGGCCCCTCGTCGGAGCGCACGCCGACGCGCACGGCGGTCTGCAGCCGGCCCTCCGCCGCGAGGTCGGCCAGCGCGCGGAAGGCGTCGAGATCGGTCGCGTCGTCGCCGGCGTACATCGCATGCGCCACATCGGCGTCGTCGAGCAGGTTGCGCACGCCGACGCCCTTGTCGATGTGCACGGGCGGGCGGACCTCCAGCACCTTGCGCCCCCAGTGCGTGTAGAAGCCCTCGGTCTCGGCCTCGGCGGCGATGCCGCGCACGGCCATCTCGGCCTCCGTCTCGTTGGGCGCGCCCCGCCAGTGGAAGGCGATGATCGATCCCTTGTCCTCGAGGCGAACCCGCAGCCGCCGCAGCTCGGTCGTATCGGCCGCGCGGGCGAAGTCCTGGATCCGGCGCGTCCAGGCTCGGAGCTCGGGGTTCACGCGGACCTCCGTCCCGCTGGGCGGGAGGACCTCCCCGCCGTGGTTGCCGATGTAGGCGATCGACCCGATCGACACGACCCGCCGGGTATCGGTCGCGCGGCGCCCGCTGACGCACGCGACCAGCGCGTAGCGCTTGGCGATCGCGCTGAGGAGCGAGCGCGTGGGCGCAGGGACGATCGCATCGTCGGCGTGCCGCACGATCGGCGCGAGGGTGCCGTCCACGTCCAGCAGGATCGCGGAGTGGGCCGGGTCGTCAATCAGCGCCGACAGCAGCTCAGAAGCCGGGGCGTGAACGCTCACGCCTCTAGTATGCCCCGCGTGTCGCGCAACCGCAGGCTCGAGCTCCTCGCGATCGGGACGGCGGCGGGGGTGTTCAGCGGGTTGTTCGGCGTCGGGGGCGGCACGGTCATGGTCCCGCTGCTGATTCTGTGGCTCGGCTACGACGAGCGGACGGCCACCGGCACCTCGCTGGCGGCCATCATCGTGATCTCGGCCGTCGGCGCGACCGCGCAGGCCTTCTACGGCAACCTGCACGTGGACGATGGGCTCCTCGTCGGCGTTCCCGCCGTGGGCGGCGTCCTGCTCGGGACGTGGCTCCAGCAGCGCGTGTCGATGCGCGTGATCTCGGGGTTGTTCGCACTGCTCCTCACCGCCCTCGCCGCCGACCTGGTGGCCACCGCGTGATCCTCGAGGCGGCGCTGATCGGCGTGGCCGCCGGCGCGGTGTCGGGCATGCTCGGCGTCGGCGGCGGGATCCTGTTCGTCCCCGCCCTCGTGCTCGTGCTCGGTCTCTCACAGGTGGACGGCGAGGCCACGTCGCTGCTGGCGATCCTGCCGGTGGCGGCCGTGGGCACCTGGCGCCAGTACCGCTACGGGAACGTCCGCTTGGGAGAGGGGCTCGCCATGGGGGCCCTGGCCACCGTGGGCACGGTGGCAGGCGTCGCCCTGGTCAACGTCCTGCCCGTGCACCTCGTCAAGATCGGCTTCGCCGTGCTCCTGCTGTTCACGGCGCTTCAGATGGTGCGTCGCGCGCTGGCGGCGGACCCCGAGCCCAAGCCCGAGAAGGCGGGGTCGTGAACGGGCCCGGCGCGGTCTTCGTCACGGGCGGTTCGGGCTTCATCGGCGGCCGGCTCATCGGCCGCCTCGTCGCCGACGGACGCCGGGTGCGCGCCCTGGCGCGCTCCGATGACGCCGCCGCGAAGGTCGTCGCCGCCGGAGCCGAGCCCGTTCGCGGTGACCTCTCCGATCCGGCGGCCCTGCACGCCGGCGCGGAGGGCTGCGAGGTGGCGTTCCACGCTGCGGCGGCCGTGCTGGAGTGGGGTCCGCGCGAGGCGTTCGTCCGGGCCAACGTCGACGGGACGAAGCACGTGCTCGACGCCTGCCGCGAGGCCGGCGTGCGCCGACTGGTGCACGTCGGCACCGAGGCGGCCACGATGGCCGGCCAGCCGCTCGTGAACATCGACGAGACGGCTCCCCTGCGGCCGGACTCGAAGGCCCTCTACTGCGCGACGAAGGCGATGGCCGAACAGTCCGTCCGCGCCGCGAGC
>DASYIJ010000338.1:0-1832 GCA_035997675.1 Solirubrobacteraceae bacterium
CGCGAGCCGCCCGGCCTCCACCGCGGAGCGGATGGCGCGGGCCATCGTCACGGGGTCCTCGGCGCGCGAGATCGCGCTCGCGCACAACACCGCGTCGCAGCCCAGCTCCATGGCCAGCGCCGCATCGGATGCGGTGCCCACGCCGGCGTCGAGGACCAGCGGCAGGGACACGCGCTCGCGCAGGATCGACAGGTTGTAGGCGTTGCGGATGCCCATGCCGCTGCCGATCGGCGATCCGAGCGGCATCACCGCGGCGCAGCCCACGTCCTGCAGACGCCGACCCAGCACCGCGTCGTCGTTCGTGTAGGGCAGCACGACGAAGCCGTCGGCGACCAGTTCCTCGGCCGCGCGCAGCAGCTCGGGCGCGTCCGGAAGGAGGGTTCGCTCGTCGCCGATCACCTCGAGCTTGATCCAGTCGGTCTCGAACGCCTCGCGCGCCAACCGGGCGGTCGAGACGGCGTCACGGGCCGTGTAACAGCCCGCCGTGTTTGGCAGCAGCTGGACGCCGGCCTCGTCGATGACGTCGACGATCGAGCCACGCTGGGCCGGGTCGATGCGGCGCAGCGCAACCGTCACCAGCTCGGTGCCTGACGCGCGGATCGCGTCCCGCAGCGCCTCCAGCCGCGGGAAGCCGCCGGTTCCCAGGATCAGGCGGGAGCGGAACGTGCGCTCCGCGATCACGAGCGGGTCCGCGAGTGAGGCCTGGACGGGTTCCGTGGCCATGCGCTCAGCCCCCCTGGATGGCGTTGAGGACCTCGACGCGATCGCCCGCGGCGAGGGAGCGAGCATCCCACTCCGAGCGGGGGACGACCTCGGCGTCGACGGCCACCGCGAGGCCACGCCGTGGGCGTTCCACGTCGAGGCGCTCGAGGACATCGGCCACGGTGGCGTCCTCCGCGAGCTCGGTCGGCTCACCGTTGACGTGGACGATCACGCCGGGACCTCCATCGGCGCACCGGAGCCGAAGCGGCCGGGCGCGAGGAGCGCAGCGTCGGCGCGAGGCGCCGCGCCCGTCACGCCGTCGACGACGAGGTCGGCCGTGAGCGGCGCGAGCAGGACCCCGTGGCGGTAGTGGCCCACGGCCCAGTGCAACCCGTCCAGCCCGGACGGTCCGATGGCCGGTGCGTTGTCGGGCGTGCCCGGCCGCAGGCCGGCGCCCGCCGCTTCGAGCTCGAGCTCCGTGATCCCCGGCAGGACCTCGACGGCATCGCGCAGCAGGTCGTGGAGGGCGCCGGCCGTGACGGCCTCGTCGAATCCGCGCTCCTCCATCGTCGCCCCGAGGACGTAGCCCCCGTCGCCGCGCGGCACGACGTAGAAGTCCTCGGTCCGCAGGACACGCTCGAGCAGACCGGGCCCCGCGGGATCGCGCAGGCGCAGGAGTTGGCCCTTGACCGGCCGCACCGGCACGCGCGCGTCCTCGGGGACCCCCGCCAGCCCCCCCGCCCAGGCGCCGGGCGCGAGGACCACGGCCGCGGCGGGGAGCCGCTCGCCGCCGGCCAGGCGGACGCCCGTGACGCGGCCGGCGCTCGTGTCGAGCTCCGCGACCTCGGCGCCCTCGCGCACCTCCGCGCCGGCGGCCCGCAGGGCCGCGGCGAGGGCGGCCAGCGTACGGCGGGGGTCGACGGCGTGGTCGTCGGGCGCGGCCGCGGCGGCGCGCACGGTGGGGGCCAGCGCGGGTTCCAGTTCCCGCGCGCGACTCGGCAGCAGGCGCTCCACCGCGAGACCGAGCGACTCACGGAACGCCAGGTCGCGCTCCAGCGCGGCGGCGGCGTCGGCGTCACGCGCCGCCAGCAGCGTTCCGCATGGGCGATAGCCGGGATCGGCGCCGCTCT
>DASYIJ010000132.1:0-15421 GCA_035997675.1 Solirubrobacteraceae bacterium
TCGCACCCTCGCCTGCCGCGCGTACTGGACGTCCGTCGAGGGGCGGCCCGGACCCGTGCACCTCAACTTCCCCCTCCGCGAGCCGCTCGTGCCGGACGGCCCGCTGCCCGACCTCGACGACGGTCGTCCCGACGGCGCGCCGTGGATCGACCGCGCACCCGCCGGCGGACTGCCTTCGCCCGCCGCGCTGGACCGGCTCATGGACGCGCTCGAAAACCGCCCGCGCGGCGTGCTCGTCTGCGGGCGCTCGGAGCGCGACCCGGCGCTCGCCCTCGCGGTGGAGGGATTCGCGGAGACCGCGGGCTACCCCGTCCTCGCCGACCCGCTGTCGGGCGCGCGACGGAGTCCGACGGCCGTCGCCCACTACGACGCGCTGCTGCGCGATGGCGCGTTCGCCGGCCGGCAGGCGCCGGAGCTCGTGCTTCGTGTCGGCGATCTGCCGACCTCCAAGCCCCTGCGGGGCTGGCTGGCCGGCGCTCACAAGGCGCTCGACATCGCCCTCGACAGCGAGCGCACCTGGCAGGACCCCGACGGCGCGACCTCGCTCGTCGTCCCGGCGGATGCTGCCACCGCCCTCGCCGAGGCGACGGAGCGACTGGAGCGCGCGCCCGACGCCGCCTGGGTGGAGGGCTGGCGACGCGCCGACGCGGCCGCGGCCGAGGCGAGCGCGCGCGCGGTCGGCGACGAGCTGTCCGAGCCCTGGGTCGCCGCGCGTCTGGGCGCGAACCTCCCCGCCGACGCGACGGTGTTCGTCGCGTCGTCCATGCCGGTGCGCGACGTGGAAACGTTCTTCCCCGCCCGCGAGGACCCCGCGCGCGTGCTCGCCAACCGCGGCGCGAACGGCATCGACGGCACCGTGTCCTCGGCCTACGGCGCGGCGGCGGCCGGGAAGGGGCCGACGGTGCTCCTGATCGGCGACGTGGCCCTCGTCCACGACCTCGGAGGCCTGCTGGCCGGAGCGCGACTGGGGCTCCCCCTCGCGATCGTCCTGCTCAACAACGACGGGGGCGGCATCTTCCACTTCCTCCCCATCGCCGGCGAGACCGACGTGTTCGAGGAGCACGTCGCGACGCCGCACGGACTGGACTTCTCGCGCGCAGCGGCGCTGTTCGGGGCCGAGCACGAGCGCGTGACGGACCCGCAGGGCTTCGACGCCGCGTTGGCGCGCGCGCTGGACGCCGCCGGCACGTCCATCGTCGAGGTGCGGACGGACCGCGCGGCCAACGTCGTCCTGCATCGACGCGTATGGGCCGAGGTCGCGGCGGCGCTGGCCTGAGGTCAGCCGGCTTCGTCGGCCGGGTGGCCGACCCGGAAGACCTCGCTCACGATCGGCTCGGGGTCCTCCATCCCCAGCCGCTTGAGCTCGGCGATCACGGTGTCGCGGTCGACGCCCTCGGCGACGAGCTCCAGCGCCGCCACCCGCGCCAGTCCGGCGTCCGTGCGCTCGCCCCGCGCCACCGCGCGCAGCTCCTCGGTGCTCGTGCGATCCGGGCGCTCCTCGGCGGCGCCCTTCGCGTCGGTCTCGCCGGCGCCCCACTGGGCGCGCTCGGCGCGAAGAAGGTCGATCTCGGCGCACAGGGCCATCGCGAGAGCCTCGAGGTGATCGAGACGCTCCTCGATCCGCTCGGCCGCGGTGGCCGGAGCGTCAGTCGCGCTTGGATTCTTCTCCGCTGGCATCGTGCCTCCCGGACAGGCAGTCCGTGCAAGACGGTCGGGCGAGCCTAGCACCAACCTCACTCGTTTCGGACCGCCTTGGCGGGCTTCGCGGGGGTCCCGGCGGCTCGGCGAAGGGCGACTCCGGCGAGGGCGAGGAGCAGGCCGCCGGCGGCGGCGAACCAGAGGTCGAAGCCCGTGAAGGGCAGCTGGCGCATCGGGTCGCTGGCGCTGCTCGTCCCGGCGGACACGTCGGCCTGGGCCTGCGCGCCGTTGGGGGCATAGCCGTCCACGGTGGGGCTCGCGGCGTGGGCGGCGGTGGGCACTGCGAGGACGGTCGCGGCCGCCCCGGCGAGGATGATCATTCGGAGGTTCGTTTTGGTCATGGCCGCACCGTAGGCCGGCAACGCGGCGATCCGGTGGGGCGGCGGTATGAGGACCGTATGGGCCTTGAAACCGCGCCTCAGCCGGCGAGAACGGGCAGCAGCGCCTCGAGCTTGACCTCGGTTTCGGCCAGCTCGGCCGCCGGATCCGAGTCCCGGACCACCCCGACCCCGGCGTAGCAACGCGCCACCGGCCCGCGCAGCAGGGCGCAGCGCAGTGCGACGCAGAACTCCCCGTCCTCGGCGGCGTCGGTCCAGCCGACGGGCCCGGCGTACCAGCCGCGGTCCAGGCCCTCGAGCTCGGGGATCAGGCCCTCGGCGCGGGCGAACGGCTCGCCGCCCACCGCGGGGGTCGGATGCAGGAGCCCCGCCAGATCGACGACGCCGATGGGCTCGGCGAGCTGTACCCGAATCGGCGTGGCCAGGTGCTGGATGTTGGCCATCCGCACGATCACGGGCTCGGGCGCCGCGGCCACCCAGACGGCGTGCGGCCGGAGCGTTCGCTGGATGCGGCGAGAAACGATCGCCTGCTCCTCGCGGTCCTTGGCGCTGCGCAGAAGCTGCTCGCCGAGGTGATCGTCGACCGCCGGATCGGCGCTGCGCCGCGTCGAGCCGGCAAGGGCGAGCGTGCTCGCGCGCTGGCCCTCGCGGCGGACGAGGAGCTCGGGGCTGGCGGCGACGAAGGCGGCGTCGCCCACCCCGGCGGCGAACACGAAGCACTGGTGGAACGCCTCGCGCAGCACGCCGAGGATCGCGCCGGGGTCGTGCGGCGCCGGCGCGTGCACCTCGACCTCGCGGGCGAGCACGACCTTCTCGAGCTCACCGGCGCGGATACGCTCGACCGCCCGCGCGACGGCCGAAACGTAGTGCCGCGGCGGCATCGCGCTCGCGACCCGCGCCCGCTCCACCGGCGCCGGGTCGAGCAGCGGCATCGGCGCCGTGCGCAACTCGCCCAGCCGGCGCTCCACCGCCCCGAGCAGATCCTCCGCGGTGTCGTCGGGCGCGGCCATGGCCGCCAGCGTCATCCAGGTCGTGCCGTCGCGCCGGGCCAGCGCGACCTCGGGTACCACCAGCGAAGCGGGCGCGAAGCCGGCCCACTGCGGGGCGGAACCGCCGTCGGCGGCGAAGGCGAATCCGCCCACGGCCACGAGCCCGGCCCCACGCGGCCCCTCGGTTGGATCCGCGAGAGCGTCGGCGGCGAGGGCGCGCCAGGCGGTGGCGACCTCCGCGAAGCGGTCGCTCCCACGGGCCTCCAGCGTGCGTACGGCACCGAGGGCCGCGAGCGCGAAGCCCTGGCGATCGGGTTGCTCGAGGCAGAACCAGCGCTCGCCGGGCCGCCGCGACGCGCACGCGATCGCGGTCGGGTCGAGGCCCTCGCCCGCCTCGACGGTCGCCGCGGCCAGGACCTCTTTCCCTTCGACCCGGGCGCGGCGCACCGCCTGCTCGAGCCGCTCGGCGACGCGAGTCCGCGTAGCGTCGTCCAGGCCGAAGGCACCGGCGGCGGCGATGCCGCTGCCGGAGGTCGACGACGCGCTCATCGCGGCGGCCCGCCTAGGTCTCGCCGCGCCCGCGCGAGATCGCGATCTCGCCGGTGCGCACCATCTCGATCAGGCCGAACGGGCGCACGAGATGCTCGAACGCCTCGATCTTGTCGTCCGTGCCGGTGATCTCGATCACGATCGACCGCTTCCCCACGTCGACGACCTTGCCGCGGAAGATGTCGGTGATCTGCATCACCTCGCCGCGCTGGGCGCCGTCGGCGGACACCTTGAACAGGGCCAGCTCGCGCGACACCGCCTCCTCGGGCTCGAGGTCGCGGATCTTGAGGACGTTGACCAGCTTGTGCAGCTGCTTGGTCACCTGGTCGATCGGGTGCTTGGCGCCGTCCACCGTGAGGGTGATGCGCGACACCGCGTCGTCGTCGGTCGGGCCGACGGCGAGCGTGTCGATGTTGAACGCGCGGCGTGCGAAGAGCCCGGCGATCCGGGTCAGGACGCCGGGCTTGTTCTCGACGAGGATCGACAGCACGTGCTTGCGCCCCGTCCGCAGCCCACCCGCGACCTGCAGCTCCTCGAGCGAGATCAACTCCTTGGTTCCAGGCTCACCCACGAGACACCATCCTGAGCAACTGAGGACTGAGGACCGAGAACCGGGAATTCATCCGACCATGTCCCGCGCGGCCTGACCCGCCGGGATCATCGGGTAGGTGTTCTCCTCCTTGGTGACGCGCACGTCGACGAGCACGGGGCCGTCGGTGTTCAGCGCCTGGCGCATGTCCTCGACGAGCGTGTGCTTGTCCTCGAATCGCAGCCCGGTGGCGCCGTAGGCATCGGCCAGCTTCACGTAGTCGGGCGACTGGCCCATCTTGACCTGGCTGTAGCGGCCGTCCCAGAAGAGCTCCTGCCACTGACGGACCATGCCGAGGTAGCCGTTGTTCATGATGAACACCTTGATCGGGATGTCGCTCTCGACGCAGGTCGCCATCTCCTGCATGTTCATCTGCACCGACCCGTCGCCGGCGATGCACACGACCGTCTCATCCGGGCAGCCGACCTGAGCGCCCATCGCGGCGGGAAGTCCGAAGCCCATGGTGCCCAGGCCGCCGGAGTTGATCCACCGCCGGGGACGCGCGAAGTCGTAGTACTGCGCCGCCCACATCTGGTGCTGGCCGACGTCCGAGGTGACGATCGCGTCGCCGCCCGTCGCCTCGTACAGGGCCTGGACCATGTACTGCGGCTTGATCTCGGCGTCCGACGAGTCCTCGTAACCCAGCGGATATTGCTTCTGCCACGCCTGGATGCGGTCCCACCAGTCCTCCAGGCGCGCCGGGTCGGCCCCCAGCGCCCGGTACTCGGCCGTCAGCCGCGGGACGATGTTCTTGGCGTCGCCCACGATCGGGATGTGCGCCGGCACGTTCTTGGAGATCTCGGCCGGGTCGACGTCGATGTGGACGAACTTCGCGCGCGGGGCGAACTCCGACAGCTTGCCGGTGATGCGGTCGTCGAAGCGGGCGCCGATCGCCACGATCAGGTCCGCCTCGTCCATGGCGTAGTTGGCGGCGCGCGTGCCGTGCATGCCGAGCATGCCCAGCCACTGTTCGTGGGGCGCCGGGAAGCCGCCCAGGCCCATGACGGTGCACGTGACCGGGAAGCGGTCCGCCGTGCCGAACTCCGTCAGCTCCTCGGCGGCGTTGGCGTTGATCACGCCGCCGCCGGCGTAGATGACGGGACGCCGCGAGTTGGCCAGCGCCTTGGCGGCCAGCCGGATCTGCTTCTGGTTGCCCTCGATCGTGGGCTGATAGCCGGGCAGCCGCACGTCGCCGGACGCGGGCTCGTACTCGATGTCCGCCCGCGACAGGTCCTGCGGGATGTCGACGAGCACCGGGCCAGGCCGCCCCGAGCGCGCCAGGTAGAACGCCTGGTGGATCGTCTCGGGGATCTCGCGCGGGTCCTGGATCATGAAGGAGTGCTTGACGACCGGCATCGTGATGCCGCCGGTGTCGGCTTCCTGGAAGCCGTCGGTGCCGATGAGCTCGGTGCGCACCTGGCCGGTGATGAACACGGTGGGGACCGAGTCCAGCATGGCGTCGGTGATCGGCGTGACCAGGTTGGTGGCGCCGGGCCCGGAGGTGCCGAACGCGACGCCGACGCGCCCCGTGGCCTTGGCATAGCCCTCGGCGGCGTGGCCGCCGCCGGCCTCGTGGCGAACGAGCACATGACGGATGCCGGCGTCGTACAGGGCGTCGTACGTGGGGAGGTTGGCGCCGCCGGGGAGGCCGAATACGCTCTCGACACCCTCCGCCTTCAGACATTCCATGAGAGCGTCGGCCGCTCGCATCTGCGTTCGCCTCCTTTCCGGCTATTTCGAAGGGACAACGGCGCATCCGTGGTGTGTTCGGACGCGCGCCCGCGGTCGAGCGAGTGTACCAGCGGTTTTGCCGCTTTCCGGGCGGTCGCCGGCGCTCAGGAGACCCCCGGGCGGGTCGGCGCCGACTCGGGCGCCAGCACCACGTCCGGGTAGTCCAGCTCGGCCCCGCAGCGGGTGCAGACGGCGTCGTGGAGCTTCACGATGCGGCCGCATCCGGGGCATTGCCGGCGGGGTTCGTCGCGGTCAGAGCGGTAGAGCAGCGCGGCGATCAGGCCGACGAACGGCAGGATGCCCGAGACGAGGAACCAGAGGAAGAACGAACTGCCCTTCAGCTTTCCGACGATCCCGCCGGCGAGAGCGAACCCCAGGGCGATGACTAGGTACGCCACGGCGGGCGTCCCCTCGTCAGAGGATGCGGAGAGCCCAGACGATCGCCACGATCGCGAGGATCACGAGGATCGGGACGGCGAGCGCCGTGACGATCCCGATCACGAGCTTGAGCAGGATGTACGCGGCGATCACGAGTACGACGACCGCGAGGCCCCGCTTGACGATCGAAGGTGAGCCCGACCGGGAGCGTTCGACTTCTTGCATACCCCTAAGGGTACCGACGCCGTCGGCTCGGCCGGGCGCGCTTCAGTCGTAGGTGCGCTTCAGGTGCGCGTGGCGGTCCGGCGAGGGCCGGCCGTTGAGCCGCAGCCGCGACAGGTGATAGCGCCGGACGACGGTGACACCGGGCGTCTCGGCCCGCGGCTCGGGGATCAGGGTCAGCCTGGAGATGGGGGCGGGAATCGTCATGCGGTGAGTGTGCCGGTCGGGCGGGACCGCGGCCACCTCCATCCGGTCCACAATCCGGCGGCGGCCATTCGACACGCGGTCTAGTCCGATCCGGGTCCGCCGATGATCTCGTTCGGCGACGTGCTCAGCGCGCGCTTGCCGCACGCGCCGCCGCGGCCAGCGCCGGGCGCATCCGGCGGTCGAGCCGCCGGCGCAGCCGCCAGCGGGCACCGCTGAACGCGAGGTTGGCGACCGTCGCAAAGCCCGCCTCGTCCTCGCGCAGCGCGAGCAGAAGATGCGAGGTCCGGTCGGCCGACGGCAGCTCGTCCGCCGGAACCCGAATGCAATAGCAGAAGACCCGCCGACGCCCCGGGCGCACGAGCACCGCGCCGGCCTCCCCCACCAGCCACACGCCGAGGGCGCCGCGCTCGAGCACGAGTCCGGTCGCGGCGTAGAGCTCGCGGGCCTCGTGGCCCACCAGATCGCCGAGCAGCCCCAGCGCCCGGCGCTCGGGCTCCTCGTCGAGGCGGCGCTTGGGCCGGACGACGTTGGCGCCGCGCTGCGCGTAGAGAGCGGGGATCAGCCATGCCTTGGCCAGCGCGATGAGCGACACGGCCACCGCGAGCGGCTGGAGAACGACGATCAGGACCGCGATCGCCACGAAGGGGACCACGTGGGCGACGGTGACCGTCGTCCACAGCGTCCCGCGGCGGCGCAGCACGTCTTCGTCGACGCGGGGGCGCCAGTAGACGGACGCCAGCTCGGGAAGCGCCTGTTGGACGCCCGGAGCGCTCGCGGCCTGCGCCACGGCCTAGCCTCCGGCGATCGGGCGGCGCATCACGACGAGGTCGGCGTCGACCGGCAGCTCGGTGACCTGCTCGGCGCGGCCCTCTCCGCGCGGCACGACGGCGAATGATCCGCGGTCCAGCTCCTCGCGGAACGCCGTCACCGCGGACTCGACGGAGGGCTCATCGGCGGCCGTCCATTCGGCGAGGGTCGTGTGGCCGGTGCGGTCCATGCGGACGAGTCGTGACATCGGTGCTCTCCTTCCGCTGAGTTGGGCGACGAATGCTACGCCGGGGCCCTACAGCGCCAGCTGCTCGCGGATCAGGCGGGTGACCTCGCCGCCGTCGGCGCGGCCCTTGGTCTCGCGCATCACCGCTCCGACCAGCGCGCCGATCGCCTTCGCGTTGCCGCCGCGCACCTTGTCGGCGGCGTCCGGGTCCGCCTCGATGGCGCGCGCGACGATCTCGGCCAGCGCGCCGTCGTCCCCGCCCATGGCCGCCAGGTCCTCGGCCTCGACGATCGCCGCCGGGTCGCCGCCGTCGGCCACCAGCCGGGCGAGCACCTGCTTGGCGGCTCCCGCCGTGACCTCCTTGCGCTCGACCATGGCGACGAGGCGGGCCAGTGCCTCGGGCGCCACGTTGGACTCGGCGGGATCGACGTCGTCGAGCTGGCCGACCAGCTCGTTGACCACCCAGTTGGCCAGCGGCTGCGCCTCCGCGCCGTCGGCCGCCAGCGCCGTCTCGAAATAGTCGCCCAGCTCCAGGCGGAAGGCGAGCACGCGCGCGGTGTCGGGATGCAGGCCGAGCTCGTCCTGGAAGCGCTCGGCCCGCGCGGCGGGGAGCTCGGGCAGGGCGGCGCGGGCGGCCGCGATCATCTCCTCGGTCACGTCGATCGGGATGAGGTCGGGCTCGGGGAAGTAGCGGTAGTCGTGCGCCTCCTCCTTGGAGCGCAGCGGCGTCAGCTCGGCCGCGCGGGGGTCGAAGTGCAGGGTCTCCTGCTCCACCTCCCCGCCCGCCTCGAGGATCGCGGACTGGCGCTCGATCTCCGCCTCGATCCCGCGCTCGATGAAGCGAAAGGAGTTCATGTTCTTGAGCTCGGTCTTGACCCCCAGCTCCTCGGCGCCCGCCTGGCGCACCGACACGTTCGCGTCGCAGCGCAGCGAGCCCTCCTCCATGCGCACGTCCGACACGCCGAGGCGACGCAGGGTCACGGCGAGGAGCTCCAGCCACTCGCGGGCCTGCGCGGGCGAGCGCAGGTCGGGTTCGGACACGACCTCGACCAGCGGGGTGCCGCCGCGGTTGAAGTCGACGACGCTGGCGTCCGAGCCGTGGATCCGCCCGGAGGCGCCGATGTGCACGAGCTTCGCGGCGTCCTCCTCCATGTGCACCCGGTGGATCCGCACGTCCCCCAGATGTCCGCCGCGACACAGCGGCTGGTCGTACTGGCTGATCTGGTACCCCTTCGGCAGGTCGGGATAGAAGTAGTTCTTGCGATGGAAGATCGAGCGGGGCGCGAGGTCGCAGCCGAGTGCCAGCCCGATCAGCAGCGCGTCGTGCACCGCGCGCGCGTTCGCCACCGGCAGCGCGCCGGGCAGCCCGAGGCAGACCGGGCAGGTGTGGGTGTTGGGCGGGTCGCCGAACGACAGCGCACACCCGCAGAACATCTTGGTGCGCGTGGAGAGCTGAACATGGATCTCCAGGCCGATGACGGCCTCGAGCGCCGCGGCGGGGCTCATCCGCGGACTCCGCTTCCGTCGAAGCCGATCGCCTGCTCCAGCGCGTGCGCCGCGTCCAGCAGGCCGTTCTCGCTGAACGCGGGGCCGGCGAGCTGGAGCCCGACCGGCAGGCCCTCGGACAGCCCGTTGGGAATCGAGATCGCGGGGATGCCGGCCAGGGGCATGGGGATGGTGCAGTAGTCGTTGAGGTACATCGCGAGCGGGTCGTCCAGCTTGGCGCCGAGCGGGAAGGCGACCGTGGGCGAGGTCGGTGTGACCACGAAGTCCACCTGCTCGAAGGCCGCCCGGAAGTCCTCGCTGATCTTGGTGCGGACACGCTGCGCCCGGCCGTAGTAGGCGTCGTAGTAGCCCGAGGACAGGGCGTACGTGCCGAGCATGATGCGGCGCTTGGCCTCGTCGCCGAAGCCGGCCGCCCGCGTGCGCTCGTACATCTCCAGCAGCGACTCGCCCTCGACCCGCAGGCCGTAGCGGACGCCGTCGAAGCGGGCCAGGTTCGAGGACGCCTCGGCCGGGGCGATCAGGTAGTACGCGGACAGCGCATGCGGCGCGTGCGGCAGCTGAACGGCCTGGACCGTCGCGCCGAGCTCCTCTGCGAGCTGGAGGCTCGCCTCGAACGCCTCGCGAACGCCCGGCTCGATGCCGGCCGCGTCACTGCTCAGCTCCTCCGGCACGCCGAGGCGCAGCCCGTCGAGCCGCTCCGACTCGGGAAGGCGGACCGGCTCGGGGAATTCGAGCGAGGTCGCGTCGCGCGGGTCGCGGCCGACCATGTGGGCGAAGAGCAGCGCGGCGTCGCGCACGTCGCGGGCCAGCGGGCCGGCCTGGTCGAGCGACGACGCGAACGCGATCATCCCGTAGCGCGAGCAGGCGCCGTACGTCGGCTTGAGCCCGACGATCCCGCACAGGGCCGCGGGCTGGCGGATCGAGCCGCCGGTGTCGGTGCCGATCGCCCACGGCGCCAGTCCGGCCGCGACCGCGGCCGCGCTGCCGCCCGACGAACCGCCGGGCACGCGGGTGCGGTCCCACGGGTTGAGGGTCGGCCCGTAACCCGAGTTCTCCGTCGAGGAGCCCATCGCGAACTCGTCCTGGTTCGTCTTTCCCAGCAGCGGCGCGCCCGCGTCCGCGAGCCGGCTGACGACGGTGGCGGTGTACGGCGGACGGTAGCCCTCGAGGATGCGCGAGCCGGCCTGGCTGGGGATGCCCTCGGTGCAGAACAGGTCCTTCGCGGCGACGGGCACGCCCCCGAGCGGGCTCGACGCCGGGTCCGCGCCGTCGCCGGCGTCGTCGGCCACCCACAGGAAGGCGTTGAGCTCGTCCGCGGCCGCGCGGTCGCGATAGGCGGCGAACAGCTCGGCGGGCGCGAGCTCGCCGGCGCGCACGCGCTCGGCCGCCTCGAAGGCGGAGAGCGAGGTGATCTCGGTCATCCGCCGGGGCTGGGGACGAGGAAGCCGCCATCCTCGACGGCGGGCGCCTGCTCGAGGATGACGTCGCGCGGCAGCGAGGGCTGCGGCTCGTCCTCGCGCAGCGCGCCGGCCACGTCGATCACGTGTGACGTCGGCGGCACGCCCTCGAGGTCCAGCTCCGAGATCCGCTCGATGTGGTCGAGCACGGCGGACAGCTCGCGGGCCATTCGCTCGACGTCCTCCTCGGACAGAGCGAGGCGCGCCAGGCGCGCGACGTGGAGGACCTCGGCACGGTCGATCATGGCGGCCGATTCTAGGGTGCGCGCGGCCGCGTCAGTCGGCCGTGTGGCCCGTCCACTGCGCGCCGTCCCAGTAGCGCAGGCGCGTGTGGCCCCACGGGTCCGGATACCAGGCCGCGGGCACGGGCGCCGCCGGCTGGACGGGCTGCGCCGGCTGGACGGGCTGGACGGGCCACGGCGCGACCGGCCTCGCCGCGCGCACGGCGCGGCCGTGGGCGACCGACTCGCGCACCAGCAGGGCGCACGCGACGGTGAGCCCGATCGCGGCGACCACGTCGAGGTACAGGCCCCAACCCGGGCTGAGATAGCTGCGGCTCGCGACGTCGATCGTGTCCGCCACGGTCGTGAGCAGGGCCAGCCCGGCGACAACCAGCGCCACGATCGCCGCCCACAGCGGCCGGCCGGGCACGAGCAGATAGCAGAGCACCATGCTGGCGGCGATCACCGCCATACCGATCACGATCGGGCCGTCGGAGCCGTTCTCGACCCCCGTTGCGCTGACGTGGACGTTCACGCCCAGGCCCCTCACCGTCGCTTCCTGCCACGTCCCGACCGCGCCGACGATCAGCAGCAGGCAGCCCAGGCCCGCGACCGCCAGGAGCGCGGTGTTAGGTCGCGATGCACTCATGTTCGGACTCTATCCCGGTTCCCCGGGACGGCCGGGTCGCGTGCTCGGCGGCGGGACGGAGTCCGGGGCGCGCGGGTCGGGCGCCGGCGCCACCGGCGGCGCGGGCTCGTCCCGCACCGTGCCCTCGGGGGCGCGCGCGTCCCCCTCGAGGTCGGCACGGATCCCGGCCAGGCTGCTCCCCAGTCCGCGGATCGTCAGGTAGGCCCCGGCGGCCGCTCCGACGGCCATTGCGAGTCCGACGTAGGCACCCACCTCCACCGTGGCGAACTCGTTCGGTCCCGGCGGGTCGATCACCCGGAGCACGATGAGCGCGGCGCTGGTGACGGCGACGACCAGGAGGACGAGGTTGACCCGGGCTGCGATGCGTGGGGTCGCCCGCAGCGCGGTCGCCACGGACGCGGCGCACAGCACGCAGGTCGCCAGCAGCAGCCACCGCGGAGCCGGAAGCGCGCTCCAGCCGTCGGAGTGCAGCGACGGGCCGCTCGCGCCGATGACTCCGAGCTTCTCGGCCGCACGCCGCTGCGTCGGGTCGACCAACGAGAACCAGTCGAGCGCGAACATCGCCACGAGGAGCGCTGCGCCGGACACTGCGGTGAGAAGCTCGGCGTAGACGAGTCGGCGCGAGGTCATCGGGCGCGGCGCGGCGGTCATCGTGCGGGCGCGCTACGGACGCGCCCGCACGAAGGCCCGGTCAGCCGGTCGGGGGCGCGCCCCCGCCCGGAGGCGGCTGCGACGGCGGCGGCTGTCCCGGGGGTGTCGGCTGGCCGCCCGGCGGCGGTGCCGCGGGCGGCGCGGCGGCCGGCTGCTGTGGCACGGCCGGCTGCTGGGGCTGGGGCGGAGCCGGTGGCGGTGACGTGCGACCGCCGCCCTGGAGGCGGGCCGCGGCGTCGCCGAAGCTCGTCCCCTCCTCGCGCATGGTCATGAACGCGCCCACGGCGATGCCGGCGGCGCTGATGAGCCCGAGGAAGATCCCGTACTTGAGGTTGATGCTCACGGCGCTGCAGAACGACCCGCAGTTGCCCTTTCCGGGCTTGCTGATGATCCGGAAGAGGATCAGCAGCACGTCGAGGCCTCCGAGGAGCGTCACGATGACGCTCGCCGAGATCGGCAGCGCGGCCGAGCGCTGGGTCATGGCGAGGATCACCATGCCGAGCGCGGCGATGATCGAGATGAACAGGATCAGGTCGATCAGCGAGTACGCCTGCCAGGCGGTCGCGTTGGCCCCGACGCTGATCGGGCCGGCCTTCACGCTGGCGCCGTACCACGGCAGGAACATGACGATGAAGAGGACCAGTGCCGAGACGCCGGCAACCAGCTCTCCGAGTCGAAGCTTCGTGGTGTCCATCCGTCTCCTCCGTTCGGTCTCAACCGGTGGCATTCGCCAGACGGGGCCGGATTCCTGGGCGATTCCGCCCAGCGGGCGGGCGCAAGCCTAGAGGGCCGATCGGGCCGCTCGTAGCCGTGGTGTTACCGCACGGGAGCGGCGCCGTGCCGGGCGCGCGCGGCCTGGAGCGTGTTGCGCAGCAGGCACGCGATGGTCATCGGCCCGACGCCACCGGGAACCGGCGTGATGAGGCCGGCGCGCTGCGACGCGGCCTCGAAGTCGACGTCGCCGACCAGGCCGTCCGCAAGCCGGTTGATGCCCACATCGATGACGGCCGCTCCGGGCCGCACCGCGTCCCCGCCGAGCAGGCGTGGAGACCCGACGGCGGCCACGAGCACGTCGGCCCGCGCGCAGACGGCCGCCAGATCGCGGGTGCGCGAGTGGCACAGCGTGACGGTGGCATTGCGTTCGAGGAGCAGAAACGCCAGCGGGCGCCCGATCAGCCGCGATCGCCCGACCACGACCGCCTCGGCGCCCTCCAGCGGCACGTCGTAGGCGTCGAGCAGCTCGACGATCCCCTGAGGCGTGCACGGGCGCAGGCCGGGGCGGCCCTGGGCGAGCGCACCGGCGCTGAGTGGTGTCAACCCGTCCACGTCCTTGGCGGGGTCGATGAGGGCGGCGAGCGCGTCGCCGTCGAGGTGGTCGGGCACGGGGATCTGGAGCAGGATGCCGCTCACGAGCGGATCGTCGTTGAGCGCCTCGATCTCCTCGGCCACGGCGTCCTGGCTGACGTCCGCGACCAGGCGCAGGTCCACGCCGCGGATGCCGACCTCGGCGCACGCCTTCTGCTTGTTCGCCACGTAGATCTCGGAGGCCGGGTCGTCGCCGACGAGGATGGTCGCCAGGCCGGGCGGCTCGCCCACCTCGGCCGCGAACTCCGCCACCCCGCGCGCCACCTCCTGGCGTACGCGGGCGGCGACGGCCTTCCCGTCGATGATCGTCGCCACGCTCACCGCCTCGTGATCGGTGCGTGGGCGGCCATCAGCTTGCGCTCGGTGCCGTCGCCGGCGAAGCGCACCACCACGATCCCCCCCGGCTCCACGCCGGTCACGACGCCGTCGCCGAAGGCGGCGTGCACGATGTCGTCGCCGAGCCGGAACTCCGGCGACGAGGCCGTCTCGCCCTGGGACCCGTCCCATGTCGTCTGCGCCGCCCGCCACGAGCCGCCTCCGGGCGCGGTGCCCACGCGCGGCTCGGACTCGTCGTCGGTCAGGTTGGCCGGGATCTCGTCGATGAACCGGCTGCGCAGGCCGTACATGCGCGAGCCGAACACGTTGCGGGTGCGCGCGTAGCAGAGGTAGAGGTCGCGCTGGGCGCGGGTGATGCCGACGTAGCAGAGCCGGCGCTCCTCCTCCAGCCCGCCCTCGTCCAACGCGCGCGAGTGCGGGAACACGCCCTCCTCGCAGCCGATGATGAACACGATGGGGAACTCGAGCCCCTTCGCGGTGTGGAGCGTCATGAGCGTGGCCAGACCCTCCTCGTCGCGCAGTCCGTCGGCGTCGGAGAGCAGCGCGATCTGCTGGAGGAACCCCTCCAGGGACGCGCCCTCGACGGTAGCGTCGTACTCGCGCGCGACCTCGACGAGCTCCTCGAGGTTCTCGAGCCGGCCCTGGGCCTCGATCGTGCGCTCGTTCTCCAGCGCTTCCGTGTAGCCGGTCTCGCGCAGGATCTCCTCGAGCAGCTCGGCCACGCGCGCACCCGACTCGGCGCGCTCCCGCAGCACGCGCATCGTCGCCATGAAGCGGTCGAACGCCTTGACCGCGGCGGTCCCGAGCCCGGGTACCGCGGCCGGGTCCGCGCCCGTGTCCCACACCGAATCGCCGGTGGTGTTGGCGTGGGCGATGACGCGCGAGAGCGACGTCTGGCCGATCCCGCGCCGCGGGGAGTTCACGATCCGGGTGAAGGCGACGACGTCCGAAGGGTTGACCAGGACCGTGAGGTAGGCCATCGCGTCCTTGATCTCGGCCCGGTCGTAGAACTTCGTGCCGCCGATGACCTGGTACGCGATCTCGTCGCGGATCAGGCGGTCCTCGAGCACCCGCGACTGCGCGTTGGTGCGGTAGAAGACGGCGATCTCCTCGCGCGAGACCCCCTCGTCGACGAGCCGCCGGATCTCCCCGGAGACGAATCGCGCCTCGGCATGCTCGTCGTCGAGCTCGCGGACCTTGACCGGGTCGCCCTCCCCCAGTTCGGTGAAGAGCGTCTTCTCCAGCTGTCCGCGGTTCTGCTTGATGACCGCGTTCGCGGCATCGAGGATCCGCTGCGTCGAGCGATAGTTCTGCTCCAAACGGACCACATGGGCGTCGACGAAGTCGTCTTGGAAGCCGAGCAGGTTCTTGATGTCCGCGCCGCGCCAGCCGTAGATCGACTGTGCGTCGTCCCCGACCACCGCCAGGTTGCGATGCCCCTGGTCGGGGTCGTCGCCGGTCCCCTCCCCCACGAGCAGCTTGAGCCAGCGGTACTGCGCCTGGTTGGTGTCCTGGTACTCGTCGACGAGCACGTGGCGAAA
>DASYIJ010000360.1:0-2831 GCA_035997675.1 Solirubrobacteraceae bacterium
GGCGTGCCCCTGCTGCTGTCCGCCGTGGGTCGAGGCAGCGGCCGCCGCGGGCGATGGCGGAGGCGGGCCCGCGACGTCGGTGTTCTCACCCTGATGCTGACCGGTCTGCGCCACATCGGCGCCCGATCGAGCGACCGCGGCACGATCCGCTCGGGCGCCGTTGTCGGCCCGAACGGCACCGTCGCCGCGCTCGACGCCCGGAGCCGCGGCCGGCGCGGGCACGGCGGCGACCCGGCTCACGGACGCGGAGGCGGTCTGCGCTCGCGCCGGCCGGGATAGCGACCGCGTGACGGGCGGCCGGCTCGACCCGTGCCGCCGCGCGGGCGCGTCGGGTGCGAGCGGCGGCGCGATCCCTCCGGCGACGATGGCGCCCGTCGCGGCGAGCGTCGCGCCGATCTTCACGGCGCCGACGGTGCCGCCCGCTCCTGCGATCGCTTCCGACGCCCGCATCGACGACGCCGTCGATGGGGTGGGGGCGGGCAGCGGCCACCAGCGCCCGATGGCGCCCGGGATCACGGCCGAGGCCGCGCCTCGCAGGGTGCTCCGTGCGCGGTGGATCAGCTGACGAACCGCTCCGTCGGTCACGCCGAGCTCGCTCGCGAGGTCGGCGTGGCTGCGTCCCTCCAGCTCGCGACCGACGATCGCCCTGCGCTGGCGCCACGGCAGGCGCTTCATGGCCGCGACCAGCGCCCCGAACCGCTCGCGCTGGTCGTGTGCGTCCGCGGCGCTCGCGCCGGCGTCCCGGGCCTCCTCGCTCGGCTCGGCGAGTACGACTCTCTGGCGCAGAAGGTCGTGGGACACGTTCTGCGCGATCCGGTAGAGCCAGGCTCGCAGCTCCAGCTCGGAGTCCCCTTCACAGATGCCGCGATACGCCTTGAGGAAGGTCTGTTGGACGGCGTCCTCGGCTCGTGACGGTCCGAGCAGGCGCCGGCAGTGGCGCAGGAGGGGTGCGTGGTAGCGCGCGAAGATGACCTCGACGGCGCGGGCGTGCCCAGCTCTCGCCAGGGCCACCAGGCGCTCGTCGCTCTGGCGTCGCAGCACACGGGTGCTCGCGAGGTACAGCAGATCGCTTCGGCCGGCGCGCCCGTTGGCGGGCAGCGGGGACGGATCGCGTCTCCGGGAAGGCGGCACGGTGCCCGGCTCTCTAACGCCGGCAGATGAACCGAACGTGAAGCGGACACCGGAGATCGCAAGCGGCCGTGATCTTGCTCGCCGGCATCCGTTTCAGCACACGCAGACAGACCGACGGCTGTGGCCACGCCGAGACGATCCAACCAAGGAGCAACCACCCGATGAAGAAGCCCACCCTGAAGTTCATCACCATGCTGGCCGCGCTCACCGCGCTCGCCCTCGGCGGTGCCGGGCTCGCCCCGGCGAGCGGGCAGACGACGAAGGCGAAGGCCGGCAAGAGCAAGACGCATCACCGGGCCAAGGCGCGCACCCACCGCGCCAAGTCGAAGGCGAAGACGGTTCGACGTGCAGCGGTCACCGGCGACACCACCGCCGAGCCCAACGGCACGGCCGGGCCGAACGGGGCCGCCGAGCCCAACGGCACCGAGCAGGAATCGGCCAGCGACGGGCCCGGGGGCCACGAGGACAACCCCAACGATCCGAACGCCGACCACCAGTTCAACGGTCAGGAGTAGCGCCGGATCGATGCCGAAGTCGGCGGGGCGGCCCGGCAGACGTCGGGCCGCCGCGCCGGCCGGCTAGCGACAGCGCGGGGAGCGAGCGCCGATTCGCTGGATCGCGAAGGCCGTGGCGACGCGAATCGTGCCGGCGCGGTGTGCCCGCACCCCGGTCCATTCACCGGCCGGGTAGACGCAGCCCCGGCCGCTCGTGAGCGCCCAATACGGCTGCCAGTGCACGGTCACCCGCACGCGCCCCGGACGCTCGGCGCGCAGGGTGAAGCTGTCGATCGTCATGGCGGTCAGCCGAGCCGGACCCCGGACGAGCGGCGCGGGCTGCCGGACCGCGAAGAGCTGCCAGTGACGGTTGTGCCAGACCGGCGTGAGGTAGGGGAGCCCACCGCGGATCAGGAACGACTCGGGGTAGCTGGCGCCCTCGAGCCGGGTGTCGGGCAGCGCTACCCAGCGGACGCCGAGCCGATCCAGCCAGGCGCGATATGACGCGGCCGTGAGCCCCTGCCGGTAGAAGAGGCCGTTGACGTGGCGGTCGAGCTGGCGTTCCCATCCACGCGCGAGCGCCACCTTCGACGCCACATAGGTCGCCTCCCAGTGGTTGTGGGTGATGGGGATCTCGAGGCGGCCGATCGGCATGGGCGGCTGGCGGCGAAGGGCGTCCAGCAGCGGGGTGTAGTAGCTCCGCTCGGTCGACGGATCGTTGGCGGCGGCCTGCACGTCGATCACCGGGCGTGCCCACTGCCAGGACAGGAGCGGCAGCGCGAGCAGGCCGAGGATGAGGGGGCGCGGCCACAGGACGCAGGCGGCGATGGGGCCCCCGAACAGGGCTCCGAGGCGAGCGACGTTGTTGCCCACGGGAGTGTCGATCGCGTAGGCCGCCACCGCCGCGGCCGCGTAGAGCACGATCCCGACGCGCAGCGCCCGGTGCTCGCGGGGGATGGCGACGAAGCCGGCCAGCGTGATGAGCAGGATCCACTGGAGCGCGGGCTCGCCGAACGGTTGCGCCCCGCGTTCGGGGAATGCCGCCGTCAGGGCCAGCCCCGAGAGCAGTGCGCACGCCGCCACGACCATGTCGCCGCGCCCGCGGGTCACGATCGCGCGGGCCGCGCTCACGAGGGCGAGGAACGCGCCCGCGAGCGGGCTCGTGAGCATCGTCAGCACGCTGAGCCCGCCGCCCAGCGCTCGGCG
>DASYIJ010000291.1:0-7164 GCA_035997675.1 Solirubrobacteraceae bacterium
TACGCGGAGCCGCCGAGGGCCACGACGAGCGCGAGCACGGCGATCGCGAGTGCGGGTGAAGGTCGGCGGAGCCTGGGGAAGCGCATGCGGAAGGGCGTGGCTGCCGGGAACAGCGGACGGGCCCGCCCCCGTCGTCACCGGCACACCGAGGATAACCCGCGGTCGGACTCGGCGATGCGGTCCCGCGCGTGCGCCGCGTCGGAGTTCGGACAGCGGGCGCGGCTAGCGGCGGCTCAGGACCACGGGCCGGCGCAGGTTGTGCGGGCCATAGTCCCTACCGGTGACGTCGATCACGCGGCTGGCGTGCCCCTTGACGCCGAAGGTGTCGGTGACGTCGAGGCGGATGCGGTACCTGCCCGGGCGGCGGAAGCGATAGCCGAGCACGGCGCCGCTGTAGTGATGGAAGCGGTGGTCCTCGAGCTCGATGTTCCACTGCCAGTTGCGCACCCGGCTGGTGCTCAGGCGGGCGAACGATCCCTGGGCGTTGAGCACGACCGCCTGCTGCGTGCGCACGGTCTTCGCCGGGAGTATGCGAAGGCGCGGCACCGGCGGGCGGTGGCCCGTAACGTTGATCGTGATGTGCGACGTGTAGCGCTCGAGGTTGTCGCTGACCTTCACGAGGATCGTGCGCCGGCCCGCCGAACGCCACGACTTGGAGGCGGTCGGGACCTGGTTCGTGTAGGTCTGGTAGTTGCCGGTGCCGTTGAGGTCCCACGCGTAGGAGCCGTCGCCGCTGTACCCGAGCGCGCGGAAGGTCACCACCTGGCCGCGCTCAGGCGTCGTCGTGCTGGCGGCGAGGCGCAGCCCCTGGCTCTGGCCGCAGGCGGGGTTGGCGGCCACGTCGCGCAGCGCCGCGGCCGCGGGCTTGAGCAGACCGTTGTTGTGCAGCACGCCCAGCTTGTCCAGCCAGGCCGCGCCGCCGGTGTCACGCAGGCGGAACACGAGCATGACCGGGACGTCGTTCATGCCGTTGACGTCGCAGTAGGCGGCGCGCAGGGCGGCGGCCTGCTCGTTCTCGTCCACCGGTTCGCGGCCGGCGACCGTCGCGGTCGAGATCCCGAACTCGGTCAGCCAGAGGCGCTTGCGGTTGTCGCGATTGGCGTCTCGCGTTCGCCTCACGCGGTCAAGCCCGGCGCCGAAGTCGCCGAGGAGGGGATGGTTGCCCGGGTAGAAGTGGTAGCCGATGGCGTCCATCGCGCTGCGCGCGCCGGCCTTGTACATCCCCGCCAGGAACGTGGCATCCGCCAGGGCGTTGGCGTCGTTTGCGCCGACGCCGGACAGGCCGCCGGAGACCACCGGAAGCTGCGGCGCGACCGCCTTGACGGCGCCGTACGCCTCCTTGAGCAGCTCCGTGTAGCGCGCGGGATCGACCTTCGGCGCGAAGAAGTGCACGGCGTTGGGCTCGTTCCACACCTCGAGTCCGAGGGCGTTGGGATAGCGGGCGGCCAGAGCGCGCACGAAGCGCGTCCAGTCCCCGTCGTTGGCCTTGGCCGGAGCGTAGGTGCAGCCGCCCGTCGGGCTGCCGCCCGGACAGCCGCCGGCCCTCGCCCACGGGGGTGCGTCGAGCGCCACGATGAGCGGACGCATCCCGAGGGACTGGGCGTTGGCCACGACTGCGTCCAGTCCGCCCCATGCGTACTGGCCCCGATTCCACTCGATGCCCGACCACGACGCGAAGACGCGGACGGAACCGGCACCGGAGGCGCGCGCCTGAGAGAGCAGACCGAGGTTCGTGGCCCAGTCGTCGGTGTAGCCGAACACGGGCTGGGCGCTCGCGGAGGACGCGGTCGCGCCCAGGCAGCTCAACGTGACCGCAAGGGCAACGAGACAACGACGGGCGGATTTGGGCGAGAACGCGCGCATGGGCCTACGCACCAGACATCGGCTGCCGGGGCCCAAGCCTTCACTTCCTGGCGCCTCGTCAGACGAATGGCCAGGTTTCCCCGGGAAAGGTGGGGTTCGGCGCGATCCCGGTCAGGGCGACCGCACGCCGGCCGGCTCGGGCCCGGGTGCGACGGTGTGGATCGTCGACGGCGCGGCGGCCCGGTGCCAGAGCTGATGGTGGGCGGGATGGCGCACGCGCAACAGCACCGCGGCCGAGACGGCGCCGATCAGCGCGGCAACGATCATCACGCGGTTGGCCGCGGCGAAGGCGTCGACGACCGAGAGCTTGGCCGCCGCCTTGAAGTCGGCCGCCTGGGCCGGGCTGAAGCCGGCCAGGGCGTGGTTGAGGCCGGTCGGGTCGCCGGACAGCAGCTGGTCGAGCTGGCGTTCCTGCGCCGCGGTGACGCGGTCCGCGCCGAGGTGGTCGTTGAGCTTGGACACGCCGACGCCGCCGTACACGACGGCGGTCACCGCCACACCGAAGGCGCCGCCGAGGTAGCGGGCCATGTTCACCACGCCCGAGGCCTCGCCCGCCCGGTCCTCGGGGACCGCGGACACGGCGGCGGCCGACGTCGGGCCGTTGACGAGACCCGTTCCCACACCGGCGATCAGAAAGCCCGGCCACAGGTCGGCGTACGTCGAGCCGACGTCGACCATCGACACGAGGTAGAGCCCGAGCGCCATGGCGAGGAACCCGACGGTGACCGGTCCGCGGACTCCGAAGCGCAGCACGAGGCGACCGACAACGAGCGACACGGCGAAGAGAGCCATGCTCAGTGGGAGCAGCGCCGCGCCCGACTTCACGGCGGAGTAGTCGAACAGCAGGTCGTTCTGGAGGTAGAGGTTGTAGACGTAGAAGACGGCGAAGAGCACGAACGTGACCACGAACGTCCCGAGGTTCGCCGCCAGGAACGCGGGCCGGCCGAAGAAGGCGAACGTGACGAGGGGGCTCGGCCGTCGCGGCTCGATCAGCCGGAAGGTGACGAGCAGCACGGCGGCCGCGCCGAACAGGCCGAGCACGAACGGCGACGTCCAGCCCGAACCGCGTCCCTCGTTGAGCGCAAGGACGAGCGCAAAGGCCCCGAGCCCGAGCAGCACCACACCCGGCACGTCGATGGACAGCTTGCGGGCCTCGTCCCGCGATTCGGCCACCCGCGCGAACACGAATACGATCGCGGCGGCACTCACCGGGAGGTTCAGCCAGAACACCCACTGCCAGCTCAGGGCGTCGGTGAGGAAGCCGCCGATGAGCGGGCCCAGCGCGAAGCCGAGACCGACGATGGCGGCCCAGATCCCAATCGCGCCCGCACGACGCTCGGGGGCGAAGCTCACGCCGATGATCGATAGCGAGACCGGGACGATCACCGCGGACCCGAGGCCCTGGAGCGCCCGGCCGGCGATCAGCATGGCCGGCCCGGTCGAGGCCGCGATCACCAGCGACGCGAGCGCGTACACCACGATCCCGTAGACGAACACCCGGCGGCGGCCGTAGATGTCACCCAGGTCGCCGCACGTGACCACGAACGCGGCGGCGGCGAGGACGTAGGCGTTGACGACCCACTGGAGGCCGGCCTGCGTGGAGTGGAAGTCCTGCGCGATCGCCGGCAGCGCCGTGTTGATCGACGTCGTGTTCACGCAGACGGCGAACAGCGGGACGCATACGGCGGCGAGCGTCCACAACGGCCGGGACTCGGATCGCGACGCGGCCATCGGCGCAGCCTATCCGCGCCCTCGGCGGGGTTTTCGCGCTGAAATGCCGCCGGCGCGGCCGCCATCGTGGCGACCACGCCGGAGCGGGGGAATATGCGATTGAGGCGCGACGGAAGTTGTCGCAGAGTCGCGCCTGGTCAAGCACCTACCCGCGCGCCGAACCAATGAACGCCCGATTGGGAAATTGGTCCGACGGGCGACGGGATACCGACCCGCGGGCCCCCACGGCGTCCGAATGCGGACGCGGCTCAGGCGGTGCCGGCGGGCGCCGGGGCGCCGGTTCGACGGGCGACCGACTCCGAGTAGGCGTGGGCCCGGAAGTTCAGGATCTCATCCTCGGAGCACTCGATGCCGTCGGGGACGCGGGTGGGATCGAACACGAGCACATCGCCGTCCCGCTCGCGCTCGGTGTCCAGCCCGGTGACCTCCAACCGCCCCAACTCGACGATCTCCCTCTCCTGCGGCCACTGGACGGTGGGATCATCGGTGGGGTCGCCCTCATCGGCGAGCTGGAGGGCGAGCACGAATACGACCGGACCGGCCGCCATCCGCTCGCGCAGGTCGTCCTCGAGATAGTCGGGGGACTTGGCCTTGGCCTCGTCGGGCTCCAGCCAGGCCTCCCCCGCCTCGGGCTCGAAGCGGTAGCGGCCGTAGCGCGCGCCGTCGTCGGCCGCACGGAAGCGGAAGGCGTGGATGCCGTGGTAGCGGAGCTGGGCCCGCGAGGCCGGCGCCGCCATCCCGAGCTGGAACTGGATCGCCGGGACCGCCTCGGGGTGCTCGGCCAGGAAGGCCCCGACCTTGTCCAGGTCGGGCTCCCCCGTCTCGGGATCGGGCTTGCGCGCGCGTGTGAAGGCCAGGAAGTCGTCGGGATTGCGGACGAAGAACAACGGCAGCGTGAGCGCCACGATGTCGGTCCGCGATCCGTCCGGGAGATAGAACTTCACCGACAGTCCACGGCCGTCGTTGGCGGCATCGACCCGGGTCGGGTCACCGCTGCCGTTGGAGAACCGCACGGTCGTGCGCACCGGATCTCCCTGCAGGTGCGCCGCCCGCGAGAGCTCCTTCGCGCCCGGCGACGCCGTGAACCTCCCGGCGCAGACGATCCCCTTGGCGTGCGCCGCCCGGTGGCCGGGATGAGCGCCCGCGATGTCGTTGATGGCATCGACCACGTCTTTGGTCGAGGGCATGCGGCAACCCTATAGCCTGCGCGCCAGGCGAATGGGTACCTCCGCCACCGCCACGCCCGCGCCCCCGCCGGCGCCCGCGCGCGCCACGGCGCGCCGTTTCCTTCGCCGACCGCGCGGTCCCGCCGTGGACGTCGTCGTGGCGATCGCGACGGCGCTGCTGGCACTCGCCGTCGCCGCCTGGGTGCTGCGGCTGTGGCGCGGCGACCTGGCCGTCCCGTTCTCCTACCAGTTCGACGCGCTCCAGCACGCGATGTTCGTCAAGGGCGTGCTCGACCACGGCTGGTACGTGGTCAACGACAGCCTCGGCGCGCCGTTCGGCCAGGAGCTCTACGACTTCCCGCAGAACGGGGACAACCTCCAGCTGCTGATCATCAAGGGGCTCGGCCTGTTCTCGGGCAACGTCGCGGTCGTGCTCAACGTCTACTTCCTGCTGACGTTCCCGCTCATCGCCCTGGCCGCCTACGTCGTGCTGCGGCGGCTCGGCGCCAGCCCGGCGGTGGCGGGGGTGTGCGCCGTGCTCTACGCGATGCTCCCCTACCACTTCGCCCGCCGCGAGCTCCACCTCTTCCTGTCGGGCTACTTCGCGGTGCCGCTCGGCGCGTACCTGGTGCTCTCGACGTTCTCCGGGACGCCGCTGTTCACCCGACGTCCCGCTGAGGCGCGGCCCCGGTGGGCGTCGAGGCGGACGCTGCTCACGCTGGCCGCCTGCGCGGTGCTCGGCTCGGCCTCGGTCTACTACGCGGGTTTCAGCGTCGTGCTGCTCGTGGCCGCCGGTGTCGTCGCGCTGATCGCCCGTCGCGACGGCAGCGCGCTGAAGAGCGCCGTCGGGGCCTCGGCGGCGATTGCGGTCGTGCTGGCCATCAACTTCGTGCCGGTGGCGCTCTACAGGATCGACCACGGCGGGAACTCGGAGGTCGCGCAGCGCCGGGCCGCGGAGGCGGAGCGCTACCAGCTCCGGTTCTCCCAGCTCGTGCTGCCGGTCAACGACCACCGGGTCGGATTCCTCGCGCGCGCGAAGCGCCGCTACGTGCAGACCACGCCCACGTCGAATCCGTTCAACGAGTCCTATTCCGCAGCGCTCGGCGTGGTGGCGACGATCGGCTTCCTCTGGCTGCTGCTGGTGGCGCTGCTGACGCTCGTCGCCGTCGCCCGGCGGATGGCCATCGACGAGCGCTTCCGCCACGCCTCGGCGGCCGCGATCATCGCGTTCCTCCTGGCGACGGTGGGGGGCGTCTCGACGCTCGTCAACTACTGGTTGACACCGCAGCTCCGCGCGTGGAATCGCATGTCCGTGTTCATCGCCTTCTTCAGCTTCGTGGCGGTGGCGCTGCTGCTCGACCGGCTGGGGCGCCGCCTGGGTCCCGCCCCTGGGCGCCGCGTGCTCTTCGGCGCCGCGCTCGCGGCGGTCCTCGTGGTCGGCGTGCTGGACCAGACGACACAGCGCGACGTGCCCGCCTACCGCGCCACCGCGGCGCAGTTCCACAGCGACGGCACGCTGGTGGCGGCGATCGAGCGCCGGCTCCCCCACAACGCCATGGTCTTCCAGCTTCCGTACCAGGGCTTCCCCGAGTCCAAGCCGATCCAGCGCATGACCAACTACGACCAGGTGCGCGGCTACCTGCACTCCCACCACCTGCGCTGGAGCTACGGAGCGATGCAGGGGCGCCCGGCGGACTGGCCGGAGGACCTTGCCGACAAGCCCGCCTCGATGGTCGTCCCCGCCGTCGCCGCGTCGGGATTCGACGGGGTCTGGGTCGACCGCTTCGGCTACCCGGCGGGTGGGAGCGCGATGCTCGCCGCCCTGCGCACGATCACCGGCGTCGCGCCCCTGCCCAGCCCCAACGGCCGCCAGGAGTTCTTCGACCTTCGGCCCTACGCCGCCGCGCTGCGGGCGCAGCACTCGCCCGGCGAGCTTCGCAACCTGCGCGACGCGACGCTCGAGCCGGCCCTCGCCGTCCACTGGGGACCGGGCTTCGGTCCGCTGCTCCAGGGCCCGCGCACCGCCTCGCGCGCGCTCGCGACGAACGCTCGGCTGCAGGTGGTCAACCGCCGGACGCTGCGCCAGGCGGTGCTCACGGCCACGCTTCGCTCGCGGGTGCCGGTGCGGGTGACGGTCCGCTACCCCACCGGCGTTCAGCAGCAGCTGCTCGTGACGCCGGGCGGGGTGAGCCTGCGCCGGCTCCTCGCGCTGCGCCCCGGAGCGAGCACGATCCGCATGAGCGTGACTCCGCTGGACCCGCGCACGCCGCCGGGACAGATCGACCTGCGTGCGCAGGACCTCGCCCTCGTCGAGCAGGGCTTCGTGCCGTTCCTGTGACGATGTCGGGGTGACCCCCGCCCCGGTTCTCGCCTCCCTGGCCGGCACCGTCGAGTCGTTCCTCGC
>DASYIJ010000016.1:0-3076 GCA_035997675.1 Solirubrobacteraceae bacterium
TCGGCGGCGAGATAGAGCCGGTCGGTGGCGTTCACGCGCTGGCCGCCGCCGTCCACGATCGTGCGCAGCGTATGCACGAAGGCCCGCTGCGCGTCGCGATCGGCGAGCGAGGCGTAGCCGCGCCACATCTCCTCGAGATCGGGGCCGGCGCTGAGGCCGAGCCGGCCCAGCACGCCCCAGACGGCGTCGCCGGCGTCGCGCAGCTTGGTCGCACAGACGACGGGCATCACGAACTCGGCGCCCGGCAGCGCTGCCGCCCGCAGGAGCGGATGCACTTCGCGCCCGAGACCCCCGCTGGACACGAGCACGAGCCGCTCGCAGCGCTCGGGGAACTGGTAGGCGAGCTGCATGGCGACGCCGCCGCCGAGGGAGTGGCCGACGACCGTGGCGTGGTCGTGGCCGAGGGCCGCGACGAGGTCCCGGACACCCGAGGCGTAGGCACCGAGCGAGTAGTCGCCGCGGGGCTTGGCCGATTGCCCGTGCCCCAGGAGGTCAGGCGCGATCACCGTGAACTGCTCCGCCAGGCCGGGGATGACCTCGGCCCATGTGTCGGCGCTGCCGGTGATCCCGTGGATGAGCACGACGACCTCGGGGCCGTCGCCGGCCGCCCGGTAGCTCACGCGGTGGCCGTGCAGGGTGATTTCGCGGGTGTCCATGATGGGGGTCCTTTGACGTCGAAGAACCGACTAGTCGTTCAGTAACCCCGACCCGGCGTGGAGGTAACGGGAGAAACCCCCTCCGCCGGGTGTGACGTCGGTCACGCGGGCCGTCAGCCCAGCTGTGCCCCCAGGGGCCGCCGCATCGCCTCGAAGCCACGGTCGAGCAGCTTGATCGCCTGGGCTCCGGCGTCGGGCGATCGCAGGAGCACGACGCCCAGGGCAACGCCGCCGCGCCGCGCGGTTCCGACGAAGCACTCGCCCGCCAGCGGCGTGTAGCCGGTCTTGATCCCGGTCCAGCCGCGGTAGCGGCGCAGGTCGAGCGGGTTGTGACCGGCGAGGTAGAGCTTGCGGCCCTTGATGGGAAACGGGAAGGACGCGAAGGAGCTGCTCACCACCGCGCGCAGCCGCGGCTCGCGCATGACGGCGGCCGCGAGGCGGGCGAGGTCGCGGGGGCAGGAGCGGTTGGCGTCGCTGTAGCCGTCGGGGCCGACGAAGTGGGTGCAGCTGAGGCCGAGCTGTCGCGCGCGTTCGTTCATCAGGCGCACGAAGCCGGGGATGGTGCGGCCGACGTTCTGGGCCAGGACGCGCGCCGCGTCGTTGCCTGAGGGCAGCAGGAGCCCGTACAGCAGGGGCGTCACGTTGACCCGCTTGCCGGGCGGCAGGAGCCCGACGCCCGAGCCCTGGTAGCGCAGCGCGGCACGGGTGATGAACGCCGTCGCGGTCGGCGGGTCGCGCTCGACCACGAGCAGCGCGGTCATCATCTTCGTGACGCTGGCGATCGGGCGCGGCGTGGTGGGCTGGCGCCCCCACAGGACCCGTCCGTTGCGCAGGTCGAAGAGCAGCGCGCCGGCCGGCGGTTTGGCAAAGCGCGCCTGCACGCGGCGGGCGGGCGGGGCGAGTGCCGCCCCGTAGGGGTTCGTGTCACCCGTCGGCGGCGAGACCCGGCGGGCGGGGGAGCCACCGGCATCGGCACCGGAGCCGACACCGGCTCCGCGCTGCGTGCGCCCGTCCTGCCCGGTCGCGAACACCAGACCGACCGCGACGGCGAGCGCGGCGACCAGCGCCGCGAGGCGGGCACGGCCGGCACCGCGCGAGCGGCGCCTGGCCCTTCGTGATCCGGCTGCGGCCGTCTTTCCTCCTCCGTGTCCTCGACTAGTCGTCGGGAGGATGCCGCAGCGCCCCGACGATGCCAAACGCGAACAGGGCGAGCACCAGGAGCGAGAGGACCCCCGGGACGAGCACCGCGGTCCCGCGACGGATCAGCGCGTCGACCGTCAGCGCGGCGAACAGCACGATGAAGACGAGCGCGACGCCCAGGATCAGGGAACGCGTCGGCATCAGTAGGCGGGCAGGCGCGGCTCGGGCGGTCTTCGAATGCGGGTGGCGAACGCGCGGATGAAGATCAGCCCGAACGCGAAGCCGCCGATGTGGGCGAAGTACGCGACCCCGCCGCCGGTCGGGTGTGACAGGTCGGCCACGCCGAAGTAGAGCTGCTCGAGGAACCAGACGCCGAGCACGAGCACGGCGGGGACCTCGATGAAGGTGACGAAGAATATGAGGAATATGAGGGTCAGCACCCGGGCGCGCGGATAGAGCAGGATGTAGCCGCCGAGGACTCCGGCGATCGCTCCGGAGGCCCCGATCGTGGGCACGGTGGAATCCGGGTTGAACGCGACCTGGAGCGCGAGCGCCGCGACCCCGCTCAGCAGGTAGAAGGCAAGGTACTTCAGCGGCCCCATGGCGTCCTCGACGTTGTTCCCGAAGATCCACAAGAACAGCATGTTCCCGATGATGTGCAGGAAGCCGCCGTGCATGAACATGGCGGTGAAGATCGTCAGCCAGGCCGGCGGCTGCGAGCCTGCGATCGCGCGGATCTTGGTGGGCCCCTCGGAGGTCTGCACGACCTTGCCCTCGCAGGCGACCGTGCCGTGCTGGGAGGTGACCAGCACCCCGCCCGGGGTCACGCGGTCGCCGAGTCCGCAGTGCTTGCCCGGATGGGTAAGCGCGTACGGGATCGCGCCGTACTTCACCACCGTCTCGTCGTCGACGCTGGAGAAGCCGCTCGGGTGCTGGAGGAAGAGAAAGACGAAGACGTTGATCGCGATCAACGCGACCGTGACGACCGGGAAGCGCTCGGTCGGGATGTTGTCCTTGAGCGGGAACACGGGCCCTGGCGCCCAGGCGGGCCGGGCCGGGCGGGGCCTACCTTGCCATAAAGGCGACCGGGCCCTCGCCCGGGCGCTCCTGCGGCACGTGCTCGTCGGCGTGGTAGCTCGAGCGCACGAGGGGGCCGGCGGCCACGCTCTCGAATCCGATCTCGTAGGCGGCGCGCTCGAGTGCGGCGAACTCGTCCGGATGCCAGTAGCGCACGACCGGGAGGTGGCGCTCGGTGGGTCGCAGGTACTGGCCGACGGTGA
>DASYIJ010000030.1:0-3862 GCA_035997675.1 Solirubrobacteraceae bacterium
GGGCTGTGCTCGCGCGTGCGGTCGCGCTCGTCGCGCAGCGCCTGGTCGGCGAGCACGGCGCGCTCGTCCGCTCCCAGCTCGGCCGCCCGGCGGCGCGCGCGCTCCTCGGGACTGGCCGTGAGGAAGACCTTCACCGCGGCATCCGGCGCCACCACGGTGCCGATGTCCCGGCCCTCGGCGACCCAGTCGCCGCTGGCCATCAGCCCCCGCTGGCGGTCGACCAGCGCCGCGCGCACGTCCGGGTCGGCCGCCACGCGCGACGCCGCCTCGGACACCTCGGGCGCCCGGATCGCGGCGGACACGTCGCGCCCGTCGAGGCGCACGCCGCCGTCGCCCAGCTCGATCGCGGCGTCCCGTGCGACCTCCACCGCCGGGCGCCCGCGCTCCAGTGAGCCCAGCGCCACGGCCCGGTACATCGCGCCGGAGTCCAGATAGGTGAAGCCGAGGGCGTCCGCGGCCGCCCGCGCCACGGTCGACTTGCCGGCACCGGCGGGACCGTCGACGGCGACGATCATGCCTGCCGCACTAGGCGAGCGCCTCGAGCGCGCGCATGTCGTCGAGGAAGTCGGGATAGGAGATGGCGGCGGCATCCATACCGATGACCTCGACCCCGTCCCGGGAGGCGAGCCCCGCCACGGCCCCCATCATCGCGAGGCGGTGGTCGCCCTGGGCATCGAGCACGCCGCCCTCCAGCCCGCCGCTGCCGGTGACGGCGAAGCCGTCGTCCCAGGCCTCGATCTCGGCGCCGAGCCCGCGCAGACCCTGGACCACGGCGGCGATGCGGTCGGTCTCCTTCAGGCGCAGCTCGTGCGCTCCGCGGACGACCGTCTCGCCCTCGGCGAAGCAGCCCATCAGCGCCACGAGCGGGAGCTCGTCGATCGCGAGCGGCACCTCCTCGGGCTCGACCTCGGTGGCGACGAGCGGACCGGCCCGCACGTCGAGGTCGGACACCGGCTCGTCGGCCGGAACGTCGTGCGGCTCCTCTTCGAGATCGCCCACGACGATCGCGCCCATCCGCTCGGCGATGCGCAGGAAGCCCGCCCGGGTCCAGTTCGTGCCGACGTTCTCGACGATGAGCCGGGATCCCGGGACCAGCACGCCGGCCGCCACGAGGAAGGCGGCCGAGGACATGTCCCCGGGGACGACGACACGCTCCAGCTCGAGCTCGTCGACGTTGCCGACCGCCGCGCGCCGGTCCACGCAGCGCACGTCCACGCCGGCCGCACGCAGCATGCGCTCGGTGTGATCGCGCGTCGGCGACGGTGTGACGACCGCCGTCTCGCCGTCGGCCACCAGCCCGGCGATGAGCACGCACGACTTCACCTGCGCGCTCGCCGCCGGCAGCTCGTACTCGATGCCGTGCAGGCGCGCGCCGTGGACCGTGAAGGGCGGAAACCGGCCCTCGTGGGCGTCCACGGTCGCGCCCATCATGCGCAGCGGCTCGGCGATCCTGTCCACCGGCCGGCGACGTATCGACGCGTCGCCGTCGAGCGTCCAGCTCGCTCCCTCCTGTCCAGCGAGCCATCCGGGCAGCAGACGCATCAGCGTGCCGGCGTTGCCCACGTCGATCGGCGCGTCGAGCGCCTGCACGCTGCGCATGCCGCCACCCCGGACCACCAGCTCGTCGGCGCGCTGCTCGATGAGGACGCCGAGCGCGCGGATCGCGTCGAGCGTGGAGTTGGTGTCGCCGGCGTCGAGGTAGTTGACGATCGACACCGGGTCCTCGCTCATGGCCGCGAACAGCGCGGCGCGGTGCGAGATCGACTTGTCGGGCGGCGCGGTGATCGACCCCTTCAACGGGGGCGCCGGATCGAAGCGAACGCGGCTCACGCGCGCGCCACCGGGAAGCCGAGCGCCGCCGCCCGCTCCTCGGCGCGATCGGCGGGCTCGTCGCCCGCGATCCACAGAGCGACCACGCCCTCGCGCATGTCGGCGGCCGGATACAGGGCCATGTCGGTGATGTTGATACCAGCCCGGCCCAGCTCCAGCGCGATCTGCGCGACCACGCCGGGCTCGTTGGGCACCGAGACGCGCAGCTCGTGCACCGGACCGCCGGCGAGACCGGCCTCGAGCAGCGCTCGCCGGTCGGCGGCCGCCCGCTCGTTCCAGGCCGCGATCCCGGCGCGGTCTCCGGCCGCCAGCGCCTCGCGCACACCTGCCAACCGGCCCGCCGCCTCGTCGAGCTGCTGGATGAGAGCGTCGCGGTTGGAGAGGTAGATGTCGGTCCATACCTCGCCGTTGGCGCCCGCGACGCGCGTGGCGTCGCGGAAGCTCGGCCCGGCGACGGGAAGGCGCTCGTTCTCGCCGGCGAGCGTGTTGGCGGCCTGCGATACGAGCACGTTGGCGAGGACGTGGGGCAGGTGCGACACGCTGGCCAGCAGCCGGTCGTGGGTGACGGCGTCGATCGCCGCCGGCCGGGCGCCGAGGTCGGCGACCACGCCGTGCAGTCGCTCGAACAGGATCCCCGACGTCGTCGCCGTCGGCGTGAGGTACCACGTCGCCCCGTCGAAGAGGTCGGCCCGCGCATGATCGACGCCCGCGGTCTCGGCCCCGGCCACCGGGTGGCCGCCGACGAAGCGAGGGTCGTCGTGGGCCGCGACCACGTCGCGCTTGGTCGAGCCCACATCGGAGACCACGCACTCGGGCCCGGCCGCCGCGAGGGCCTCCGCCACGGTGGTCACCACGGCGCCCACGGGCACCGCCACGAACACCGTCTCGGCCCCGGCGACCGCCTCGGCGACGGTCGTGCACGCCTCGTCGACGGCGCCGCGCTCACGCGCCCGGTCCAGCACACCGTCGCCCGCGTCGTAGCCGCGGACCGTCGCTCCGAGGCGCTCGCGCGCGGCCAGCCCGATGGAGCCGCCGATCAAGCCGACGCCGATGACCGCGACCGTCATGCGCCGCCGCGTCGTGCTCGCACCGCGCCCGCTAGGCGGTCGAGCACCGAGACGGTGGTCTCCCAGTCCATGCAGGCATCGGTGATCGACTGCCCGTAGGCGAGCGGCCCGCCCGAGTCGAGGTCCTGGCGCCCAGCGACGAGGAACGACTCGAGCATCACGCCGACCACGGCTCGGCTGCCGCCGGCGATCTGCCCGGCGACGTCCTCCGCCGCCAAGGGCTGGCGGGTGGGGTCCTTGCCGCTGTTGTCGTGGGAGACGTCGATGACCAACCGCTCGGGAAGGCCGGCGGCGCGCAGCTCGGCGAGCGCCTCGGCCACCGGCGCGGCGCCGAAGTTGGGCGCCCCACGGCCTCCGCGCAGGATGATGTGGCCGTCGGGGTTGCCACGCGTATGGAGGATGGCCGGTGTTCCGGTCACGTCGATGCCCGCGAAGGCATGGGACACGGCGGCTGCGCGCACGGCATCCACCGCCACCTTGACGTTCCCGTCGGTGCGGTTCTTGAAGCCCACCGGCATGGAGAGGCCAGAGCCGAGCTGGCGGTGGATCTGGCTCTCCGTGGTACGCGCGCCGATCGCTCCCCAGGAGACCGCGTCGGAGATGTACTGCGGAGTGATCGGGTCCAGGAACTCGCAGCCCACCGGCACGCCCAGGCGCAGGACCTCGAGCAGCAGGCTGCGCGCCATGTGGAGGCCGGCGTTGACGTCGCCCGAGCCGTCCAGGTGCGGGTCGTTGATCATGCCCTTCCACCCGGTGGTGGTGCGCGGCTTCTCGAAGTAGACCCGCATCGCCACGCAGAGGTCGTCCCGCAACTCCTCCGCCTTGACGCTCAGGCGGCTCGCGTATTCCCGGGCGGCGTCGACGTCGTGCACGCTGCACGGCCCGACGACCACCAGCAGGCGGTCGTCGGCACCGTCGAGGATCGCGTGCACGTCGGAGCGGCCGCGGAGGACCACCGCGGTCTG
>DASYIJ010000292.1:0-6065 GCA_035997675.1 Solirubrobacteraceae bacterium
CCCTGCTCGACGATCTCGCGCGGGTTCTCGATGTGGTGGGGCGCCAGCTCGGAGATGTGGACGAGGCCCTCGACGCCGTCCAGGATCTCGACGAACGCACCGAAGGTGACGACCTTGGTGACCTTGCCCTCGAGCTCGTCACCGACGTTGTAGGTGTCCACGACCCGCTGCCACGGATCCTCCTGGGTCTGCTTGAGGCCCAGCGAGATGCGCTGGCGGTCGCGATCGATGTCGAGCACCTTGACCGACACCGTGTCGCCGATGCTCAGGATCTCGCTCGGGTGGTTGACGTGCGACCACGAAAGCTCGGAGATGTGGATCAGGCCGTCGATGCCGTCGAGGTCGACGAACGCCCCGAAGTCCACGATGTTGGAGATCTGGCCTTCCACCACGAGGCCCGGCTGCAGGCGGTCGAGGATCTGCTGGCGGACCTCCTTGCGCTCCTCCTCGAGCACCGCGCGGCGCGAGAGGACGACGTTGTTGCGCGAGCGGTTCAGCTCGATGACCTTGCACTCGATCTTCTGGCCGAGGTAGTCGTCGAGGTGCGGCACGCGGCGGATGTCGACCAGCGAGGCGGGCAGGAAGCCGCGCACGCCGAGATCGATGATCAGGCCGCCCTTGACGACCTCGATGACCTGGCCCTCGACCGGCTCGCCCGATTCCGCGGCGGCCTCGATGCGGCGCCACGCCTTCTCGAAGCGCGCGCGCTTCTTGGACAGGATGAGCCGGCCGTCCTGGTCCTCCTTGGTGAGGACGAGGGCGTCGACCTCCTCGCCCAGCTCGACCTCGTCGGCGGGATCCACGGACTTGCGGATCGACAGCTCGTGGGCGGGGATGACGCCCTCGGACTTGTAGCCGATGTCCACCAGCACCTCGTCCGCGTCGATGCGGACGACCTTGCCGGTGACCACGTCGCCCTCCTCGAAGGGCGTGATCGTCGCATCGTAATTCGGGACGATCTGGCCGTCGACCTCGAGCAGGAGGCCATCAGAGCCCTCGACGACTTTCGCGTCGGCGGGCATGGTCGTATCCGTTGCAGCCATCAACGGCGAAGGTTAGCGAGCTTCATGCGGGCGACGGGGACTCCTGCCGCCGTATCATCCGGCGGCCATGCCCAAGCGAGCCACCAAGCGGGGTGCGGAGCGCACTCCCCTGTCCGGTGAGTACGACGTCCTCATCTGCGGCGCGTCGTTCGCCGGGCTCGCCGTGGCGCGGGAGCTGAGTGGCGCCGACGCCCGCGTGCTGATGATCGACCGGTACGAGGTCGGCGAGCGCCAGACGTCCGCCTGCGGCATCCCCACGGTGTGGATGCACGCGCTCGGGGTGGAGGACGCTATCCAGCAGACGTTCGCCTCGCTGCTCGTGCACACCCCCCACGGGACCGTGCGCTGGGACCTGCCCTGGTCCTTCTCGACGTTCGACTACCGCACGATGTGCGAGATGCTGCGCGAGCAGTCGTCCGACGTGCCGTTCGAGACGGCCAAGGTCGACGGGCGGACGGGCGACGTCGTGCACACCGACCGCGGCGACCTCCGCGCCGGAGCGATCGTCGACGGGCTCGGCTGGCGCCGCCTGCTGGGCGCCGGGGACAGCGTCCAGCCGCCCGAGGCGCGCCTGTCGCGCGGCCTCGAGGTGCACCCCTTCGGCGGCGGCCCGGACATGGAGCTGTGGATCGACCGCTCCTATGTGCCGGCGGGCTACGGCTGGAGCTTCCCGGCCGACGAGGAGGTGCGGGTCGGCGTGGGCTCGTTCGACCCCCGCTTCCATGTCAAGGAGCCGACGGTGCGGCTGGCCGAGGACGTCGAGCGAGATCCGGTCCGTTTCCAGGGGAATTGGATCCCCCACCAGATCCGCCCGGCGACCGGGGACGGCATCTTCTTCGTCGGCGATTCGGCCGGTCACTGTGTGCCGACCACCGCCGAGGGCATCCGCACGGCGCTGTACTTCGGCGTCGCCTGCGGGCGCGAGCTGCGCGCCGTGGTGGAGACGCGGCGCACCAAGGACGAGGCACTGCGGCGCTATCACGACTTCTCGGCGGCGCACGCGTGGAAGTTCGACTGGCTCCTGCGGGTCCAGTGGCTGGTCCCCCGCGTGCCGCCGAGGCTGCTCCACCTCGGCCTGCGCGCGCTCGCCCGGCGACGGCTGAGCCGGTGGGCGTTCGAGCATTACCTGGCGATCGCTCCCCCGGAGTTCGTCGCCGGGCCGACCGCGAGCTCGGCCGTGGCGGACCCGGCCGCGGCCCTCGCGGCCTGAGATGGACCGGCTCAAGCGCGCCGCACTGCGCTCGGGCGTCGGCGCGCCGTTGCGGGCGGTGAAGCGCCGGCTCGCTCCGCCGCATGTGCGCCGCGACCGCGCCGACCAGGCGCGCCTCGCGCGTCTGCTCGAGGAGGTGCTCCGCCCGGATTCCAACGCGCTCGACGTCGGCGCTCACGAGGGCGCGGTGCTCGCCGAGATCGTGCGGCTCGCGCCGGCCGGCCGGCACGTCGCCTGGGAGCCGCTGCCCGATCTCTGCGCCCGGACCGCCGGCCGCTTTCCCGATGCCGACCTGCGCTGCGCGGCGCTGTCGGACCGCGCCGGGGAGCGCGAATTCGTGCACGTCACCACCCTGCCCGGCTGGAGCGGCTTCCGCGCCCGGCCCTATCCGGGTTCCCAGACCACCGAGACGATCCGCGTACGCACCGAGCGCCTCGACGATGCGCTGCCGAGCGGCTACGTGCCCGCTTTCCTGAAGATCGACGTCGAGGGCGCCGAGCTGGAGGTCCTCCGCGGGGGCATCGAGACCATCACGCGCCACCGCCCGGTCGTGGCGCTCGAGCACGGCGCCGGCTCCGCCGACCACTACGGCACGGCCCCCGGCGACGTGTGGGAGCTGCTGGACGCCGCGGGCCTGCGCGTGTCCGGCCTCGACGGCGCCGGGCCGTTCTCGCTTGCCGAGTTCGAGGATCAGTTCGCCCGGGCCGAGCGGGTGAATTTCGTGGCGCGGGCGTGACGGACTAGCGCGCGGCGCCGACCTGCGACGGGTCGCGCACCTGGATCCACAGGCCCTGGCTGACCGCGCACAGGGCGCCGTCGGGCGCGTGGATCGCCGCCGCTCCGTACGCCTTGCGGCCGTCACGGGCCACGTGCCAGGCCATCACCGTGTGGGGCTCGCCCGCTCGGACCGGGGCCACGAGCCGCGCAGTGAGACGCGCGAGGACGTGGGTCGGTGCGTCCGGAGGCAGCACACCGAACGACGTCGGACAGTCGAGCGCGGCCCACGCGAACAGGGTCGTCACGGCGCCGTCGGGCCCGGCGAACTCGGTCGGGGGCGTCCACGGCGCCGCGACCACGTCGCGTCCGGCGACCGGTCCCGGAAGCACGGCGATCGCATCGGCGGGTGAGCGCTGGGGGCCGCAGCCGAAGCAGGTCGGAAACGGATGACGCTCGCGCCAGGGGAAATCCGCCGAGGCCCGCTCGGCGTCCTGAAGCGTGACCGGCTCGGGTACCTCGAGATCGAGTTCGGCCGGTGCGCCCTCGGCGATCCTGGTGTCGCCGTCGTACAGCGCCACGCCCCCGGCCGCCTCCTCTCGGACCCCGAACGGCCGCTCGAGCGGCGGCGGCGCGCGCAGCGAGACCGCGGCGCATGCGGAGTCGATCCGTTCCGCGACCAGCCCGCAGGCGTAGCCGCCCTGCGCCGAGTCCGGCGGCCCGTTGAACCGCCCGGCGACGGTGACGGACTCCGCCATCCCGCCGGCTAGAAGCCGCGGCGCTCTCGGTCCGGCCGGCTCACGAAGCCGCCGGCGGCGATGCGGCGCCAGGCGTGCGCCAGCCACGCGAGCGCAAGCACGAGGATGACCGCGGTCGCGACCGGCGCCTCGCCGGGCGAGAACGCGTTCAACCCGAGCAGGAACAGGTAGAGCACGACGATCGAGCCGACGATGGCCCAGGCCACCGCCCAGAACTGGTAGCCCCGAATGCGCGCGCGATCGTCGGCGCGGCGGCCGCCCCGGCGGCGGTCGGCCCGCCGGCGCTCATCGCGGCGACGCTCCTGCGTCTGCTCCCCGTCGGGCAGCTCGACCTCATCCATGACTCCGCGATCGTACCGCCGAGCGCGGCGGTCCGGAAATTGGATATTCGTCGAGAGCGGGCGGCTTCGAGTTACTCGCGGACGACAAGGAACGTCCCGGTCGCCAGCAGCACGACGCCCAGCAGCCGCAGCGCGGTGATCGGATGCTTCGCCACGCCGAGGATGCCGAGCTGGTCGACGACCACGGCCATCGTCAGCTGGCCGGCGATCGTCGCGGCGGTGACGCCGCCGGCGCCGAGGGTGCGCACGGTGACGAGCACCGTGGTGACGTACGCCGCGCCGAGCAGACCGCCGGTGAGGTAGTACCAGCTCACGTGGCGAACCTCGCCGATCGAGCCGAAGCCTCCGCCCGCGACGGCCACGATGCCGGCGAGCAGCAGCGTGCCGATGGCGAAGGACACCAGCGCCGCCTGCCAGGTCCCGACGGCCTTGCCGAGCATGGAGTTGATCGGTGCCTGCAGCGCGATCAGCCCACCTGTGCACGCCGTCAGCAGGACGGCCAGGCCGCGGTCCACGCCTACTTGGCCTCCATCCAGTTGAGTCCGCTCCCGGCGTCGACGGCCAGCGGCGGGTCCAGCTCCCACGCCGCGGTCATCTCCGCGCACACGATCTCCTGCGCGCGCCCGGCCTCCTCGGCCGGGCCCTCGAAGAGCAGCTCGTCGTGGATCTGGAGGATCAGGCGCGTCTTCAGGCCTGCGTCGGCGAGCGCGTCGTGGGCGCGCACCATCGCCACCTTGATGATGTCGGCGGCCGTGCCCTGGATGACGCTGTTGACCGCCAGGCGCTCGCCGAGGCTCCGCGTCTCCCGCCGCGGGGCGCGCAGCTCGGGCACGCGGCGGCGGCGGCCGAACAGGGTCGTGACGTAGCCGTCGTCGGTGGCCTGCTCGATCGTGCGCTCCATGAACGCCCGCACCTGCGGGAAGCGGGCCAGGTAGGTGTCGATGAACTCCTGCGCCTCCTCCTTGGGGATCTGGAGGCGGTCGGCCATCCCGTAGGCCGAGAGCCCGTAAACGATGCCGTAGTTGATCATCTTCGACTTGGAGCGCATCGCCGGGTCGATCTCGTCCGCCGTGACGCCGAACACGGCCATCGACGTCGCCGTGTGCACGTCCTCCCCGCGCCGGAAGATCTCCTTCAGCACGGGCTCGTCGGCCACCTGGGCGAGGATGCGCAGCTCGACCTGGGAGTAGTCGGCGGACAGCAGCACGTTGCCCGGCTCGGCGATGAAGCACGCCCGGATCTCCCTCCCCAGCTCGGTCCGCACGGGGATGTTCTGGAGGTTCGGATCGGTCGAGGAGAGCCGCCCGGTCGCGGCGGCCGCCTGGTGGAAGGTCGTGTGCACGCGCCCGTCCTCGGCGATCAGCGCGGGAAGGGCGTCGAGGTAGGTCTGGGCGAGCTTGGTCAGCTCCCGCCAGCGCTCGATCTTGGGGATGATCTCGTGCTCGGCGCGGATCGCCTGCAGCACACGGGCGTCGGTCGAGAAGCCCGTCTTCCCGCGGCGCTTGCGCGACAGGCCGAGCTTGCCGAACAGGATCTCCGACAGCTGCTGGGGCGAGCCGATCGTGAACTCCTCGCCCGCGAGCTCGAAGATCTCCCGCTCCAGCGCCGCCGCATCCGCCTTGACGCGCGTGGAGATCCCGGCCAGGCGCTCCGTGTCGAGCCGGCACCCGGCCAGCTCCATCTCGCGCAGGACACGTACGAGCGGCATCTCGATCTCCTGCAGCAGCGACTCGTGCCCGCGCTCGCGCAGCTGCTCGCGCTGCCAGGACGCGAGCGCCCCCGTCAGCAGCGCGTCGCGCGCCACGGGGTCGTCGATCTCCGCCCCGAACCCGCGGTCGGCAGCGAGCTCGTCGAGCGGGTATGCCCGCGCCGCCGGGTCGAGCAGGTAGGCGGCGACCATCGTGTCGTGCTCCAGGTTGGCGGGCACGTCGCGGAGCGCCTTGGCGTCGTGCACCACGACCGGGCGATCGCCGGCCGCGGCGACCACGGACTCCGGCCC
>DASYIJ010000092.1:0-2231 GCA_035997675.1 Solirubrobacteraceae bacterium
GTCGATCTTGCCCCGGCGGCGCAGGATCCCGAGGATGTTGGTCAGGGACGGGTGCGTGGAGACGATGACGTCAGGGTCGCGTTCGCGCACGCGGCGGAGCATGCGCCGGGCACCGATGAGGCTCAGGCAGCGCAAACCCACCACGCGGACCGGGGCGACCCTCGTGACCAGCGTGTAGAGCAGCCCGTACATCCACGGGAAGAAGCGCAGCTGGATGCGGTAGCCGTCGCGGATCACGTACTCGGAGAAGCGCCCGAGCCAGCGCAGTCCGTCGTCCACCACCTCGATCTCGGCGTCGGGCTCTTCGGCGAGGATCTCGGCCTCCAGCGCGCGGGCGGCGGCGATGTGGCCCTCGCCGACATCGGCCGACAGGATCAGCACCTTCGAAGGGGTTGCCGGTTCGGTCGCCGCGGCGCCGTTGCCGTTGCGCGCGGCTCGGCGCCGCGCGAGCAGGAACGCCAGCGGGCCCTGGCCACGGGGCCGCCGGGCGGGCGCATGCACGTCGGCCGAAGCTCGGTCGCCGTCGCCCATCGAGGCGTGGGCGTAGTGCTCGTAGGTGGTGCGCAGGCCGTCCTCGAGCCGCCACGCGGCCGCGAAGCCCAGCGTCCGCGTGGCCAGGCCGGCGTCCAGGCAGGACCGCCGGACCTCGCCATCGCGCTCGGGCGCGTGCTCGGGCCCGGCCTCCACGGCATCCTCGACGTCCGCCGCCCGGGAGAGCGTCGCGAGCAGGTCGACCACCGAGGTCTCGCGCCCGGTACCGATGTTGAAGGCGCCGGTCGCGTCGGAGTCGGCGGCGGCTACGAACGCGTCCACGACGTCGTCGACGTACACATAGTCGCGCGTGCTCGAGCCGTTGCCGAACACGGTCGGCCGGGTTCCCTCGGCGAGCGCCCGCGAGAAGATGGCGACCACGCCGCCCTCGCCGCTCGAGTCCTGGCGCGGGCCGTACACGTTGGCGAGCCGAAGAGACACGGTGGACATGCGCTCACCGCCGAGCCGCTCGACCTCCTGCTCGGCGGCGCGCTTGTTGGCCCCGTAGGGCGCCAGGGGCTCCACCGGCGCGGACTCCGGCGTCGGGATCCGGTCCGCGTCGCCGTACAGGGCGCCCCCGGTGGAGGCGAGCACGAACCGCTCCGTGCCGGCGGCGAGCGCCGCCTCGAGCACGTTGACGGTGCCGGCGTGATTGACCTGGGCGTCGAAGTCGGGGTCGGCCACCGAGCGGGACACATCGGCTTGCGCGGCGAGGTGGAACACGACGTCGGGACGCCATTCGCGCAGCAGCCGGCGCATGGCGCCGCCGTCGCGCACGTCGGCGTGCTCCAGCGTGGCGCCGTCGCTCAGCGCCGTGGTCAGGTTCTCCCGCCGTCCGTTCGACAGGTCGTCGATGGCCAGCACGTCGTCGCCCCGCGCTACGAGAGCGTCGACGAGGTGGGATCCGATGAAGCCCGCGCCGCCCGTGACGACGGCCCGGCGGGGTCGTGTGTGTTCTTGTGGCATGCGTAACGAAGTGGGGTACGCCGTGCCCGCGCGACACACCTCGGCACGACCTTCGCCAACTACGGCGAAACGCCTTGGCGGTTACGTGCGCGCACCTTGTTCCCAGGCACGGAGCAGCGAGCGGCTCCAGGCCCGAGACGATGGCCAGCCTACAGGGCTGACAGGTCAGATTGGGGGTCCGCGATCACGGCTGTTCGATCCTTAACGTCCGTTCCCGCGGCAATCAGGAGCCTGGCGGCCTCCAGGTCGTCCGAGCGTCCCACCGACAGCACCGCCTTGACGCGTCCGCCCCCGAGGTACCACAGCGAGAATTCGCCCTCGTCGATCGAGCCGCGCACGACCTCCTCCTCCCAGTCGAACGCGGGCCCGACGTACTCGAAGGAGCACCAGTCGGCGAGGTCGGAGAAGAAGTAGGGCACCTCCTCGTGCGGCACGTCGCGGCCGAGCATGTTCAGGGCGGCGGTCTTGCCGTGGTTGAAGGCGACGTCCCAGTGCTCGATGCGCAGCGGGCCGCCGTGGATCGGGCTGTCGTACTCGCACATGTCCCCCGCCGCGTACACGCCCTCGCTGGAGGTCTGCAGGCGCGAGTCGCAGCGCACGCCCCCGTGCTCGCCGAGCTCGAGACCGGCCTGCTTGGCGAGCATGGTGTCGGGAACGGCGCCGGCGCCGATCACCACGGCGCCGGCCGGCAGCTCCCGCCCGCGCTCGGTCACCACCTTCGTGACGCGGTCGCC
>DASYIJ010000101.1:0-7383 GCA_035997675.1 Solirubrobacteraceae bacterium
GCCGAACCCGCTGAGCCCGCCGCGCCGGCCAACGGCGCACCCGAGGCCAAGCCGGCGGCGCCGGAAGACGCGCCCTCCGACCAGCCGGCCTAACGCCCGGCGGTGCGGGACGCACCGTGGTGCCCTTCATCGGCCTCACCGGTGGGATCGGCGCCGGGAAGTCCACCGCACTTCAGGCGCTCGAACGCCTCGGTGCGGCGACGCTCTCCACTGACGCCGTGGTCCACGAGCTCTACGACTCCGACGAGCTGCGTGACGCCGTCGTCGAACGGTGGGGCGAGGAGGTGGCGCCGAACGGCGCGGTCGATCGCAACGCGGTGGCGAAGCGAGCCTTCGCCTCGGACGCCGACCGCGCCTGGCTCGAGGAGCTGCTGTGGCCGCGCGTCGGCGCGCGCGTCGCGGCGTGGCGGGCGGAGATCGGCGCCATGAGGCCGGCGCCGCCGGCGGCCGTGGTCGAGGTCCCCCTGCTGTTCGAGGCCGGCATGGATGACGTCTTCGACGCGACCATCGCGGTCGTGGCCGACGAGCCGGTGCGCGCGGAGCGCGCCGCCGCGCGCGGCCACACGGCGGTGGACGAGCGCGCGACGCGTCAGCTCGCCCAGACGGAGAAGGCCGAGCGCGCGACGTTCGCGGTCGCAAACTCCGGAACCGAGGAGGAGTTGCAGCGCAAGCTGTCGGCGATCCTTGAGAGAGTGAACCCATGAGTACGCGGCGTGCGACCGCACCGGCTCCGGCCAGACCCCGCGCACGGCGCGCCGCGCCGGGCCGGTCTGCGCCGCGCGCCCGCGTCATGCGCCGGCGCGTGATCGCCGCGGTCGTCGCGATCACGGCCCTCGGGCTCGCCGGAGTCGTGCTCTACCCGATGCTCCACCACGCGGTCAAGGAGATCACCCTGCCGCTGCGCCACGAGGACATCATTCGCCAGCAGGCGGCGCGCAAGCATCTCGACCCGGCATTGATCGCCGCGGTCATCTACGCCGAGTCGAAGTTCAATGCCCGCGACTCGTCGACCGGAGCGAAGGGCCTGATGCAGATTCAACCCGACACGGCGCGCTTCATCGCCCGGCGCTCGGGCGGAACGGCGTTCACCGTCGCCGACCTCTCGGATCCGCAGACGAACATCTCCTACGGCTCGTACTACCTGCGCTACCTGTTCGATCGCTACGACGGCAACGCCACGCTTGCGCTGGCCGCCTACAACGGCGGCGAGACCAACGTGGACTCCTGGATCGCCAAGGCCGGGCGAGGCCGCACCGGCTTCCGCGAGGCCGACATCCCGTTCGCAGAGACGCGCGCGTACGTGGATCGGGTGCTGCGGGCGCGCCAGGACTACCGCGACAACTACTCGCGCGAGCTCGGGCTCTGACCTCGACCTCGGCGAGCTAGCCGACGACGGGCAGCGTGCGGTCGTGGGCGAGCCGGGTCAGCGTCCGCTGCATCCGGCTCGTCACCAGGTCGTAGCCCTCCTGGACGTCGGGCTTGCGCCCCAGCTCCTCGCGCAGGTCGATGGGCGGCATGATGCGAATCGCCACCTTCGCCGGGATCGGAAATCGGATCGGGAAGTCGAGCACGGTGACGCCCAGCGGCGGACCGAGCACCGGCGGCAGCACCTTCAGCCGCGCCAACCGGTCGAGGGAAAGGGCCTTCGCGACGCGCCGCCCGCGCCCGAGGAAGAGCGCCGTCTCCTGGCCGCCGAGCGCCACGATGGGGACGATCGGAACGCCGAGGTCGAGCGCGAGGTCGACGAACCCGCTGCGTCCCGCGAAGTCGACGTTGCCCGACTCCCAGGACGGCCGGAAGCTCTCCTCGTCGCCGCCCGGATAGACGAGCAGCGCGGCGTCCTGGTTGAGCGCCCGGCGCATGTTGGAGGGCGACGCGGGCACCGTGCCGTAGCGCTGCACGAGCGTGCGCAGGCCGGGAACGTCGAACACCAGGTCGTGGGCCAGCTGGTGGAACGGGCGCTCGGGCCCGAAGTGGTCGTAGAACGCCTGGGCGAACACGAAGGTGTCCGCGATCATCGTGCCGCCGGAGTGGTTGCCCACGAGCAGCACGGGTCCCTCGGCAGGGATCCGGTCCAGCCCGGACACGTCCGCCCGGAAGTACACGTGCGACATCGCGCGCAGCGTGGGGAGGGTGGCGCGGATGTAGTCGGTGCTCCGCGCCGCGAACGGATCGGCGGGCGGCCCCTCGGCGTCGGTCAGGTGGAACAGGTCGACCGCGGCGACGGTGTCCTCGACGGCCGCCTCGACCATGCTCAGCGCACCGCGGGCGCTCGCCAGCGCGGAGCCCAGGCGGGACTTCCGGGAATCGGCCATGTCCCGGCCCTACCCGGGACGGCCCGGAGGAAGCGTCAGCGTTCGCCGGCGACGCGCCGGCGCAGCACCATGCCGCCGCCGACGAGGACGGCTCCGAGCAGTGCCACGGCGCCGATATCGGCGCCGGTGGCCGGCAGGTTGGAGCCCGAGGTCCCGCTGCCGGTGTCCGCGCTCGTGCTGCCGGAGGACGAGGCCCCCGTACCCGCGCTCGCGCCCGAGCCCGAGCCGTTCGCCGAACCCGTCGCGTTGCCGCCGCCCCCTCCACCGCCCGACGAGGAGGCGACGACGACGACCGTACCCTTCATGAACGGGTGCGGCGTGCAGTGGAACGTGTACGTGCCGGCCTGCGTGAAGGTGTGCGAGCCGCTGCCGCCGCTTCGCAGGACGCCCGTGTCGAACGAGCCGTCGTCGGCCGTGGCCGAGTGTCCGGACGGGCCGCTGTTGGTCCACGTGACGCTGTCGCCCGCGGTCACGGTGATCGAGCTCGGCGTGTACTTGAAGTCGCTGATCGTGTCGCCGCCGGCGGCCCGGGCGACGGCGCGAACCTTGACCGGCTGCCGGGCGGCGAGAACCGACGCGGGCTTGGGGTGCGCCTGGACCGGCGCGGCCGCCGCGGCGGGATCGGCCTGGGCGGCGGGCGCGGCCGGCGTTGGTGCCGGTGCCGGCGTCGTCGCGGCCGGCGTGGTGACCGGGGACGCCGTGGACGTGCTCGGGTCGGTCGCCTGGGCGCCCGTGGCCGTGGGCGGCGGCGTACCCTCGCTGCCGGCTGCGAACAGCAGGGCCGGCGTGAAGAGCCCGGCCAGCAGCACATAGGCGAACATGACGACCCGGGGCATCAACCCAACATAGACGCCGGAACAGAAAGAATCCTTCCCCCATGAGCATTTGGCCCTCGGATATTCGTCCGGCGGTGATCCGCCGGACGGAGCCTCGCGCAGGCACGGCACGTATGCGCCGGGCGCTCGCCAGCCCGGGCGGCTTCGCCCTCGCGACGTCCGTCTACATCATCGCGGCGCTGCTCGTCGACCGCGGGGTCGACCCCGTGGGCGAGGCCGCCATCGGCGCGGTGACGTGGACCGCGCTGCTCTTCGCCTGCCGTGGTCTCGACCCGCTCGACCGCTCGCGCGTCGCGGCGCTCGTGCTCATCGCGACGGTCGGCGAGGTCGTCGGCTCGCAGGCCTTCGAGTGGTACACGTACCGCCGCCATGACCTTCCGGCCTTCGTGCCGCCGGGCCACGGCCTCGTCTACCTCGCCGGGCTGCGTCTGGCCCGCAGCTCGTTCGTCCGGCGTCACGGGCGGGCGCTGACGCGGGGGGCGCTCGCGTTCGGAGGCGCCTGGGCGCTGGCCGGCGTGACGGTGATGACCCGCCCCGACGTGGCCGGTGCGCTCTGCATGAGCCTGCTCGCCGTGCTGATCCTGCGCAGCCGCGTTCCGACGTTCTACGCCTGCATGTTCGTGTGCGTCGCCCTGCTGGAGCTGCTCGGGACCGCGATCGGCACGTGGCGGTGGGCCGAGCTGGGCCCCAACTTCGCGCTGCCGGCCGGGAACCCGCCCAGCGGGATCGCCGCCGGCTACTGTCTCTTCGACGCTCTGGCGCTCCGGCTCGGCCCGCGCCTGCTGCGACTGTGGCGCGCGGGTCCGCGGCGCCTCGTCGAACAGACCGGCTGAGGCGCCGGGCACGGTCGCTACCCTCATCCCGTGCCTTCGTTCAAGCTCGACGCCGCCTACAACCCGACCGCGGACCAGCCCGCGGCCATCGAGTCCCTGCGCGAGGGGATCGAGGCCGGCGAGCACTTCAGCACCCTGCTGGGCGCCACCGGCACGGGCAAGACGATGACGATGGCGGCCACGATCGAGGCGGTGCAGCGCCCGACGCTCGTGATCGCCCACAACAAGACGCTCGCGGCGCAGCTGTGCAACGAGTTCCGGACGTACTTCCCGCAGAACGCCGTCGAGTACTTCGTCTCCTACTACGACTACTACCAGCCCGAGGCCTACGTCCCGTCGAAGGACCTCTACATTGAGAAGGACTCGGCGATCAACCAGGAGATCGACCGGCTTCGCCACGCGGCCACCGCGGCGCTGTTCGCCCGCCGCGACGTGATCATCGTCGCCTCGGTCTCCTGCATCTTCGGCCTGGGATCGCCGGAGACCTACGACGCTCGCGTCCAGATCCTCAAGCGGGGCGACTTCATCGACCGCGACGAGGTCCTGCGCAAGCTCGTGGCCAACCAGTACACCCGCAACGACACGGCGCTGGGCCGCGGCACCTTCCGGGTGCGCGGCGACACGCTCGAGGTCTTCCCGGCTTACGAGGAGACGGCCTTCCGGGTGTCGCTGTTCGGCGAGGAGGTCGAGCGCCTGCAGCACTTCGACCCGCTCACCGGCGAGCTGATCGCCGACGACCTCGAGCACGTCGCCGTGTGGCCCGCGACGCACTACAACGTCAAGGAAGGCGCTATGGAGGGCGCGGTCGAGGAGATCGGACGGGAGCTCAACGAGCGCTGCACGCAGCTGGAGGCGGAGGGCAAGCTGCTGGAGTCCCACCGGCTGCGCCAGCGCACCCAGTACGACATGGAGATGCTCCGGGAGGTCGGGTTCTGCTCGGGGATCGAGAACTACTCGCGCATCCTCGACGGCCGCAGCCCGGGGGACCGGCCCTACTGCCTGATCGACTACTTCCCCGACGACTTCGTCTGCTTCATCGACGAGTCCCACCAGACGGTGCCGCAGATCGGCGGGATGTTCGAGGGCGATCGCTCGCGCAAGCGGACGCTGGTCGAGTACGGGTTCCGCCTGCCCAGCGCGCTCGACAACCGGCCACAGACCTTCGACGAGTTCCTGCGGATCTCCAACCAGCTGGTGTTCGTGTCCGCCACCCCGGGCGATTTCGAGCGGGGCCACTCCACCCGCATCGTCGAGCAGATCGTGCGGCCCACGGGCATCGTCGATCCGCAGGTCGAGGTCCGCGAGACCCGCAACCAGATCGACGACCTGATGAACGAGGTGCGCGCCCGGGTCGATCGGGACGAGCGCGTCCTCGTGACCACGCTCACGAAGAAGATGTCCGAGGACCTGACCGACTACCTGCTCGAGATGGGCTTCCGCGTGCGCTACCTGCACTCGGAGATCGACACGCTCGAGCGGATCCAGATCATTCGCGAGCTCCGGCTGGGCGAGTACGACGTGCTGGTCGGCGTCAACCTCCTGCGCGAGGGGCTCGATCTCCCGGAGGTGTCGCTGGTCGGGATCCTCGACGCGGACAAGGAGGGCTTCCTCCGCGGTGAGACGTCACTGATCCAGACGATCGGGCGGGCCGCGCGCAACGTCGGCGGCACGGTGCTCATGTACGCGGACCGCGAGACCGCGGCGATGCGGGCGGCGATCGAGGAGACCAACCGCCGGCGGGTGATCCAGGAGGCATACAACCGCGAGCACGGCATCACGCCCGAGACGATCGTCAAGGGCATCTCCGACATCGCCGAGTTCCTCCAGCTCGAGGCGAAGGTCCCCAAGGGGCGCCGGCGCGTCGTCCAGCGCGAGACGGAGATGAGCGCAGACGAGATCCAGAAGCTGGTGGTGGAGCTCGAGGAGGAGATGCTGGCCGCGGCCGAGGACCTGCGCTTCGAGTACGCGGCCAAGCTGCGCGACGAGATCCGCGACCTGGGCCGCGAGCTGGAGCGCGCCCGGGGCGAGGCCGAGGCGCCGGCCGGGGCGTGAGCCGCGAGGCGGGGCGCGGTCTGCCGTTCTCGGTGGTCCGCCGCCTGCGCGCCCGGACGCTCGACAGCCGGCGGGTGGCGGTGCTCTTCGAGCACCCGTACATCGAGACGCTGCCGTTCGTCCGCGAGCCCGTGGCGCAGCTCGCCGCCGAGGGGTTCGAGGTCGAGCTGCTGGCCCCCGACCCCTGGGCGTGGAGCGGGATGCACGGCGTGCGGTACCTCCCGGTGCCGGACTACGAGGGCGGAGTGCAACCGAGGGCCGTCGCGGCCGTCGCGGCGCTCGCCGCACGCGGCGCCGTGGGCCGCGACTACGAGCTCGTCCTGGCCACCCCGGGGATGTCGCTGATCATCGGCGCGGCGCTCGCACGGCTCTGGCGCGCTCCGCTCGTCGTGCTCGCGGACGAGCTCTACACGGCGGCCGACGTCGATCCGAAGCCCCGGTTGCGCGCGGCGATACGACGCGCCCACGAGCGCGCCGAGTTCACGATCGTGCCCGACCTCATCCGCGCGCGGGCGATGGTGGAGGACCATCCCGCGCTGGCGGGCCACCGCTTTCTCGAGCTGCCGAACGCGCCGGCCGGGCCCGTCGCGCCGGTGGATCGCGCGGCGGTGCGCCGGCGCATGGGGGTTCCCGACGACGCCGTGGTGGCACTCAGCGCCGGTTCACTGCTGCCACAGATGGGCCTTGACGTGTGTCTGGACGCCGCGGCGCGACTGCCGCCGGGCGTGATGCTCGCGCTACAGAGCAACGGCCATCTCGACCCGCCGGCGGCGAGCCTCTGCGCCCGCTTGGAGTCGGCGCTTCCCGTGCGCTTCCTGCTCGAGCCCGCGCCCTACGATCGAGTCGACGAAGTGGTGTGCGCCTCCGACATCGGTGTGGCCCTGTACCGATCCCCGGACCCGAACTACGTGCTGTGCGGCAAGGCCTCGGGCAAGGCGGCGCGGTTCCTGCGCGCGGGGAAGCCGATCATCGTGGATCGAGGTGGCGCGCTCGAGTGGGTGGCCCAGGCGGGGGCGGGCGAGGCCATCGACGGTGCGGACGATTTCGCGGCGGCCGTCGAGAAGCTGGCCGCGGACGCCCCCGGCTACGCGGAACGCGCGCGTGAATGCCATCGCGAGCACTTCGCCTTCGAACGCCACTGGCCACCCGTTCGCACCGCGCTCGCCGGCGCGATGGCGCGCGCGTAGACCGTCAGCCGGGGCGCGCCGCCACGAGCACGCTCCACGTGGGCCCGTCGTCGCCCGGCTCGTCGGGCGGCCACGGCGACACGAGAACGATGTCGAGGCCGGCCGCACCGCACAGCGACTCGAGCTCGGCGCGGGAGAAGAAGCGAACGTCGTGGCGCTC
>DASYIJ010000124.1:0-3542 GCA_035997675.1 Solirubrobacteraceae bacterium
GCTGCAGATGGCCGTGGCCTACTCCACGGTGGCCAACGGCGGGCGCGTCCTCACGCCGCACATCGGCCTCGAGGTCGACGACGCGGCCGGCCGCGTGCTGCAGACGATCCAGCCGGGAGCGAGCCGCAGCGTCCACCTCGACCCGGCCAACCGGCAGGCGATCCTCGACGGCCTCCACGCGGCTGCCTCGCAGCCCGGCGGGACGTCTGCCGACGTGTTCGCCGGCTTCCCGCACCAGGTGGACGGCAAGACCGGCACGGCCGAGCGCCCGGGCCAGGCCGACCAGTCGTGGTACATCGCCTACGCACCGGACCCGGTGAAGCCGATCGTCGTGGCCGTCACCGTCGAGCAGGGCGGCTTCGGCGCCGAGGCGGCGGCGCCGGCGACGCGGCTGATCCTCTCCCAATGGTTCGGCGCGCAGAAGAAGTTCGTCGCGGGGACGTCGACGACCCGATGAGCACGAGCCCTATCCACAAGCGCGAGGAGGAGGCCACGACGGTCGCTCCGCGCCCACCGCTGTTGCGGGTCGACTGGATGCTGCTGCTCGCGACGCTCGGCCTGATCGTCTGCTCGCTGATCACGGTTGGCGATGCGACGCGCGACGACGTGCCCGGTTCCCCGCACTACTACCTCGATCGCCAGCTGCTGTTCGCCGGCATCGGCCTGATCCTGATGTTCGGGGTCAGCCGCATCGACTACTCGCGCCTGCGCGAGCTGAAGTACGGCCTCTACGCCGGAATGATCGCGTCGATCCTGGCGGTGCTGGCGCTCGGCGCCGCGTCGCGCGGGTCGCGCCGGTCATTCGATCTCGCCTTTCTCAACTTCCAGCCATCCGAGCTGGGCAAGCTGCTGCTGGTTCTCGCGATCTCGGCCTTCGTGGTCGACCGCGTGCGCCGGCTGCAGGATCGCGACACCACGGCGCGGACGATGCTGCTCGCGCTGATCCCCTCGGTGCTCGTGATCGTGCAGCCCGACCTGGGCAGCGGCATGGTCTACGTGGTGATCGCAGTTGCCGTGCTGTTCGTGGCCGGCACGTCGTGGAAGCACTTCGCGGTGCTCGGCGCGACGTTCGCCGTGGCGATCACCCTGGCCCTCGCCGTCGCACCCGCGGTCGGCGTTCAGGTGCTCAAGCCCTACCAGGTGCAGCGCCTGACCGGGTTCCTCAACCCGTCCAGCAACCCGCAGAGCCAGACCTATCAGCTCAACCAGTCGCGCATCGCCATCGGCGCCGGTCAAAAGACCGGCCGTGGTGTCACGGGCGCGACGCAGACGAAGCTCAACTTCCTCCCCGAGCACCACACGGACTTCGTGTTCGCGGTGGTGGGGGAGACCTACGGCTTCCTGGGCGCGGCGATCGTGCTCGCGCTGTACGCGCTGCTGATCTGGAGATCGCTGCGCATCCTCACCCTGGCGAAGAACCTGTACGGCGCGCTGATCGCCGGCGGCATCGTCGCGATGCTGATGTTCCAGGTCTTCGTCAACGTCGGCATGACCGTGGGGATCATGCCCATCACCGGGGTACCCCTGCCGCTCATGAGCTACGGCGGTTCCTCGGTCATTGTCACCCTCTTGGCGCTCGGCCTCCTACAGTCAGTGTATGGCGAGGCCCGAATGGCATCCGCCTTCAAGGGCCGAGCGCTCAACCTGTAAAGGAAGAAAACTCACGTGAAAAAGCAAGTACTGGTCAGCGTTGACGGCGCGGAGACGCGCGTTGCGCTGCTCGAAGCGACCGGCAAGCCGGCGGCAAAGTCCACCGTGCGCAAGCGCCGCAAGAAGGCCGACCCCAGTGCGGGGTTCCGGGTCGCAGAGCTGTACCTCGAGCGCCGCGGCGCGCGCTCGATCGTCGGAAACATCTACAAGGGCCGGGTGGACAACGTCCTCGCCGGCCTCGAGGCCGCCTTCGTGGACATCGGCCTCGAGAAGAACGGCTTCCTGCACGTCGACGAGATCGTGCTGCCGGGCGTCGAGGCGCCCAAGCGCGGTCGCGGTCGCGGCGGTGGAGGTCGCAGCATCACGGACCTGCTCAAGCCCGGCCAGGAGGTCGTGGTCCAGGTCGTCAAGGATCCCCTCAAGTCCAAGGGCGCCCGGTTGACCATGGAGCTGGCCATCCCCGGCCGCTACCTCGTCTTCGCCCCGACCGGGGAGGGCGTCGGCGTCTCGCGCCGGCTCGAGGACAAGGAGCGCGAGCGTCTGCGCAAGGAGGTCGCGAAGCTGGATCTACGCGGTGGCGGTGCCATCGTCCGCACGGCGGCCCACGGCGCCAAGCGCAAGGACTTCGAACGCGAGCTGCTGTACCTGGAGAAGCTCCACCAGGTGCTCCAGAAGCGGGTCGAGGAGACCGAAGCGCCGGCGATGGTCTTCCAGGAGGCCGACCTGTCGGTGCGCGTCGTACGCGACATCTTCTCGGCCGAGTTCGAGCGCGCCGTGGTCGACGACCCCAAGCAGCACCATCGCCTGGTGTCGTTCTTCACGCGCACCGCGCCCGAGCTCGTGGACCGCGTCGAGCTGTGGGAGGGCGATGAGTCGCTGTTCGAGGCCTACGGCGTCGAGCCGGTTATCGAGGGCGTGCTCTCGAGCCGGGTCGACCTGCCCAGCGGCGGCTACCTGATGATCGACTACGCCGAGGCGCTGACGGTGATCGACGTCAACTCCGGCTCGTTCGTCGGCCGCGGCAAGGGCGCCCGTCTCGAGGACACGATCACCAAGACCAACCTCGAGGCCGCCGAGGAGGTCGTCAACCAGCTGCGGCTGCGCGACATCGGCGGAATCATCGTCATCGACTTCATCGACATGGCGCGGGCTCGCAATCGCGATGCGGTGCTCAAGACGCTGCGCAAGCAGCTCGACGAGGACCGCACGAAGACCTTCGTGGTCGAGATCTCGCCGCTCGGCCTGGTCGAGATGACGCGCCAGAACGTCACCGAGGGCGTGCGGGAGATGATGACCCGCCCGTGCCCGACCTGCGACGGCGAGGGCGTGATTCGATCCGAGGAGACGATCGCGATCGACGTCGAGCGCAGGCTGCGCGAGCTCGTCAAGGAGCGCAGGGACGCCCCGGAGGCGTTCCTCGTCCAGCTCAACCCGGGCGTGACCGCGGAGTTCACCGGCAACGGGTCGCGCATGCTCCGCGAGCTGGAGGACCAGACCGGCCGGCGCTTCCTGTTCGAGGGGTCCGACGGCCTACCGATGGACCACTTCGCCGTGACCTACGAGGGCTCGCGCGAGCAGGTGGAGGAGCGCGCGCTGCCGTTCCGACCCGGCGAGGAGGTGCTGGTCCAGATCGTCGAGCCGCACATGTACAAGGTCGACGACGCCGTGGCCAAGATCGACGGCTACATCATCGAGATCGCCGGTGGCGGGAAGCTGGTCGGCGAGAAGCGTCTGGTCCGCATCGACGAGGTCGGGCGCACCGCCGCCCGCGCCTCCCTGGTCGACGCCAACGGTGCCGTCACCGGGGATGAGGCGACGGCTGAGGGCGAGACGGATGGCGTACAATCGCGCACTCGGCGCCGCGGCCGCAGAGGCGGACGGCGCCGTTCCCG
>DASYIJ010000164.1:0-4820 GCA_035997675.1 Solirubrobacteraceae bacterium
TGGGCGGCGAGACCACGGTGATCGCGCTCGACGAGGCGCTGGCGGGGACGCGGCGCTACCCGGCGCTCGACCTGCGCCACAGCGGTGTCGCGCGCCCGGAGCTCCTGGTCGGCGACGCGGGCGCCGAGGCGATCGCCAAGGCGCGCGCCGAGGTCTTCGGGATCTAGGGGAAGAGGCCGCTCAGCGCGGCACGTAGGCCACGCGGTCCCAGGAGGGCTCGGGAGCCAGTTCGATCGGCTCGCCGTCGCGGTCGGGCTGGATGTAGGCGAAGGTCTGCGTGTCCGACTCGTAGGCGACGTCGAGCTCGCCCTCCTTCACGCGCTGGTCGAGCCAGGCGCTGCGGAACACCAGTCGCCGCAGCCAATGGACGAGGGAGCGGTCGGCCGGGCCGACGAGGTCGGGCCAGCAGTCGTTCACGTGCTCGCCGAGCCCGGACGCCGGATCGTGGACTTCGCCGTTCACGACCAGGTTCACGAGGTCCTCGAGCTCGGGCTCGTTGAGCCTGCCGTCGACGAAGCCGACCTTCAGAGCGGCCTGCTCACAGCGCTCCCCGAAGTCGCGCTCGTTGAAGGTGAAGCGCAGCTCACCGTACTCGAGCACGAAGTCCTGGCCGGAGTCGTAGTTGCCTCGACGAGTCGTGTCCATGCGGCGTCGGGATCATATGCCTGAGTCCTTCGTCGGGCGTGGGTGTGCACATGAACTTGCAGTAGGGTCAGCCGCATGAGCGGAGCGCTCGACGGCAAGGTCGCCGCGGTCACCGGCGCGACCTCCGGGATCGGCCAGGCCACGGCCGTGGCGCTCGCCGGCGCCGGCGCCAAGGTCGCGCTCGCGGGCCGCCGCGAGGACCGCCTGACCGCGCTGGCCGAGCGCATCGAGGGCGACGGCGGCCGGGCACTCGCCGTCCCGACCGACGTGGGTGACGAGGCGCAGGCCTCGGCCTTCGTCCAGCGGGCGCACGACGAGCTCGGCGGCCTCGACATCCTGATCAACAACGCCGGCGTGATGCTGCTCGGCCCCGTGATGGGCGCGAACACCGACGAGTGGCGCGAGATGATCAACGCCAACTGCTTCGGCGTCCTCTACTGCACGCACGCCGCCCTGCCGCTGCTCGCCGAGGCCGGCGGAGGGGACATCCTCAACGTCTCCTCGGTGGCGGGCCGCCAGGCCTCGCTCGGTTCCGCGGTTTACAACATGACCAAGTGGGGCGTCAACGGCTTCACGGAGGGCCTGCGCCAGGAGGCGCTGCACGCCGGCATCCGCGTCTCCGTCGTCGAGCCCGGGATGGTCGAGACCGAGCTGCTCGACCACAACAGCAACCCGATGGTCCTGGAGGCGGCGAAGAAGATGCGCGAGCAGGTCGGCACCCCGCTGTCGGCCGACGACATCGCCCGCCTGATCCTCTTCATCGTCTCCCAGCCGGAGCACGTCGCGGTCAACGAGGCGCTCATCCGGCCGACGCGGCAGACCCGCTAGGCGGACTCGGGGCGCGTCCAGCGCCGCGGGAGCGGCACCGGGGACAGCTTCTCCACCGCCGCCCCGGCGAAGGCTCGCGGCGCCATCTTGTCCACGAGCCGCCTGAGCTCGCGCCGCTCGCGCGCGGTGAGCCGGTGGGGCCGGCGGATGAGGCTGAGCAGGCGGCGGCGCTCCTTCGGCGTGAGTCGCTGGACGTGGCGGCGAGCGACGATGGCGAGCTCGGCGGCCGCGACGAGCTTGAGGATCGGGAGGCGGCGGACTGAGTTGAGCATGGACGACTCATACCCGGCACGACGCCGCGCACGCGGATGCGGGGGCGAGTTCGCGCCGGCGGCGGCCTTAGTTCGGCGTGACCGACGACGAGCGCGCGACCATCCTGATCGTCGAGGACGACGAGGCCACTCGCCGTTTCCTCGGCGACAACCTGACGGCCGACGGCCACGACGTGCTGGTGGCCGACACCGCGCGCGACGGCCTGCGGATGCTCGAGTACAAGTACCCGGACGTCGCCGTCGTCGACCTCGCGCTGCCCGACGTCGACGGCCTCGACGTGATCGCGCGGGTGCGCGCGGCCGACGGTGTCGCAACGCGGATCAATCCCGACACGCCGCTGCTCGTCCTGACCGGGCGCGACGGCGAGCTCGACCGGCTGCGCGGCTTCGAGCGCGGGTGCGACGACTACATGGTCAAGCCGTTCAGCTATCCCGAGCTGCGCCTGCGCATTGCCGCCCTGCTGCGCCGGGCCGACCGGGGCATGCGGCGCGGGCGGCTGCGCGTGGGGGAGCTGGAGGTCGATCCGCCGTCGCGGAACGTCACGCTGCGGGGCCGGCGCATCGAGCTCTCCCAGAAGGAGTTCGCGCTCCTGCGCACGCTGGCCACCGAGCCCACCCGGGTGTTCACCAAGGAGGAGCTGCTGCGCACGGTCTGGGGCTTTCGCTCGATGGGCTCGACTCGCACCCTCGACTCGCACGCGTGCCGGCTGCGGCGCAAGCTCGGGATGGACGGGGACCGCTACGTCGTCAACGTCTGGGGCGTCGGCTACCGGTTGATCGACGGCCTCGCGGCGGCGTGAGCACCGGGCTGGCATATCTCGGGTGGGGGCTGGCGTTCGCGGCGCTCGGCGCCGGCATGCTCGCGCAACGCGAGCTGGGGCGGCGGATGGAACTGGTCGCCCGCGCGTCGCACGAGCTGCGGGGACCGCTCACGGCCGCGCGGCTCGGCCTGCACCTCGTCGCCCGCGGCCGCGGCGCGCCCGCGGACCGGCTCGCCGCGATCGATCTCGAGCTGCGGCGCGCCGGGCTGGCGCTCGACGACCTGCACGCGGCGCGGGCGGGGCGGCGCGCCCGCGATCGGCACGAGACGGTGGCGGTCGCCGAGATGCTCCGGGACGCCGTCGCCGTCTGGCGACCCGTGGCGCGCGCGCGGGGGAGGGAACTGAGCCTGGACTGGCGCCCCGCCGACGCGGCCGTTCGCGGCGATCGGCTGCGGCTGGCGCAGGCGTGCGGGAACCTGCTGGCGAACGCGATCGAGCATGGGCAGGGCCCGGTTCGGCTGCGGGGCCGCGCCGCGGGTGCACGCGTGAGGATCGAGGTCATCGACGACGGCCCCGGACTGCCCGCGCCCGTCGCCGCGCTCACGCGGCGCCCGCGGGCGGGTCGCGGTCGCCGGGGTCGCGGCCTGGCCATCGCAGCCGAGATCGCCGCCCGCCACGGCGGCCGACTGGCCGCGGCCCCGACCGCGGACGGCGGGCGGGTCGTGCTCGAGCTGCCGGTGGCGGGGCAGGCTGTCGGCGCGCGCCCGGCATGAGCCGGCGGCGCCGGGCCGTACTGCTCCTCGGGCTGGCGCTCGCCCTGGGCGGCCTGGCTGCGGCCGATGTGTCGCGGCGCGAAGCCGCCCTGGCGCGCAGGCTCGGCCCCGCGGTTGGGGTCGTCGTGACCCGCCAGGCCCTGGCGCGCGGGGACCGCGTGGCCGCCGACCAACTGGCCGTCCGCCGGGTACCGGCGCGCTACGCGCCCGCCGGGGCGCTCGGCTCCCCCGGCGAGGCGGTGGGCATGCGGGCGGCGGCCACGATCCCGGCCGGCGCCTACGTCACGGCGACCGCGCTCGCCGGCGCAACCGGGTCGGGCGACACGGCGGGCGGGCCGGGGCTGCGCCCCGGGGAGCGCGTGGCCGATCTCACCGCGGCGGGCCCCGCCGACCTCATCACGCCCGGTGGCCGCGTGGACGTGCTGGTCACCCGCGATCCCGCCCACGGCGGCTCCGGGCAGACCGCGCTGGCCCTCGAGGACGTCGAGGTCCTCGCCGCCGCGCCGGCCGAGGCGGGTGACGGCTCCGGCCCGAGCGCCGGGGTGGCGCGGGTGCGTGCGGCTCTGCGGGTCACCGTGCGCCAGGCGGTGTACCTCGCCGCCGCGCAGGCGTTCTCTCGCGAGGTCCGGCTCCTGCCGCGGGCGCCCGGCGACGATCGCCGCGGCGCGGCCGGAGTCGCCGTCGGCGCCGACCTCGCGCCCTAGGCCCGTCCTGGGCGTGGATCCGCGGTGTCGAGGCCCGACGCGCACGCTCAAGCATTTCGCGCCGCGACCCGATGAGAACCCCGAGGTCGTCCCCATGCGCAAGTCCCGTTCCCTCCAGGTCATGACAGCGACCGCGCTCTGCGCGGTGGGTCTGCTGCTCGTTTCCGTGGTGGGGGGTCAGGCCGCTTCGGCGCCCACGATCACGCGCGTAACTCCGCTCAAGCTCGGGGTGGGCGACGTGCTGGTGATCTACGGCAAGAACTTCATCCCCGGCAGGAATCGCAACTACGTCATCTTCCAGCGCGCGCGCGCCCGAGCCGTCTTCGTCAAGGCCGACACCGCGACGAAGACGAAGATCACGCTCGTCGTGCCCGCCAAGCTGGTCCCGTTCCTCTCGCGCCAGGGCGGCGCCACCGTCTTCACCCGCTTCAACCTGCGGGTCCTCGCGCGGCGGCTGAGCGGCGTTTCGACGCGCAAGACCCTCTCGCCCCAGATCGGCCCGCTGCGCAACGGCAAGCCGGCGCCGGTCTCCACAGCGGACTGCGTGAACGGCGTCCCGACCGGCAAGTCCACCGACTCCGACCACGACGGGCTGTCCGACACCCTCGAGAAGCAGATCCACACCAACCCCTGCAACGCCGACACCGATGGCGACGGAGTCCCCGACGGCTACGAGTACATGTCCGCGCTCGACCTCAACAGCAAGGCCCTGCCGTACCCGGGCAAGCGGCCCTATCCGAACGCGCTCTACGCCGACTCGAACGTCGACTACGACGGCGACGGCCTCACGATGGCCGACGAGTACGCCGCCTGGGCCCGCTACGCCGACAGCAAGTT
>DASYIJ010000172.1:0-2894 GCA_035997675.1 Solirubrobacteraceae bacterium
GGTTCGTCGCTCCACTTGCATGTGTTAGGCACGCCGCCAGCGTTCGTCCTGAGCCAGGATCAAACTCTCCGTGAAGATGGCCACGGCGGCCGAAGCCGTCGGGACCGAGAGAGTTCGTCAGCATCCACACGAGGGGCGCCCTGGTACACAAGCTGGGCGCCCGGGATGCATGACGGGGTAATTCTGGCCACCGCTCGCTCGCGCAAACGCGATCGGGCGGCGGTTTCGGACATGGACATGCAGGCAATGGGAATCGCCTGCATGCTGCTGTCGAGTTTTCAAAGACCGCCGCGCCGCTCTCCGGTGGGGCTTCCCCCTCGAGGGCGCGCCGCCCGAGCAGCCCTTACGGACGCTCGAGAAGCGGGCCGGCCAGTATAGCGCTCCCAGGCGTGCCCGGATAGGGCGCCGGGGGCGTTCCTACCTCCCTCCGACCTACCAGACGACCTGTACGTGGACGGTGCGGTCGCGCTCGTGATCGTCGAAGTCGAGCAATACCACCTGCTGCCAGGTGCCGAGCGCCAGGCGGCCCTCGGCGATGGGGATCGTCTCCGTGGGTCCGATGATCGCCGCCCGCATGTGCGCATGGGAATTGGTGTCGTGGTTGAGCCGGTTGTGCTCGTAGTCGCCCCGCGTCGGGATCAGCCGTTCGAGCGCCTCCGTGAGGTCGTGCACGCCGCCCGGCTCGTACTCCATCGTGGTCACGGCCACGGTGGACCCGCGCCCCGCCACGCAGACGATGCCCTGCTGGACCCCCGCGGCCGCGACGGCGCGGGCCACGCCCTCGGTCAGATCCACGATGTGGCCGTTCCCCCTCGTGCGGAACCGCAGCTGCGCGCTGTGGACGGCCACGCCGGGGCCTTCAGCCGCGCCGGAGGCGTCGGAAGCGCCGCTTGCCCACCTGGAGGACCGCGCCGTCGAGCCGCTCCGCGGGTAGATCCTGCTCCTCGGCGCCCAGCGGCTCGCCGTCGAGCCGCACGCCGCCCTGCTCGAGCAGCCGCCGGCCTTCCGAGCGCGACAGGCCGAACAGCGTCTGCATCAGCGCGGGTAGGTGCACGCTGCCGTTGACCGCCTCGAAGGCAGCGTCCTCGATCTCCTCCGGCGGGAGGTGATCGACGTGCAGGCGGTCGAAGTGCTGCTCGGACGCCTCCGCCGCGGCCTCGTCGTGGAAGCGGGCGACGAGCTCGCGCGCGAGGGCGCGCTTGGCGTCCCGCGGGCCCGCGCCGTCCGGCGGTGGGCGCCCGAGCAGCAGGCGGTAGTAAGCGTCGAGCGCGCTGTCGGGCACGCGCATCGTCTTGCCGTAGATCTCCTCGGGCGGCTCCGCGACGCCGATGTAGTTGTCCAGCGTCTTGGCCATCCGGCGCTCGCCGTCGGTGCCCGGAAGGATCGGCAGCGTCAGCACCGCCTGCTCGGCCTGGCCGTAGGCGCGCTGGACGTCGCGGCCGAGCAGGAGGTTGAACTTCTGGTCGGTGCCCCCCACCTCGACGTCGGCGCGCACCGCCACCGAGTCATAGCCCTGCAGCAGCGGGTAGAGCAGCTCCAGCACCGAGATGGGCTTGCCGGCGCCGTAGCGGTTGGCGAAGTCGTCGCGTTCGAGCAGCTGGGCGACAGTGGCGGTCCGGGCCAGCCCGAAGAGCTCCTCGGCCGCCATGTCCAACCACTCGCTGTTCCGGCGGACCTCGACCTTCGCGGGGTCCGGGTCGAGGACCTTGAAGGCCTGCTCCTGGAAGGTGCGTGCGTTCGCGTCGATCTCTTCGCCCGAGAGCACGGGGCGCGTCGAGGACCGTCCGCTGGGGTCGCCCACGCGCGCCGTGAAGTCGCCGATGATCAGCACCACGAGGTGGCCCGCGTCCTGGAACTCGCGAAGTCGCTGCAGCACGACGGTGTGCCCGAGGTGGATGTCGGGCGCCGTGGGGTCGATGCCGAGCTTGACGCGCAGCGGACGGTTCTCCTCCGCGGCGCGCGCGAGCTTGCTCGCCAGGGCGCCCTCGGGCAGCGAATCGACCGCGTCGTGGGCGAGCCGGGCGGCCGCCTCGGCGGGGTCGGAAGCGGCGGGCTGCATCGAGGCCCAATGCTAGACTTTCGCGCTTGGCGCGGCCCCACGGCTGCCGCCTGCTCGCCGACGTTGCGGACCTTTCCGTAGCCCGGTCGCTTCTCCGCGTCCGCGCATGAGCGACGATCCCACCGACATCCCCTCCGGCGAAGACTCGCCCGCTCCCATCCCGTTCCAGCGACCCGACGGGAGCTCGCCGAGCAACGGCGGACCGCGCCGCCGGCCGCGCCTGAACCGCGTGCGGCTCGCGCTCATCCTGGTCCCGCTGGGAATGCTGGCGTTCGTCTCGACGGTCTTCGGGATGATGATGGCCGTCGCCTCCGACCTGCCGCAGCTGGAGAACAAGCAGAAGTTCAAGAACGCCAAGCAGTCGGTCCTGCTCGACAACCGCGGCCGCTCGCTGGCCATCCTCTCGGACAGCAAGAACCAGATCCTCGTCGGCGCGGCCGACATCGCCCCGGCGATGCAGCACGCGATCGTCTCCGTCGAGGACGAGCGCTTCTACCAGAACCAGGGAATCGACGTGCGGGGCATGGCCCGCGCCCTGCTGGCCGACGTCAAGCTGGGATCGAGCGCACAGGGCGGGTCCACGATCACCCAGCAGTTCGTCAAGAACGCGCTCCAGGCCCAGAACAACCGCACCGTCTTCGAGAAGCTCCGCGAGGCCGCGCTGGCCTACCACCTCACGCGCAAGTGGACCAAGCAGAAGATCCTCACGGAGTACCTGAACTCGATCTACTTCGGCAACGGCGCCTACGGGATCGAGTCCGCGGCGCGGATCTACTTCGGGAAGGACCTCAACTGTGGCGGGAGCCCGAGCGACCACTGCGCTGCGCTGCTCAAT
>DASYIJ010000300.1:0-7157 GCA_035997675.1 Solirubrobacteraceae bacterium
GGACGCGAGAAGGTCTACGTCCTCGAGGTCAGCTGATCGCGACGGCGCGCGCGGCATCGCGGCGTACGCGAACCACGAAATCGCCGCCGCCCGCCGACACCACGGTGAATCCCTCGGCATCGAGACCGGAGCGCTCGGCGAGCGACCGGCCGTCGGCCGTCACGGCGCGCGGCCGGAAGCTCAGCCGCAGGACCTCGGTGCCGCTCGGGTCGAACGTGCGATAGCCGACCGAGCGGCGTCCGTAGCTCACGCGCTGCACCACCGAGCTCGAGCCCAGGAGGTGATCCTGGCGCTGCGGAGCCAGCTCGGGCAGCGCGGCCATCGCCCAGTTGAAGCTGCGCGTGTAGTCGGCGTAACCGTCGTCGAACCAGTATGCGTTGGCGAAGTCATCGCCGCAGCAGGCCACACGACCGCCGTCGTCGGTGAAGTAGGTCGCGTAGTTGAGCGAGCCGATCGCGCGTCGACGGGCCTCGGGGTCCCCCGTTCGCTCGGCGTAGAGGGCGTTCACCGCGCCCCAACGGGCCGTCGTGCTGCCCAGGCCGTCGTCGGAGCAGCACAGCCTCGGCCGCCCCGGTACCCGCTGCTCGTCGATCGCCCACGCGCCGAAGAAGGGCCCGCGGCCGAGGAAGGTCCGCACCCACTCCGTCATGTCCCGGACGTGCGCCCCCCAGTCGGGATCGATCGACCCGGGGTTGGGATGGGTGAGCAGGTAGCGCGCGGTCATCGTCGGCGACGCCTGGTTGAGGTTGCGCTGGTTGCGCGAGATGTCCTCGAAATAGCCGCTCCACTGCTGGTAGGCCGCGCTCCGGGGATTGAGCGGGTAGTGCAGCACCCAACTCCACGCGATGTCCCGGGCGCGCGTGTACCCCGGCACGTCGCCGGCTCCGAGCCGGATGAGCTCGTCGAACAGCCGCACCGGTGAGACGACCATCCCGCCGTAGTCCTCGCCGTGGAGCACGTTGCCGGTCCGCGCATTGACGCGAAACGGCCAGGGCGTGCGGTTGGCGTCGCCCTTCCGTACGTGGCGCGCCAGCGCGTCGGCGGCGGCGGTGGCGGCGAGGAGATAGCGGCGATCGCCGGTGAGCTCGTAGAACTGGGCGTACCCGAACCCCAGCTCGCCGACCTTGTCCGTCTCGATGCCGCCGTAGAAGCCCCGGGGCATGCCCGCCAGGCAGCGACCGTAGTCGCGGTCGCCCCCGCACGCCGTGGCGAACGGCACGCGCGCCCACGCCCAGTTGGCCGGCGTCGTCCCGTGGGCGAGCTCGTGATCGAGCATCCGGCGGACGAGACGGATGGCGGCGCGGTCGCCGGAGTAGGCGTGCCAGGCGACCAGCGAGTCCACGAACTGGCCGTAAAGGGAGGCCGGGTTGTGCTGCCAGTAGCTCCCCTGCCCCGTCCGACCGTCGTAGACCGAGCTCACGAGGTAGACCGGCAATCCCGTGCCCCAGCGCCGGTCGGCCGGCACCCTGGTCTCGAGAAAGCTCCAGGCGAGTCGGAGCACACGGTCGTAGCCGCCGTTCTGCTGCGGGCGGTTCCAGGCGAGGATCCGGCCGTGCGAGTCGCGTTGGACCTTGTGGCCGAGGATCCGCGACACCGCCAGCTTCGCCGGCTTGGGCTCCGGGCGAGCCGACACGGTCACCGCCGCGAGGGCGCCCATGACGAATACGGGCGCGACGATGGCGAGCGCGATCCGGCGCGCGATGCGCCCACGCCGTGATGGACGGCGCGAGGCAGGCTTCCTCGACGAGGCTGGCGAGATGGTGACGGCTTTCCGATGGCTGGCGAGCGCGGGCTCGTGTGACGAACCCCCGTGCTTCGGTGCTGGCCCCCCAGCCGCCGCGGCATCCTAGCGGCGGAACCTAAGCGCGGTCTTACGTCCCGGGATCCTGTACGACGACCAGGATCCGGTGCTTCCCGTAGGGGTCGAGCCCGCGGAGCGTGGCGAGCCGGAGGCGTCCGGGTGTGACCCGTACGGGACGGCGGAGCGACCAGCGGGCCAGGGCATAGTCGCCGATGCGAGCGTGGCGCACCGGGAGTCGAACGGCGTCGGCCGCCGAGGCGGGCGGGGACGCGGGGAGGCACCTCAGGCGGCGGCAGCCGGCGTACGGGCCGACATGCGAGATGTGGCGCACCAGCGCGATCTCGCGGATGACCGTGGGCGACGACGCCGCGCCGAGCGCAACGTCGGGGAGATAGAGACGGAGCGGTTCGGCTCCGGAGGCGTCGGCGATGACGGCGCGGGCCGAGGTGATGGGTCCCATCTCCGCGGCCACGGCGCGCCAGTCGGGCCGCTGCAGACCGGGGCGCGTCATCATGGCGACCGTCAGGGCGAGCGAGCCGCCGCACACGACCGCCGCTGCGACCGAGCCGGCCCGGCCGGCGCGGCGCGATCCAAGCCCGGCGGCCGCCACGATCGTCAGCGGCAGCCAGGCGGCCGCAACGTTGCGCGGATTGAGCAGGTCGGCGCCCAGAGCCGCCATCCCCAGGGGGATCGCCACGGCGGAACCACCGACCGCGAGCGCCAGGAGGGCCGAGCGTCGCTCGCGGCCCCGCATTGCGAGGCCGACCGCGGCGAGGCCGACCGCCGCCACGCCGGCGAACACGACCAACGCGCCACCGAGCCACGACGTCCGGGCGGCCGGGCCCAACGCGAACTCCCCGGCGGTCCTGCCGACGCGCTCGGCGAGCGGGCTCTCCGCGATCCAGCCGGTCCCGTGTGTCGTGTCGACGATCCCCACCGGAAGGAGGACCAGGCCCACGGCCGCCACGCCACCGACCGCGATCGCCGATCGGCGCCCCGGCCACGCGAGCAGGAGCCAGAGCGCCTCGGGGCCGACGAGGAAGAGCGCGAAGAAGTGCGACGTCAGGGCGAGCGCCGACGCGACGGCCCAGCCGGCCAGCCACCGCAGGCTGCGGCTGCGCAGCACGGCGACGAAGCAAAGGAAGGACAGGCCGGCGAGCGTCATGTAGACGGCGTACGCCCGCGCCTCCTGCGAGTACCAGATCAAGAACGGGTTCACGGCGGCGAGGGCCGCCGCGATGACCCCGACGCGTCGGGTGAACAGCCGCGCCCCGGCGAGATAGGCCAGCGGAACCATCGCGGTACCGGCCAGAGCGGACAGGGACCGGATTGCGGCCTCGCCGGATCCGAACACGTGGGCCCAGGCCCACGCGAGTACGAAGTAGAGGGGCGGTGTCGTCTCCTGGTTGAGCACCAGCCCGAACATGGGGCCGAGCGGTCTCCGGATCTCACTCACGGTGAGCGCCTCGTCGCCCCAGAAGCTCTGGGACGAGAGGCCCGCAAACCGCAGCCCCACGGCGACGAGCGTGAGCGCGACGACCGCGCATGCCACCCGGTCCACGTCCGGTACGGCCCAGCCCCATCGGCGCGGCAGTTCGACCTCCACCGGCACCGGTGCGAGCCCCTCGAGCGACACCCGGCGAACGCTACGACCTCAAACCGCCGTCGATGGCCGCCCTGACCAGGCCCTAACACGGTGCCAGTCGCGGGGAAACGTGATCTACACGGGAAGCAACGGGCCGGTGCGCTCGACCGCCGGAATCCCGCAACGATCGCTCGCTGACCACCGATGCTCTCCGTGAGCGGGCAGCGGTTAGGGTGGCATCGAGGTCGGTCCGTCCACGCACGACAGGAGGCGCACATGGCTATCGCGATGCTCACCACGGTCGCCGAGGCGACGCTTGACCAGTACGACCAGGTCGGAGCGAAGCTCGGTATCGACAGCAGCCCGCCGGAGGGCCTCGTCGTGCACGTGGCGGCTCCCAGGGAAGACGGGGGGTTCGTCGTCTTCGAGGTGTGGGAGACGCCCGACGCGTACGAGCGCTTCAGTCAGGAGAGGCTCGGACCGGCGATCGCCGAGGTCACCGAGGGGCAGGCCGGGCAGCCCGACCGCCAGCAGTGGGAAGTCCACAACGTGATCAAGCCGTAGCGGCCGGAGCGGTCAGCCGTCGGCCAGACGCTCCGCCAAGCGATCGAAGAAGCGTCCCCATCCATCGCCCGCGGCCTTGTACACCTCGGCCGGCAGGTGGCCACGCTGCTCCAACCGCATCTCGGTCCGGCCGTCGCCGAGATCCGTGAGGACGACGGTCACCGCCTCCCACGAGTCCTCGCCGGGCTGGTCGGAGATCGTGAACACGAGCCGCTCGGGCGCGACCACCTCGCGGTACTCGCCCTTCCACCGGATCTCCCGGCGCTCGGGGCCGTAGAACATCGTCAGGCGCCACCGGCCGCCCTCGCGGACGTCCATCGAGACCGTCGAGATGGGGATGTCGGCCTCGCGGCCGCCGTACCAGTCCGCGAAGCGCTCGGGCTCGGTCCACTCGCTCCAGACGCGCTCGCGCGGCGCATCGAGGACGCGGGTGATCGCGACCCCCACATCGGCGTCGGGGGGCAGCGGCTCAGCCATCATCGTGTCCCTTCTCCGGCGTTTGCAGGCGCGCCTCGAGGCGGTCGAAGCTGCCCTCCCAGAACCGACGGTACCCGTCGAGCCAGCCGGCGGCGTCCTCGAGCGGCGCTCCCCGCAGCCGCGAGGGCCGAAGCTGCGCCGTGCGGCCGCGCGTGATGAGCCCCGCATGCTCGAGCACCTTGAGATGCTTGGAGACGGCCTGCACCGTGATCGGGAACGGCGCGGCGAGTTCGTTCACGGTGGCGTCTCCCTCCGCCAGTCGCCCCAGTATCGCCCGGCGCGTGGGGTCGGCGAGCGCCGCGAAGGTCGTGCTGAGTTGGTCGACTGTCATCCTTGATCACCCTCTTGGTTTATCAAATGACCAGTTGAGTATCGTACCGGGCGAACCGGACGCAAGCGACCGACAAGGGAGATCAGCATGGGAAGAATCGTCGTGACCGAGTTCGTCTCGCTGGACGGCGTCGTGGAGGATCCGGGCGGGTCCGAGGACTACAAGCACGGAGGCTGGAGCTTTGAGTTCAGCCGCGGTGAGGAGGGCGACAAGTTCAAGCTCGACGAAGCGTTCGATGCCGCGGCCCTGCTGCTCGGACGGGTGACCTACGAGGGCTTCGCCAAGGCCTGGCCGACTCGGGACGACGAGTTCGCCGACCGGTTCAACAGCATGCCCAAGTACGTCGTCTCCTCGACCCTCGAGGACCCCGAGTGGAACAACTCGACGGTGCTCAAGGGCGACGTCGCCGAGCAGGTGTCCAAGCTCAAGCAGGAGCAGGATGGGGACATCTACGTCCACGGCAGCCCGCAGCTCGTGCAGACGCTGCTCGAGAACGACCTCGTCGACGAGCTCCGTCTGATGGTCTTCCCGGTCGTGCTCGGGAGCGGGAAGCGCCTGTTCGGCGACACGAGCGACAAGAAGGGGCTCAAGCTCGCGGATTCCAGGACCGTCGGTGACGGCGTCGCGATCCTCGTCTACGAGCCGACGGCCAACGACGGGGCCTGATCGCCACGCGCGAAAATGTCTGAGACGGCGGGCGTGGACGACGGCCTGACCGAGCTGCGTGAGTCGCTGGCCGGCGCCGTCCTCGTACCGGGGGATCCCGGCTACGACGCGGCCCGGCGCTGCTTCAACGCGCTCATCGACCGGCGACCGGCGGCGATCGCGCGCTGCCGCGGCGCCGGCGATGTGGCGACCGCCCTCGATTTCGCGCGGGCGCACGAGCTGGAGGTGGCCGTGCGCGGAGGCGGGCACAACCCGGCCGGACATTGCGTCTGCGACGGCGGGCTCGTGATCGATCTCTCGCCGATGCGCCGGGTCGACGTGGACGGTGAAGCGCGGACCGCGCGCGCCGAGGGTGGCTCGACGTGGCTCGATTTCGACGCGGCGACCCAGGCCCATGGCCTGGTCGGGCCCGGCGGCGTCGTCGGCTCGACCGGCGTGGCCGGTCTCACGCTCGGCGGCGGCATCGGCCACCTGACCACGCAATACGGCCTGACGTGCGACAACGTCGTCGCCGCCGAGGTCGTCACACCGGCCGGGGCCGTGGTTGAGGCCGGTCCCGACGAGAACGACGAGCTCCTCTGGGGCCTCCGGGGCGGCGGCGGCAACTTCGGGGTGGTGACGCGGTTGGAATTCGGGCTGCAGCCACTCCAACGGGTCGTCGGCGGGCGCCTCACGTACGGCGGGCAGGGCGCGTCCGAGGCGTTGCGCCGCTTCCGCGACCTCGCGGCGCGCGCTCCGCGTGACCTCAACTGCCACGCGGTGCTCGAGGTGGACGAGTCGCTGGCCCCGACCGTGGTGGTCGCGCCGTGCTACACCGGCCCGGACGCCGAGCCGGACGAGCTGCGCGACCTGCGCTCGTCACCGGGGCTCGTCAGCGACGGACTGCGCGCGCACGGCTTCCTCGACCAGCAGCGGGTGTTCGATCCCCCGTACGGCGAGGACCGCAACTACTGGAAGGGTCACTTCGTGCGCGAGCTCCCGGACGAGTTGCTCGACGAGCTGCTCGGGTGCATGGTCGCGCTGGGCCGCGCGCCGGGACAGGTGCTGATCGAATCGCTGCACGGCGCGCCCAAGGACGCCGACGCAAGCGGCGGAGCGGCCGGCTTTCGCCACGCGGCCTTCAACATCACGGCGATGGCGACCTGGCAGGATCCCGCCCGGGACGAGCCATACATCGCGTGGGCGCGCGACACGGCGGCGGCGGTCGAGCCCTGGTCGATCCGCGGTGGCTACATCAACTACATGCAGGCCGACGAACCGATCGAACGAGTGCGCGCCGCGTTCGGACCTGAGCCGTTCGAGCGCCTGCAGGCGCTGAAGGCACGTTACGACCCCGACAACGTCCTGCGCCGCAACCAGAACATCCCTCCGCCCTAGTCCGCCGGACGTCTCGGCGCGTACACCGGCATCATCCCCTTCGCGATGAGGCTGCCACGGCTGCACCCCTGGTCGCTCGCGTGCATCGCGCTGGCGTCGCTGACGGCCGGCGTGTACGTGGGCATCCACCCGGCCAGCCCGGACCTGGCGGCGCAGGCGTTTCGCGCCGACCTCGTGGCCGACCACGGCCTGGTGATCTGGGACGGCCAGTGGTACGGAGGCCACAGCACGCCGGGATACAGCGTGGTGGCGCCCGCCATCGCCGCCGCGCTGGGCCTGTGGATCACCGGGGCGCTCACCATCGTGGTGTCGGCGGTGCTGTTCGCGCGACTCGTGGGCGACCGCTTCGGGACGGG
>DASYIJ010000298.1:0-1829 GCA_035997675.1 Solirubrobacteraceae bacterium
GCCGCCGCCACGATCTCGTCGATGCGAGCGGCCCAGTCGGGCGCCGGCTCGACGTCCGTGGGCTCGACCCGCGGCTCCTCGGGGACGGACTCGGGCTCGCGTTCGTGGCCTTCCATCAACGCCGATGGTAGGTCGTCACGCCAGGAGATCCCGCAAGAAATAGGCCATCGAGCGGTTGACCAGCTCGGCTCGTTCCCACTGGAGGAAGTGCCCGGCGCGCGGCACGACGAACGGCCCGATCAGCTCGCTGAACACGACCTCGCATCGCTCCGGGAAGTCGCGCCAGATGACGTGGTCCTCGGGTCCGTAGAGCGCCAACGTCGGAACGGGGTTGTGCTCGAAGAAGCGCGGAGGCTCCGACACCGGCCGGCTCCCGAGCGTCGACTCGTAGAGCCCGAAGGACGTGCGCAGCGTGTCCGCGTCCGCGAACGGCTCGCTCATGAAGTCGACGTCCTCGGCGGTGAACGCACCCGGCGCCGCCCAGAAGCGGTGGCCGTACATCTCGCCCACGTACCGGCGCCGCTTCTCCGGCGTGTCCAGCTCCGCGGCGAGCGCGTCCGCGTCCCGGCCCTGGCGGAGGAAGTAGTCGGTCGCCATGCGCATCTCCCGCGGCGGCGAGCGCGGGAGCCCGGCCGCCTCGTACTCCGCCGGGAGCAGGGGCAGGACGGTGTTGAACAGCACCTGGCGCTGCACGAAGCCCTCGAATCGAAGTCCGAGGTCCTGCACGATCCCGCCGCCGTAGTCACCACCGGCCGCGGCGCAGCGCTCGTGGCCGAGCACGTCGTGCACGAGCGCGTGCAGGTCACGGGCGCTCGCCGCGAGGTCGTAGTGCTCGTCGGGCGCCGCCCCCGAGTCGCCGAAACCGCGCAGGTCGGGCACGATCACCTCGAATCCGGCCTCCGCCAGGGGCGCGATGTTGCGCGACCAGATCCGCTTCGTCTCCGGCCAGCCGTGGACGAGCAGCAGCGGGAATCCGCCGGCGCCCTCGCGGAGGTATGCGGTCTCGACGCCGGGCCGCACCTCGGCGCGATGCAGCGCGAAGTCGTTCATCGCTCGAGCCCGACCGCGCGCAGCGCCTCGGCGCGGGTGGCGTACGGGTCCAGCCGGATGGCCTGGCCGTCGCGCAGCGTCCACACCAGCGTGACGGGCTGCTCGACCTCGAGGCCCGTGGTGTGCGAGCGCGCGACCATGCGCGACACGGCGACGACCCGGTCCCCGGCGTCCACCAGCTCATCGACGTCGAAGCGCACCTCGTCCATCGTGCCCTCCCACGCATCGAACCAGCGGCGAACCCCCTCGGGGCCGCGATAGGTGTCCGGCTCGACCGACAGCGACGGGGGCGTTGTGGTCTCGAAGTCCGGGTGGATCCGTTCGGCGACGGCGTCCACGCCCTCGAGGTTGAAGGACTTCATCGCGGTGCGGATGAGCTCCAGGTTCTCCTCGGACATGGCGTCGGGAGTATGCCGCTAGCCTCCATCCCGATGGCGGAAACACGCTACGACCCGAAGGAGATCGAGCCGCGCTGGCAGCGCGTATGGGCGGAGGAGGGCACCTGGGAGGTGTCCAACGAGCCCGACCCCCGACCCAAGTCCTACGTGCTCGAGATGCTGCCCTACCCCAGCGGCGAGCCGCACATCGGCCATCTGAAGACCTACTCCGTCGGCGACGCGATCGCCCACTTCCATCGGCGGACGGGCGCGCGGGTCCTGCACCCGATGGGGTACGACGCCTTCGGTCTGCCGGCCGAGAACCACGCGATCAAGACCGGCGAGCACCCGCGGGACTCCACGCGGAAGTCGATAGAGGCCTTCCAGCGGCAGTTCCGCGAG
>DASYIJ010000314.1:0-7566 GCA_035997675.1 Solirubrobacteraceae bacterium
GTTGCTCTGGCGAAATCGCTCGCACAGGGTCTCGTGCCCGCGCCGGCAGCGGCGGCACTCGCCGCAGGGCACGTGGTGGTGCAGCGCGACGCGATCTCCGGGTCGCGGGCCGGACACGCCCGCGCCGACCGCCGCCACCACGCCCGCCGGCTCGTGGCCCAGGACCGCGGGCAGCTTGGGCTCGACGTGCCAGTCGGTGACGTCCGACCCGCATACGCCGCACGCCTCGACCCGGCAGACGACCTCCCCCGGTCCGGGGACGGGATCGGCGACCTCCTCGACGCGGGTCTCGTGCAGCGACAGCGAGCGCGCCGCCCTCACGGCGCCAGCACCGCCGCCATGCCGGCGCGGTCCACCGGCCGCACGATGCCGCGCTCGGTGACGAGCGCGGTGACGAGGTCCGCCGGCGTGACGTCGAAGGCGGGGTTGCGGCACGGGGTCCCCTCGACGGTCAGCAGCGCGCTCCCCGCGTGCCGCACCTCGTCGCCGTCGCGCTCCTCGATCGGGATGGCGGCGCCGCTGTCGAGCGCCGCGTCGACGGAGGACGTCGGGCCCGCCACGACGAATGGGATGCCGGCGGCGCGCGCGGCCAGCGCCAGCGGGTAGGTGCCGACCTTGTTCGCGACGTCGCCGTTCGCCGCCACCCGGTCGCAGCCCACCACGACGGCGTCGACCTCGCCGCGCGCGATGAGTCCGGCGGCAGCGGCGTCGGCGAGCAGCTCGTGCGCGACGCCGGCTCGCCGGAGCTCCCAGACGGTCAGCCGACTTCCCTGCAGCAGGGGACGCGTCTCGTTCACCAGCACGCGCACGTTCCCGCGGTCGGCGAGCTCCAGGATCACGGCGAGCGCCGTGCCGCGGCCGCCCGCGGCGAGCGCGCCCGTGTTGCAGTGGGTCAGCACGCGCCGCGCGCCCGACAGCAGGTCGGCTCCGTGCGCCGCCATGCGCGCGCTGGCCTCGTCCTCCTCGGCGTGGATGGCCTCGGCTTCGGCGCGCGCCGCTCCCGCCATGCCGTCCGGCCCCGCCGCCCGCGCCGCGTCGCGGACGCGATCGACGGCCCAGGCCAGGTTCGCGGCGGTGGGGCGCGCGTCGCGCAGCAGCTTCCAGCCTGCCTGGAGCGACTCGGGTGTCGGGCGCTCGGCCACCTCCATCGCCAGCCCGTACGCGGCCGCCACGCCGATCAGCGGCGCCCCGCGCACGCTCAGGCGGCGGATCGCCGCCGCGGTGTCGGCGGCACCGTACAACTCGAGCACGCGCTCCTCGAACGGGAGTAGCGTCTGGTCGAGGATCTTCAGGCGCGCGCCGTCCCAGCTCAGCGGCGCCGCGTCGCGCTCGGTCACGCTCACGCCGCCAAGGCTAATCCTCCCTCAACCACCGGGACCACCGGGTCGGTTAAGGTCGGCCGAGATGCGAGCATGGATCGCCGCCCTACTCGCCGTGCTCGCGACACTCGGCGGCGCCGCGTCCGCGCATGCCGGCGACCCGATCATGCCGCTGTCGCAGGTGAGTCGCGGCATGCACTGCCAGGCGCGAACGGTCATCCGCGGCACCGACGTCACGACCTTCGACGCCGAGGTGCTCGACGTGGTCGGGGGCGCGAACGGGGCCGGCGGCCCGATGATCCTCGTTCGCGTGTCGGGTCCCGCGGTCGACGTCACGGGCGCCGGGGAGGGGTTCTCGGGCAGCCCGATCTACTGCCCCGACGCGCAGGGGACGCTCCGCAACGCCGGCGCGCTCGCCCTCGGCGTCAACGACTTCGGCAACAAGGTGCTGCTCGCCACCCCGATCGAACGCATCCTGGGCGAGCCGGTCGACCCGCCCACCGGACTACGAGCGGCGTCGCGCAGCCTCGGCCGTGTGCGCCCGCTGACGGAGCCGCTGACCTTCACCGGCCTCACCCCGGCGCTGGCCGGTGCGGTGACGGCCGCCGGGCGCCGGATCGGACGCCCGCTGCTCGCCGCCCCGACCGAGCCGGCACAGGGGTTCCCGCAGACGCCGCTCGTGCCCGGCTCCGCGTTCGGCGTCGACTTCGCCTCGGGCGACCTGGGGGTGGGGGCCATCGGCACCGTCAGCTACACGGACGGAACCACCGTGTGGGGATTCGGGCACCCGTTCCAGGGCGTCGGTCCCCGCTCGCTGCTGCTGCAGGACGCCTTCGTCTACGACGTGATCAACAACCCGATCGGCGGCCCCGGTCTCACCACGTACAAGCTCGCCGCGCCCGGCCACGACGTCGGAACGCTGACGAACGACACGATCGACGCGGTCGTCGGCCGCAGCGGGGCGCTGCCCCCGCTCATCCCGCTGCGCGTCTATGCCTACGACCTCGATGCGCACACGCGCCGCGTGGTCACGTCCAGCGTCGTCGACGAGAGCGGGGTCGGCGAGCCGCTCGGCAGCTCGGCGCTGGGGCTGATCGGCACGCTGGCCATCGCCCAGGCTGGGCAGGAGGTGCTTCGCGGCGTCCCGGCGCGGTCCACCGCCACGATGTGCGTCCGCCTCTCGGTGCGCGAGCGGCGCCTGCCACTCGGCTTCTGCAAGCGCTACATCGCCACGACGTCTCCAGGGTCGTCCGACGCCGGCCCGCTGGCGAGCCTGCTGGCCGGGCCCGCGCCGGACTTCGCCCTCGCCGCGGGAGCCGTGGACGCCGCCACATTCGCGCCGCTGCACGTGACCGGCGCCGACGTCTCCCTGCGGCTCAGGCGCGGCCTCCGAGAGGCGGCGCTCGTCGACGCGACCGGACCCGCCCGGGTGCGCCCGGGCGGCCTGGCGCGCGTGCGGCTCAGCGTGCGACTTCTGCGCGGCCCGCGCCGCACCCTGTCGTTCGGCCTGCGGGTGCCGCGCGGCACGCGTCGCGGTCTCCTGCCCGTGATACTCACGGGTCCGCCGGCCGACGCGGGCGGAGCCGACGCCATCGGCGCGCTGGCCTCGATCCTCACCGTGACGCTGGGGTCCGGTGGGCCCGACCAGCCCAAGGCACCGGCGTCGATGGCCGCGCTGGCGGCGCGAATCGCCGGGATCGCCGAGTACGACGGGGTGCGCGCGCTGTTCCTCACCGGCACCCGCCGCCCGAAGGGCAGCGGGCGTCAGGCCTACCGCAACCCGTCGCTGCGGTTGACCGGAAGCGCGGTCCTGTTGCTGAACGTCAGCTGAGGCGGTTCTCGACGCCTATCGGCGCGGGGCCCGCGGGCTCCGCCGCCGGCGCCTCGGCCGGCGCGTCCTTGGGCGCCTCGACGCCCAGCGTCTGAGCGAGCTCGCCGCTCTCGTACATCTCGGTCACGATGTCGCAGCCGCCGACCAGCTCGCCCTTGACGAACAGCTGGGGGATCGTCGGCCAGGCCGAGATCGCCGACAGCTGCTCGCGGATGCGCGGGTCGGGCAGGATGTCTACCGCCGCGAACGGCGCGCCGAGCGACTGCAGCGCGGCGACCGTGCGGGCCGAGAAGCCGCACGCCGGGGCATCCGGTGTGCCCTTCATGAACAGGATCACGTCGTGGTCGTCGATTGCGCTCTGAATCGCGTCGCGAATCGGGTTTGTGCTCTCGTCGGTCATGGCTCCCTAACGGTCTGAGTGGTGATGGACAGGGCGTGGATCGGGCCGCCGACCTCCTCGCCGAAGACGTCGTAGACCATCCGGTGCTGATCGAGGCGCGAACGCCCGGAGAACGACTCCGACACGATGACGGCGCGAAAGTGGTCGCCGCCGCCGGTGAGGTCCTCGACCTCGGCCGACGCGCCCGGGATCGCCGCCTCGATGCGCTGCTTGAGCTCCTGCGCGCTGGGCATGACGGACAAGGGTAGCGGCGTGGAAGACCGTCCCGGCCCACGCTACACTCAATGAAGCAATGATCGAGCTCACCGACAAGGGCGCCGAGAAGGTTCGCGAGTTCCTGGCCGCGCAGTCCGAGCCCGCCGCGACCGCTGGCCTGCGGGTCGGGGTGCGGGGCGGCGGGTGCTCCGGCTTCCAGTACATGCTCGCCTTCGACGAGCAGCGCGACGGCGACACGGTCATCGAGAGCCACGGCATCCACCTGCTGGTGGACGGCGCCAGCGCGCCCTATGTGCGCGGTGCCACCGTGGACTTCGTCGAGGGTCTCCAGGGTGCCGGCTTCAAGGTCGAGAACCCGAACGTCGTTGCCGCGTGTGGCTGCGGGTCGTCCTTCCGGGTCGCCGAAGAAGAAGAGGTCTCGGCCGTCTGAGGCCGGGCGCGCGCGCCCGGACGATCGCCGTGTCCGCGGCCGCCGGCGCGATCGTGACCCTGTCCGCCGGGTGCGGCGGTGGCCATCGCACGCCTGAGCCGGCTCGGTCGCCGGCCATCGGGATCACCGAGGCCAACCCCGCGCTGGTGTGGAGCGCGCGCGACCGCCCGTCCGAGTCCGCGCCCTTCGCGCGCGCCCGCGCGAAGCTGGCGGCGCTGCGTCCGGCCTTCTACCGCCTGATGATCAGCTGGGCCGGCGTGCAGCCGCGGCCGGACGCGCCGCCGGACTGGGGGCTCCCCGACCCCGGCTGCGAGCGCTCCACGCCGCCCTGCGCACCGTTTGCGGGCGTGCGCGAGCAGCTGCGCGCCGTTCGCTCGGCCCAGCGGGCCCAGCCCGGCGGCTGGCAGGTGGTCGTCGACTTCGTCTATACGCCTCCCTGGGCGGCCCGCGGCCCCGGCGGCTGCGAGCCCGGGCGCGTCGACCCCCCCTCGCGCCAGATCGCGCCTGCGGCGCTTCCCGCGTATCGCGCGATGGTTCGCTCGCTCGCCGCGCTGGGTCGAGCCGAGGGGGTCGAGATGCGCTATTGGAGCGCCTGGAACGAGCCCAACTACCGCGGCTTCGCCTCTCCGCAGCGCGCGTCGTGCGCGCCGGGGGCGCCACCGGTCGCGCCCGCCTACTACGGCGAGCTCGTCCGCCAGCTGCACACGGCGCTGGCGGGCGTGCCCGGCCGCCACGACGTGTTGCTCGGCGAGGTCTCCGACGCTCCGGCCTCGGGCCCCAAGGCGACGTCGGCGGTCGACTTCGCGCGGGGACTGCCGCGCGACGTCGTGTGCTCGAGCGACGTGTGGGCCCAGCACGTCTACGTCGGCGATCCCGACACCGTGCCCGCCGTTCAGGGAGCGCTGGACGCGCGCGGGTGCGGCCGCCGCCACCGCGTCTGGATCACCGAGACGGGCGTCGGCGGCCCGCGCCCGGGCGGCCGGCGCCCGACGGACCCGGCGAGCCTGCGCGCGCAGTGCCGCGGGATGGACGACCTGCTCGGGCGCTGGCACCGGGACCCGCGCGTGGAGGCGGCCTTCCAGTACTCCTTCCGGGAAGACGACATGTTCCCGGTCGGCCTCGTCGATCCGCCCCTGGCCCGCGTCTATCAACCACCGTATGACGCGTGGGCGGGCTGGGCCGCGCGCCGCCGTCCCGGCGCCCCGGCGCCCCCGCTACCGAAGGCCTGCCGCGCATGAGCGAGCTCGCCCGTGCGCTGGCCTTCGTCCATCGGCTCGCGGAGCGCGCCGTGACCGACGTGGCTCGCGATGGGCCGCTCACCGTGCTGCGCACGCCCGACCTGCCCCTCGTCTGGGACGCGAACCACCTGCGGGTCGAGGGTTCCATCGGCGCGGACGCACGGGCGCTCGCGGCGTCGGCGGCGCGTCGGGACGTGCCCTCGATGATCGTGGTGCCCGAAGCGGCCGAGGGCGAGGCGCTCGCCCCGGCCTTCCGCGCGCTGGGCTGGCGGATCGTCCGCCACCGCTACATGGCCCACCGGGGCGGCCCACCGGCGGCGGAGGAGGCGGCCGAGACCGAGATCACCGTCGTCGAGCCGGCGCGCCGCGACCTGATCATGGCCGAGCAATGGGGCACGCGGGAGGTCGCCGACCAGGTGCTGGAGTTCGAGCGCCGGCTCGGCGCGGCGGCCGCGTCGGATCGCTGGTTCACGGCCCCGCCGACCGAGCCGGTCGCCGCGTCCTGCCGCCTGCTCGCGGGCGACGGGATCGGCCAGGTGGAGGACGTCGGCACGGCCCCCGCCGTCCGCCGCCGGGGGCTCGCCCGCGCGGTCGTCGCCGCGGCCATCGCGTCATCCCGCGAAGCCGGCCACGAGCTCACGTTCCTCACCTGCGATGCCGACGGCTGGGTCTCCGACTTCTACGCGAGCCTCGGGTTTGAGGCAATTGGCCTCGTGCACAACTTCCATCGGGCATGAACGGCAGTTGTCAGTTGTCAGTTTTCAGTTTTCAGTTGTCAGAGCTCAGGTCGGGCCGCACAGCGCGTCCGACCCACGGTGCTGACAACCGACCACTGACAACTGACCACTGACAACTCAAACCGGCGTCGCGTCCAACGACCGCCACAGATACCGACAGGCCACGGAGCGAAACGGCCGCCAGGGTTCGGCGATCGCCGTCAGCTCTTCGGGCGTGGGCAGCTCCTCGAGCTCGTAGGCGATCATCGCCGCGCGGCGGATGCCCAGGTCGCCGACGGCGAGGACGTCCGGTCGCTGCAGGTGGAAGAGCAGGAACATGTCCGCGGTCCACGGGCCCAGGCCCTTGACCGCGACCAGCTCGGTCGTGACCTCCTCGTCGGGGAGTTCGTCCAGGCGCTCCAGCTCGAGGGAGCCGTCGATCACGTGCTCGGCGAGCGAGCGCAGGAACGACACCTTCGAACGGGACAGGCCGGCGGCGGCGCGCATCTGCTCGGGGTCGGCCGCCAGCACCTCCTCGGGCGTCGGCGTGTGGTCGCCGAAGTGGCCGAGCAGCCGCTCGTAGATCGCCCGCGCCGCCTTGGTCGAGAGCTGCTGGCCGACGATCGAGCGTACGAGCGCGCCGTAGTGGTCGTCGGGGCGCAGTCCGCGCCGTCCCGCGCGCTCGCCCAGCCCCTCACCGGACTCGATGCGATCGATGACCTCCCGCAGGACCGGATCCGCCCGCCGCAGGTGCGCGATCGCGCCGTCGGGGATGGGCTCCGTGCGCGCCAGGGTCAGCTGCTCGGAGAGCTCGGGTCGCCCTCGGCCCCACCGGGCACGCCGGTGTTGGTCGAGTACTTGGGCTGGATCTTCGTGTCCGGGCGGATCTCGTGGACGGCCTGCGCCACCGCGATCGCCGCCTCGGCGAAGCCGGTGGCGATCAGCTTGAGCTTGCCGTCGAAGGTCGTGATGTCGCCGCACGCCCACACGGATTCGAGGTTGGTCCTCATCACCGGGTCGACGACCAGCGCGCCCTTGGAGATCTCCAGGCCCCAGTCCTTCAGCGGCCCCAGGGCGGTCTTGAACCCGAGCTGGAGCAGGATCGCGTCGACCTCGACCTCGATCTCGTGGGCGGCGTCCTCGGAGTTGAAGAGCACGACTCGCTCGATGCTGCCGTCGCCGGAGACCTCCTTGATCTGGAACGGCACGTGCAGGGCGACGTCGCCGCGCTCGGCGGCCTCGAGCACCTGGCCGACGGTCAGCTCGTGCGCACGGAAGCCCTCGCGGCGGTGCACCAAGCTGACCTCGCTGGCCGTGTCGAGCAGGTTGATGGCCCAGTCGCAGGCGGAGTCGCCGCCGCCGACGATCATCACGCGCTTGCCCTCGAAGTCGGACTTCTCACCGACCAGGTAGAAC
>DASYIJ010000335.1:0-1997 GCA_035997675.1 Solirubrobacteraceae bacterium
TTGGGCAGCGAGCCCGAGTTGACCCCGATGCGCAGCGGCGTCCCGGCCGCCTTCGCGCGCTCGGCGACCTGCCCGACCTTGTCGGGGCCGCCGATGTTGCCCGGGTTGATGCGCACGCAGTGGGCGCCGGCGTCGATCGCCGTGAGCGCCAGGGTGTAGTTGAAGTGGATGTCGGCGATCACCGGGATCGGCGACTCGACGACGATCGTCTTGAGCGCCTCGACGTCGTCGTCGCGCGGCACGGCCACGCGCACGACGTCGGCGCCCGCCTCGGCGACGGTGCGGATCTGGTCCATGGTCGCCTGGAGATTGGCGGTCTCGGTCTTCGTCATCGTCTGCACGACGACCGGGGCGCCCCCGCCGATGGGTACGCCGCCGACGCTGATCTGCCGGGCCGAGGCCATGGCACCCAGTGTACGAGAGCCCGGTCCTCACGGATGATGCTGCCGTGAACAAGCGACGTTCGTCACAAGCGCTCGCGCCCGCGCGCGCGGATACGCTGCACGACGTGGTCTCCCCCGCGCTCCTGGCCGAACTGCGCCGCGCGTGCGGCGAGGACGGCGTCGTCACCGGCGAGGCGCAGCGGCGCACGTACGAATCCGACGGGCTGCTCCAGTACGCGGTCACGCCCGGGGTCGTCGTCCTGCCCGCCACGGCCGCCGAGGTCCGCGACGTCGTGCGGGCCTGCCACGCCGCCGGCGTGCCCTTCGTCGCGCGGGGCTCCGGGACCGGGCTGTCGGGCGGCGCGCTGCCCGTGGCGGAGGGCGTCCTGATCGCGCTCAGCCGCATGCGGCGCGTGCTGGAGGTCGATCTCGCCGACCAGCGGGTCGTCGTCGAGCCCGGCGTGACCAACCTCGACGTGTCGAGGGCCGTCGCCCCCACCCACTTCTTCCCGCCCGATCCCTCGAGTCAGGTCGTGTGCTCGATCGGCGGCAACGTGGCCGAGAACTCGGGTGGCGCGCATTGCTTCAAGTACGGGTTCACGACGAACTACGTCACCGAGCTCGAGGTCGTGCTGCCCGACGGCGACGTGGTGGTGCTCGGCGGCGGGGCCGACCGTCCCGGCTACGACCTCCTGGGCGCCTTCGTCGGCTCGGAGGGCACCCTGGGCGTCGCCACCCGGATCACGCTGCGGGTGATCCCCGTCCCCGCCACCGTGCAGACGCTCCTCGCGTTCTTCGAGGGCACCGAGGCCGCCGGGCACGTCGTGTCCGACATCGTCGGCGCGGGCGTGACGCCGAGCGCGATCGAGATGATGGACCGGCTGGCCATCGAGGCGACCGAGGACGCCACCCAGGCCGGCTACCGGCGCGACGCGGGCGCCGCGCTCCTCGTCGAGCTCGACGGCCCCCAGGCCGAGTGCGACGCCTGCCTGGAGAAGGTGGTCGCCCTGTGCGAGCGCCACGGCGCGATGGAGGTGCGCGTGGCCCGTGACGAGGCCGAGCGCGAGCGGGTGTGGCGGGCCCGCAAGGCGGCGTTCGCCGCGATGGGCCGCATCTCTCCCACCTACTTCGTCCAGGACGGCGTCGTGCCGCGCACGCGACTGCCGGAGGTGCTCGGGCGCATCGAGGAGCTGGCGGCCGAGTACGGCCTGCCGGTGGCCAACGTGTTCCACGCCGGGGACGGCAACCTGCACCCGCTCGTCTGCTTCCGCGGGGCCAAGGAGGCCGTGCGCGCAGAGGAGCTCGCGGGACTGATCCTCGAGGCCTGCGTCGACGCCGGTGGATCGATCACCGGCGAGCACGGAATCGGGGTCGACAAGAAGCGCTACATGCCACGCCTGTTCGGCGAGCCGGACCTGACGGCCTTCCAGCATCTGCGCTGCGCGTTCGACCCCGCCGGGCTGGCCAATCCCGGCAAGGTGATGCCGACGCCGCGCCTGTGCGGCGAGGTGCCGGGCCCGTACCGGCAGCACCCGCTCGAGCAGCAGGGCATCGCGGAGCGCTTCTAGTGGCCACGGCGGAGGGAGTGCGCGTCGAGATCCCCGCATCGGCGGA
>DASYIJ010000337.1:0-5575 GCA_035997675.1 Solirubrobacteraceae bacterium
GCGGTCCACCGCTCCGAGCTTGCCGTAGATGTTGTGCAGGTGGGTTCGCACCGTGCTCGTGGAGAGGGAGAGCTCTGACGCGATCTGCTTGTACACCTTGCCGCTGGCCAGGCGCTTGAGCACCTCGACCTCGCGGTCGGAGAGCGGGCACGGGTCGATCTGGCGCTGCCGGCCGGTCTGGGGGTAGGGCAGCTCGTACATCACGCTGCGCAGCTCGGCCGGGCCGAGCCCGATCTCGCGCGCCACCTTGAGGAGCTCCGAGGGCGAGACGGGCGAACCCTGTGCGTAGTGGGCGAGCATGTCGGCGAGGCGGACGAAGGCGGCCTCGTCGCCGGCGTCCTCGTGGTGATGGCGCTCGATCGTCGAGGCGATGCTCTTGGGCAGGCCCCAGCGGCGGGCGAGGACACCACCCACGAGCGCGTGGTCCACGCCGAGCTCGCGCCGCTCGCGGTGGATGCGCTCCTCCGGCGTTCGCGCGTCGCCGTGCACCTGGGCCGGGTAGCCGGGATACGCCTGGATCAGGACGAGCTTCCCGATGTCGTGGAGCATGGCCGTGACCATCAGCCGGTCGCGATGGTTGTAGCTGACCTCCGTCGCCAGCCGGTCCGCCGCGCGTTGGGTCGCCAGCGCGTGCAGGCGGAAGTGCTCGGGCGCGACGTCCCATACGCCGCTGCGCTCGAAGAAGTCGAACGTGCGGGCGCGGCTGGCCAGTGCCTTGACGGCCTGGGCCGAGAGGACCTCGACGGACTTCACGACGCTGTCCACCTTGCCCCGGCTCTTGCCCTGCACCTGGTTGGCCACGCGCAGCACGGCGATCGCCAGCGCCACGTCGGACTCGACGGCCGCCACGACCTCGGCCGCGGAGGTCTGGTCCTGGCTGAAGAGGCGCAGCACCCGGTTGCGCGACTCGGCGAGCGCCGGGAAGGCCTCGAGCGCCTCGAACGCCGCCGTCAGGCGACGGCCGTGGCCCTCGTTGTGTCGCCGCTGGAGAGCGGCGTTGTCAGGAGGCGCGGAGGCGGTGGACACGGCGGTGGATGGAGGCATCGTCGCGGAAGGGTCTTGGCTCGGAGGGTTCCCCCGGACCGATATCTGGGGCTAGGCGGTTCATCGGCACTTCTGGACGAATGGTTTAGTGCCTTGCCGGTGCCCGCGTCAATGCGGAATCGATGCGGCGGAGGGTCTCGTCCCGTCCCAGGAGGGCCACGCTCTCGAAGATACCGGGGGAAACGGTCGTGCCGGCGATGGCCACGCGAACGGGCTGGAACACCTCCTTCGGCTTGGCGCCGCGGCGCTCGACCACCCCGCGCAGAGCGGCTTCCACGCGCTCGACGTCGAACGGCTCCGTCCCGGCCAGCGCCTCGCGGGCATCGGCCAGAGCGTCGCGCGCGCCCTCGGCCCCCAGGACCCGGGCGAAGGCCTCCGGATCGTCGGCCGGACCGTCGAAGAAGAACCCGCACAGCGGCCAGAAGTCGGCCAGGGTCTGGAGCTTGTCCTGTGCGATCTCGACGGCGGGCCTCAGCCCCTCGCGGCCCGTGAACGCCTCCAGGCGAGCGACGAGATCGTCGATGGGAAGTTCACGAAGGTCTCGCCCGTTGAACGTGCGGAGCTTGCGCTCGTCGAACACGGCCGGCGAGCGCGACACCCGCTCGAGGCGGAAGCGGTCGGCCAGTTCGGCCGTGCTGAAGCGGTCGCGTTCCGGGTCGAACCCCGCGCCGAGCAGCGCCAGGTAGTTCCGCACGGATTCCGCCAGGTATCCCGCATCGCGCAGTTCCTGGACCGACGCCGCGCCGTGGCGCTTGGACAGCTTCTTGCCGTCCGGGCCGTGCAGCAGCGGGAGGTGCGCATACAGCGGTGGCGGGGCATCCAGCGCCTCGAACACCAGAAGCTGCTTGGGCGCGTTGGAGAGGTGGTCCTCCCCGCGCACCACGTGGGTGATCCCGGCGTCGAGGTCGTCCACCGCGACGGCGAAGTTGTAGAGCACGGAACCGTCGGCGCGCGCGATCACCGGATCGTCGAGGTGCTCGTGCGCGAACGTGGTGTCGCCCCGGATCACGTCGTGGACCACGGTCGAGCCCTCCTCGGGAACGCGCAGCCGCACCGCCCCCTCGTCCTCGGCCTCGCCGCGGAAGCCCCGTTCGGCTCCGTGCTCGTCCTTGAAGGCGCGGACGTCGTCGGCCGTTGCGGTGGAGCGGTAGGCATGGCCCGCGTCGAGCAGTTGTGAAAGCGCCTCCCGATGGCGCTCGGCGCTGTCGGACTGGAAGACCGGCCCCTCGTCCCAGTCGAGCCCCAGCCAGCGGAGCGCGTCGAGGATCTGCTCGACGTTCTCGGGCGTGGAGCGCTCGCGATCGGTGTCCTCGATGCGCAGCAGCAGCGTTCCGTCCCGGCCGCGGGCGAGCAGCCAGTTGTAGAGAGCGGTGCGGGCACCGCCGATGTGCAGCGCACCGGTGGGCGAGGGAGCGAAGCGGACGCGAAGGGGATCGGGCACGGCCGCAAGGCTAGTGGTCCCCGGGTAGGGTGCCCGGCCGATGCTCGTCGGCGCTCACGTCTCTCCGGCCGGCGGCCCGGCGCGGGCCGTCGAGCGCGGGGTGGAGCGCGGCGCCGAGGCGATCCAGTTCTTCAACCAGAGCCCGCGCGCCTGGCGGGCGCGCGAGTACACCGAGGAGGAGGCGGCCGAGTTCCGCGAGACGCTCGCGGCGTCGAGCGTGGACGCCGCGATCATCCACACCGTCTACCTCATCAACTGCGCCTCCCGCGACCGCACGATCCGCCGCAAGTCGCTGAACTCGCTCACCATCGCGCTGCGCTCGGGGGCCGCGCTCGGGGTGAACGGCGTGGTGCTGCACGCCGGCTCGGCGTTGGGGGGCGACGTCAAGCGCGCGGTGACCCGCGCGGGGAAGGTCATCCGCGCCGCCCTGGACGACTCCGAGGGCTGCCCGCTGCACCTCGAGGACACGGCCGGGTCCGGCGGCACGCTGGGCCGCTCGTTCTCGGAGCTGGCCGCCCTCATCGAGGCGGCCGGCGGCGACGAGCGGCTCGGCCTGTGCCTGGACTCGTGCCACCTGTGGGCGTCCGGGTATGACGTGCGCACCGCCGACGGGCTTCGCGAGGTGATCGACGAGTGCGTCGGGATGGTCGGCGTCGAGCGTCTCGGCTCGGTCCACGTCAACGACAGCAAGACCGGCCTCGGGTCCAACGTCGACCGCCACGCGCCGCTCGGCGAGGGCGAGTTGGGCGCGAACGGCTGCGCCGTGTTCCTGTCCGAGCCGCGCTTCGACGGCCTGCCGGCGATCTTCGAGGGCCCCGGCGTGGAGGGCAAGGCGCCGACGAAGGCCGACGTCGACGCGATGAAGCGCCTGCGCAAGCAAGGCTTAACCCAGCGCCGTCGCTGAAGGGGCGATACTCCGCGGTCATGGGGTTGGGGAGGCTGGGGACAGCGGTCCTGTGTTGCGGGGGCATCCTCCTCGCGGGCTGCGGCGGCTCGTCGTCCAAGACCGCCACGAGCGCGACGTCGCGGACCGCGCCGCCGGCCTCGCTCACGCCGGCGATGACGGCGCAGCTCGACCGGGTGGTCGCCCTCGGCCGGCAGGCCGGCCTCCCGGGCGTGGTGGCGGCGGTCGGCGTCGACGGCGGCGGCGGTTGGCAGCAGGCGGCCGGATCGGCGACGACTCCGGGCAACCAGCCCGTGACGCCGGCTACACACTTCCGGATCGGAAGCATCACCAAGACCTTCACGGGCACGGTGATCCTGCAGCTCGTCGACCAGGGAAAGCTGCATCTGTCGGACACCCTCGACCGGTGGGAACCACGCGTCCAGAACGCGGGAGGGATCACCGTGGAGATGCTGCTGAACATGACCAGCGGCATCGCCGATGAGGGCGGGGCCGGATCGACACTGCTCAAGGAGATGGCCGCTCAACCGACCCAGCCGGTGACGGCACAGCACATCGTCGACCTGGCGATCGCGCAGGGTCCCCACTCCCCACCGGGCCAGTCCGTCTACTACTCGGACACGAACTTCGTGATCCTGGGCATCATCGCCCAGGCCGTGACGGGTCAGCCGATCGGCCAGCTCATCACCCAGCGCCTGATCTCGCCGCTGGGCCTCAGCCAGACCAGTTATCCCAGCGGCCCGGCGATGCCCGCGCCGGCCACGACCGGGGCCATCGTCCAGAACGGCAAGCCCATTGCGGTGCCGGCGATCGACCCGTCGTACTTCGGCGCCGCCGGCAGCATGATCTCGACGGTCGGCGACCTGACCAAATGGGCGAGGGCGCTCGGGACCGGCGCGACGCTCAAACCGGCGACCGCGCGGGCGCGGCTGAGCTTTCGCCCGCTCACTGCCTTCACTTCGCTCCCGGGCACGCCGCCCGCCGCCGTCCCGGTCTCCTACGGGCTGGGCGTGGCCAACCTCGGCGGCCTCCTCGGCCACAACGGCATCATCCCCGGGTACGAGGCCGACGCCTGGTATCTGCCGTCGCGGGGGATCACGGTCGTCGTGTTGGGCAACGGCGAGCCCATCACGAGCGCCGGGCTCCAGCAGGTCACGGACGAGATGGCGGTCAGCATCGCCCGAATCGTCGCCGGATCGGCGGTGCAGACGACCACCGCCGGCGCGCCGGCAGGCCCCGGGCCGCTGGCCCACCGGGGCTGACCACCTCCACCACCCGACGCGACTGGAAGCTGTGGTGCCGGTCCGAGACCGCTAGGCGGCCAGCGCGGCGTCGCCCAGGAGCAGATCCAACTCGGCGCGCAGGCTCGGGCTCGGCGTGACGCGGTAGGACGAGCCGAGGCGCAGGCGGCGCGGGCCGCCGGCGGTCTTCATCTCCAGGACGACCTCGGCCTCCCCGGGGAAGTTCTCCAGCACATGCTTGAGCTCGCCGATCACCCCGGCGGGCAGGAGGGCGGCGTCGACGCGCAGGTGCAGCGGCGCGCGGGCGGCGACGACGGTCGCGGCCCGGGCATCGGCGGCGGCGAGCTCCTCCGGCGTCGGCTCGAACGCGGCCACCTCCTGCACGATCAGGCAGGTGTTGGTCGCGTCCCGGTGGTCCACCCGGCCGCGCACCGTGACGATGCGATCGGGCGCGAGCATGTCCTCGGCGGCGGTCAGGACGTTGCCGAACACCAGCAGCTCGACCGTGCCATCGAGGTCGTCGAGCGTGGCGAACATCATCGGATCACCCTTCTTCGTGCGGATCCGCTTGGTCTGCGTGATGATCCCGCCGACCATCGCCCAGTCGCCGTCGCGGCGGCCCGCGACATCGGCGAGCGAGCAGTCGACCTTCGCCCGCATCGCCGCGCGCACCTCCTTGAGTGGGTGCGTGGAGACGAACAGGCCCAACGCCTCCTTCTCGGCCGCCAGCAGCTCGGTGCGATCGAACTCGGCGCTCGGGATCGGCGGGTGCGCGGGACGCGCGAATGCGTTCGTCGGGCCGGGGCCGCCGGGCGCGGCGCCGTCGCCGGAGAGGTCGAAGATCGAGCCCTGGCCGATCTGCGCGTCCTGCTGGGCCTTCTGGCCGGCGCCCTGGGCCGCCTCGAGCACGCCCAGCATCCCCTTGCGGGAGGCGCCGGTGGAGTC
>DASYIJ010000339.1:0-6598 GCA_035997675.1 Solirubrobacteraceae bacterium
CAAGGACGAGGCCGCCGCCGATGCCTCGGCCTGACAGCGCCGCCTCGAATCTCGACGTCATTCACGCCGTTGCGCTCGGCGCCCTGCACGGACCGGCGGAGCTCTTGCCGATCTCCTCGTCGGGCCACGTCGCGCTCGTGCCCTGGCTGCTGGACTGGCCCTACGCGCGCCTGGACCCGGAGCTGCGCAAGGCCTTCGAGGTGGCGCTGCACGCCGGTACCGCCGCGGCGCTCGTCGTCGCGCTGCGCGACGAGGTGGCGGACGCCGTGCTCGAGCTCGACGGCCGCCGCGGCGCCCTGATCCTCCTGTCGTCGCTGCCTCCGGCTGCCTGCGCGCTGCTGCTCGAGCGGCCGATCGAGCGCCGGCTGGGGACGCCGGCCACGATCGCGATCGGGCTCCTGCTCGGGTCCGCGGCCATGGTGGCGGCGGATGGCGCGCCGCAGGAGCGCAGCCGCGAGGAGGCCGGGCCGCACGACGCGCTGTGGCTGGGGATCGCCCAGGCGACCGCGCTGATGCCAGGGGTGTCGCGAAACGGCGCCACGCTCGTGGCCGCTCGGCTGCGGCGCTTCCGCCGCGAGGACGCCAACGTGCTCTCGCGCCACGTCGCGCTCCCGATCATCCTCGCCGCCAGCGCGCTGAAGGGAAAGCGGCTCGTCAGGCGCGGCCTGCCCCCGGGCGCCCGCCTGGCGTTCGCCGCCGGCGTGGCGGCGTCCTTCGCGTCCACCCTGGCGTCCACGTGGCTGATTCGCCAGGTCGAGCGCGATCGCTCGCTGCTGCCCTACGCCGCCTACCGCACGGCGCTCGCCGGCGCGGTGCTGGTCCGGGCCGTGCGGAAGAATCGCGGTCGATGAGCGACGCCTACGCGCGCGCCGGCGTGGACACCGGCGACGCCGCCGACGCGCTGACCGGACTGATCGGCGTGCTGGGCACGATCGACCCCGGACGCCCGTCGCGATCCGTCGTCGGCGCCGGGCACTACGCGAGCGTGATCGAGGTGGCTCCGAACCTCGGGATCGGATTGTGCACGGACGGCGTGGGCACGAAGGTGATCGTGGCCGAGCAGGCGCGCCGTTTCGACACGGTCGGCATCGACTGCGTGGCGATGAACGTCAACGACCTCGTCTGCGTGGGCGCCGAGCCGCTCGCGCTGGTCGACTACCTCGCGGTCGAGCGCGCCGATCCGGCCATGCTCGAGCAGATCGCCGTCGGTTTGAAGGCCGGGGCCGAGCAGGCCGGTGTCGAGATCCCCGGAGGCGAGCTCGCGCAGCTGCCCGAGCTGATCCGCGGGCACCCCAGCCCCCTCGGCTTCGATCTCTGCGCCACGGCGATCGGGTCGGTGGCGCTCGACGCGCTGGTGACCGGCGGCGAGTGCGTCCCGGGCGACGCCGTCGTCGGCCTTCCGGCCTCCGGCCCCCACTCCAACGGCTACACGCTGGCCCGGCGCGCGCTGCTGGAGGAGGGTGGCCTCGGGCTCGACGACCGGCCACCCGAGCTCGACGGGGCGACGGTGGCCGACGCGCTGCTCGAGCCGACGGTCATCTACGTGCGGGCGGTGCTCGAGCTGCTGCGCGGCGACCTCCCGGTCCACGGCCTCGCCCACATCACGGGCGACGGCGTGCTCAACCTGCTGCGGCTCTCCGACCGGGTCGGGTTCACTCTCGACGCGCCGCTTCCGGTGCCCGGCGTGTTCGCGCTGATCGCCGACCGCGGCGGCATCGAGCCGCGGGAGATGTGGCGCGTGTTCAACATGGGCTGCGGGTTCTGCTGCGTCGTCCCCGCGGACCACGCCGGGGAGGCCGTCGCCGGCCTGGCCCGCCACCATCCGGGCGCCGCCGTGATCGGCCGCGTGACCGACGCCGCGGGTGAGGTTGCGCTGCCCTCGTGCGGGTTAGAACTGCACTAGCGATGCGCGAGGGGAGAGGCAGGGGATCGACCGCGCGCGCGGCCTTCACGGTCGCGCTCCTGGCCTGCGCGCTCACTCCGGCGATCGCGCGCGCGGCCGAGGAGCCGCTGCCACCTCAGGGCCCGCCGCCGCCCGGCGCCAACGACTTCTCGTGCAAGCCGCCCGCGCGGCACCCCTACCCGGTCGTGATCCTCCATGGCACGTTCCTCAACCAGACGATCCTGTGGGACACGGTCGCGGGAGCGCTCGAGCGTCTGCACTACTGCGTGTTCGCGCTGGACTACGGCAACAGCCCGCTCCCGGGCGTCAACGGAGTCGGCGACATCCCCACGTCGGCCCGCCAGCTGCAGACGTTCGTCAACCGCGTGCTGGCCGCCACGCACGCGAGCCGGGTCTCGATCGTCGGCCACTCCCAGGGAGGGATGATGCCGCGCTACTACATCAAGTTCCTCGGGGGCGTCTCCAAGGTGGACGAGCTCGTGGGCTTCTCGCCGTCCAACCACGGGACCGACACGCCGCTCGCACCGCCGGCGGGCATGCTCGGCTGCCCGGCGTGCGCCCAGCAGGTCACGGGCTCCCCCTTCATGCGGCAGCTCAACGCCGGCGACCAGACGCCGGCCCCGATCGCCTACACGGTGCTGGAGACGAACCACGACGAGGTCGTCAGCCCGTACCAGTCGGAGTTCCTGCCCACGACGGCCGACGGCCGGGTGGTCAACGTGCTGCTGCAGGACAAGTGCCCGGGCGACAACACCGACCACATCTACTTCCCGGAGGACAGGGTCGCCGTGCAGTGGATGCTCAATGCGTTCGGGCGTCCGGGTCCGGCGGATCCCCGGTTCGCGCCGGACTGCAGCGGCGCCGCGCTGACGACGTTCCCGGACTCGAACTCGGTCGGGGCGGCGGGAAGCGGCCGAGGCGGCGCCGGCGCTCGGCGCGCGCGGCTCTCGTTCGCTCCGGTCGCGCGCCTGACCGTCAACCACCGGCGGCTGCGGCTGATCCTCACCGGCAACGGCGTGCGCGTGCGCCGCGTGGGCGTGACACTGCGCGCCGGCGGACCCCGCGGCCGGGTGATCGCGAGGTCCGGACGGTTCGCGATTGTCCGCCGTCATCCCCTCACGCTGCGGCTGGGACGCCCGCTCGCCGCCGGGCGCTACTGGGCGATCGCCGCCGGCCGCGACGCGAGCGGACGAGCGGTGTCGGCGCGCCGCATCTTCACGGTGCGCTGATCAGGCCGCCGACCACAGCTCGCCTGTGAGGCATCGGTCCGCGCGCACCCGCCACTCGCCGGCCAGGCGCCAGAGCTCGGCCGCCGCCCGCGGGCCGGGCAGGTCGCACACGGCGGCGACCTCCGCAGTCGCCAGCGTGCGGAAGCGCGCCAGGGCGTCCTCGACGCCTGGATGCCCGCCCGCCGCGTCGAGCTCCGCGCCCGCCGCCGCCGCGGCATCGCGCAGGTCCTCATAGGACGCACGGCCGTGGACCGCGTGCACCTGACCGTCCGCCCCGCGGAATTCGAGCGAGGGGATTCGCGCCCGCTCGGTCGCCGGGTCGCGGCCCGCGCCCTCGACGGCGCCCGCTCGCTCGAGGTCGGCGCCGAAGGCTTCGACGACGGCGTGGGAGCCCAGGTCGACGGCGAAGCGCTCGACGTCGCACCCGGGCACCGCGCGCGCCTCGGCGACGAGCGCGTCGCGCGTGTCGAGCTTGCGGCGACGGCAGGCGAAGCCCTCGCGCAGCCGTCGCAGGTAGGCCGCCTCGACCTCCGGGCCCTGCTCGGCGGCCGCCTTCACCGCCAGGGAGGCGGGATAGGAGGAGGCGGGTGGAGACGCCAGCCACAGCCTCGGGTCGACCGGCATGCCGGTGGCGTCGGCGACCTCCAACCACGCCGAGACCTGCTCCAGGGGCGCGCCGAACTCGCGCGCCAGGCCGCTCATGACGGGCTCGATCGTCAGCTGATCGCCCAGCTCGACGGCGAGGCGACGCAGCGCCGGCTCCAGCCCCCAGGAGTCCGGAGAGGCCGGATCGGTGTAGTACGAAGCACGGATGCCGCTCACCAGCGCAAAATAGACACTTGATGGCGACGCTCGTCGGCACCCAGCTCTCAGGTCGCTACCGGCTCGACGAGAAGATCGGGGCCGGTGGCATGTCCACGGTGTACCGCGCGCTCGACATGACGCTGGAGCGCGACGTGGCCGTGAAGATCATGCACCGGGAGATCGCCGCGGACTCCGACCACCTCGAGCGCTTCCGGCGGGAGGCCCGCGCCGTCGCCCAGCTTTCGCATCCCCACATCGTCAACGTGATCGACGCCGGCGAGGACCAGGGGCGCCCCTACATCGTCTTCGAGTACGTCGAGGGCGAGACGCTGAAGGACCGGATCCGGCGAATGGGACGGCTGCCCGTGGCCGAGGCGGTGGCCTACGCCATCGAGATCGCCCGCGCCCTCGGCTACGCCCACCAGCGCCACATCGTCCACCGCGACGTGAAGCCCCAGAACGTCCTCATCGACGCCGAGGGCAGCGCCAAGGTCACGGACTTCGGGATCGCGCGCACGCTCGACCAGGAGGGCCTGACCGCCGACGGCCGCGTCCTGGGGACGACCGACTACGTCTCGCCCGAGCAGGCGCTCGGCCACAAGGTCACGGGCCAGTCGGACCTCTACTCGCTGGGCATCGTCCTGTTCGAGATGCTCGCGGGCGAGGTCCCGTTCCGGGGCGAGAACCAGGTCGCCGTGGCGATGAAGCACGTCCGCGACGCGCTGCCCGACGTGCAGCGCCTGCGCCCCGAGGTGTCCTCCGCCCTCGCCGCGGTGCTCGACGGCGCCACCGCCAAGGACCTCGACCGGCGCTACGCGGACGACCTCGAGCTGATCGCCGACCTCGAGGACGTGCTCGCCATCGAGACCGCGCGCGCCGGCGGCGCGACCGGCGAGGCCACCGCCGTGCTGCGCACCCTCCCGGCGCGAGCCCAGCGCCGGCTGCCGCTGCGCCTGCGCCGCCCCGGCTGGCTGGCGGCGGGCGTCCTGCTGGCGGTGATCGCCGCGGCCGGGGTGATCGTCGCGTTGAGCCAGAACACGCACCGCGGCACCGGGACGAGCGGCGCAAAGCCGGTGAAGGGCCTCCAGGCGATCCCGCTCAAGCAGAACGGCGCGTCGGACTTCGACCCGCTCGGCATCCCGCAGAGCGAGAACCCCGCACAGGCCGACTTCGCGATCGACCGCAACCCGGCCACGACCTGGAACACCGAGTCCTACGGCCCCGGGGCTCAGCTGCCCAAGGCCGGTGTCGGGATCTACGTCGACGCCGACCCGGGCGTGGCCGCGAAGCTGATGCAGGTCGACACACCCGAGACCGGCTGGACGGCCGAGGTCTTCGCGTCGGATCGGCAGCCCTCGCGAGCCTCCACGGACCCGCCCGAGCGCGACAGCAGCTTCCACCTCGTCGCCGGACCGCGGAAGATCACCGAGCAGACGGTGAAGATCCCACTCGACACCGCCGGCCATCCGTACCGCTACTACCTGCTGTGGATCACCCGCCTGCCGCCGTCGGGGCAGGCCAAGGTGGCCGAGATCTTCCTGTTCAGCTAGCGGCGTCGTCGTCCGCGAGACGGCGGGCGCGCCATAGGCGCACCGGCTTCTTGACGCCCTTGAGGCGGCGCTCGCCCGCGAACGACCACCGGAACGAATCGGGCGCCGCATCGTGCACCGCGTCGTCGCAGAGCACGCTGCCCGGCCAGGCGATCGCCGCGATCCGGCTGGCGAGGTTGACGGTGTGGCCGTACCAGTCGCCGCCGCGCGACACGACGGGCCCGAGGGCGACCCCGGCGTGGAGCTGCGGGAAGTTCTCGCCCTCGGCCTCGGCCGCGTCGACGAGCGCAAGCGCCGCCTCGACCAGCGCCGCCGGCTCCGGTGAGACGAGCATGGCGGCATCGCCGATCGTCTTGACGAGGCGCACGGGGCCGCCGGCCACCTCGGAGGCGATGGCGGCCAGGCGGCCGGCGACGACACCGAGCTCCTCGACCGCCGCGACCTCACCGAGACGCGTGAACCCGGACAGGTCCGCGAAGCAGACAGCCATCTCGCGCGCGTCCGGCAGGATCTCGCCGGCCTGCAGCTCGGCGCGGCTGATCACGTCGTCGCGAATCTGCTCGACCAGATGCTGGTTGAGGACGTACTCGAGCACCGGACCGAGCAACGGCGCCGTCTCGCGCGCCACCTCGGCGTACCGCAGCCCCAGGTCGCGCTCGGTGTCGCCCGGGCGCAGGAGGCGCTCCCCGACGAGGTTCCGGATCGCCCCGGCCACCCGCGACATCGCCTCGCCGATCACGCGGCTGACCTCGAGCGTCGCCTCCTCGGGGAAACCCGCCCCGGCAAAGGCCCGGGCGCGCCGCGCGGCCTCGAGGTCGTCCTCGGTGAAGACCTTGGCGTCGGGGTCGGCGACCCACGGCAGGCCGAGCGCCTGGCGCTGGCGCCGCATCGCCCCCTCGTCCTGCCCGGTCGCCTCGGCGATGTCGCGCGCCGAGTACCTGCCCTCGCGCTGGAGCACCATCTCGACGGGCAGGAGCGCGAGCCGGTCCTCCCCCGCCGCCTTCTTCAACTCCTCCAGCGGCACGCCCGCCTCGTGCAGCTGGCGCAGGAGGTCGAGCCGAGCCTCGCGCTGCTTGCCGCGCAGGCCCTTGAGCAGGCCCTCGGCGGCGTAG
>DASYIJ010000342.1:0-3316 GCA_035997675.1 Solirubrobacteraceae bacterium
GGGTCGGTCTTGATGTAGCGCGGGCCTTCGGCGGGCTCGATCTTGTGCCGCAGGTTCGCGACATGGGCGCGCAGCACCTGGGTGTCCTCGCCGTACTGCGGCCCCCAGACCTCGGTCAGCAGGGCCCGGTGGGTCATGAGCCGCCCCCGGTTGCGCGCGAGATGGCGAAGGAGGTCGAATTCCGTCGGCGTCAGGTGCACCTCCTCGCCGTCGCGGCGGACGATCCGGGAGGACAGGTCGATCTCCAGCCCGTCGCTGTCGATCACGGCGTCGTCGGGGTCTCCGCCCGCGCGGCGCAGCACCGCCTGCAGCCGCGCCACCAGCTCCCGGGGGCTGAACGGCTTGGTCACGTAGTCGTCGGCGCCGGCGGCCAGCGCGCGCACCTTGGCGTCCTCCTCGCCGATCGCCGACAGCACGATGATCGGCATCTGGCTCCACTCGCGCAGCCGCCGGGTCACCTCGACACCGTCGATGTCGGGCAGGACGAGGTCGACGATGGCGGCCTGCGGCGCCTCCACGGCGGCGAGGTCGAGCGCCTCCTCGCCGGAGTCGGCGGGAACCGACTGGAAGCCAGCATCGCGCAGGATGACTCGCAGGGCGCGCAGGATCTGGATCTCGTCGTCGCAGACGAGGACCTTCGGCTTGGGCGTCTCGCTCACGCCGTGACGTCCGCGTCCGGCTTCGGGAACGCGACGACGAAGCTGGTCCCCTGTCCGGGGAGCGACTCGACGGCGATCCGACCGCCGTTGGCCTCGACGAATCCCTTGGCGATGGCGAGGCCGAGGCCGGACCCCGTCCATGAGCGCTGGCCGTTGCCGCTGCCGCGGTAGAACGGCTCGAAGATGCGCGCCTGCTCGGCCGCGGGGATGCCCGGCCCGTGGTCGGCGACCCGGACGACGACCTGCGACCCCGACTCGCGGGCGACCACAGATACCGGCTCCTCGCCCGAGTATCGGCGCGCGTTCTCGAGCAGGTTGGCGAAGGCCCGCTCGAGCTGGGCGGCGTCGGCGTGCACCGCCGGCAGGTCGGTATCGATGGTCATCGCGATCCCGCCCTGCCCGGGCGCCACGCCGTCCCGCGCCGCGAGCAGGACGTCCTCCAGGGAGGTCCACCGCCTCCGCGGCTCCGCCCGGCCGGCCTGCAGGCGCGACAGGTCGAGCAGCTTGTCGACGAGCGACGACAGCCGCTCGCCCTCGCTGACGACGGCGGCGCTCAGCTCGTCGCGCTCCTCGTCGGTGACCGAGCGGCCCCCGAGCGCGTGCCCCGCCGCCACGATCCCGGTCAGCGGCGTGCGCAGGTCGTGGGAGACCGCGCGCAGCAGGGCCGTCTTGACGTCGTCGCTGCGTCGCAGCGCCTCGGTCTCCACGGCCTCGTACTGCATCCGGTCGCGCTGGAGCGCGATCGCGACCAGCGCCTCGAGCGCGGGCACGATCTGGGTTCGCAGCCGCTCGCGCGCCTCTTCATCGACGGCGCTGGGGACGAGCAGCGTCGCGATCTGCCGCCGCGCCGCGTCGTGGAGTGGGAGCGCGAGGCGCCGCGGGTCGCCCGCCACGGTGCCGAGCTCGATGGCCGCCGAGGGCAGGTGGAGCACCTCCGCCACCCGGCGCGCGGTGGTCCCCAGCGCCTCGCGCGTCGACGTCCCGGCGAGCAGGCCTCGCGCCAGCTGCGCGGCGAGGTCGGCCTCTCCCCGGCGGCTCTCGGCCTCCAGCGCGCGGGTGCGGGCGAGCTCGGCCACGGTGCTCGTGACGGCGGCGACGATGAAGAACGCGCCGAGGGCGACCCAGTTGCGGCCTTCCGCGATCGTGAAATGGCCGACCGGCGGGATGTGGAAGTAGTTGAACGCGGCGGCGCTGATCAGCGAGGTCAACAGCCCCAGGCCGAGCCCCCAGTAGGCGGACACCAGCAGGACGGCGGGCAGGTAGACCACGCCGAGCGACACCGCCGGGGCGATGGTCTTGAGCGGATACACGAGTGCCGTCGCGGCGGCGACCGCACCGAAGGCCACCGCGACGCCGGTTGCCGTCGAGGGGCGCTGGGTCCCGAGCAGAGCCGAGCGGGCTCGTTCCGCCATGCTGCCCAGCGTACGCCGTCAACGGGTTGCCGCCCGCCGACCGACAAAGCCTGGGGTCGAATCCCGGAAGGTCCGGGGTCGGCGGGCGGATCAGCCGATGGAGGCGCCGGAAGCGGTTGGTAGACTGGCGTATGCCCGGCGACCTTCCCCGTTCGCTCATCCTTCTGGCCGTTTCGGCCGAATATGGAGAGCAGGCGGGGCCGCTCGTGACCCCCGAAACCGCAGCCTTGACGACTGCGGCACCCTAAGGCGCAACGCCCACCCTCCATCCACCCTCCACCACCCGCCTCACGCCCCCGCTCAGGAAGGAACGCAGGACATGTTTGAGCGATTTACCGAACGAGCCCGCCAGGTGGTTGTTCTCGCCCAGGAAGAGGCGCGTACGCTCAAGCACAATTACATCGGCACCGAGCACATCCTGCTCGGCCTGCTCCGTGAAGAGGAAGGGCTCGCCGCCCGGGTCCTCGAGTCGCTCGACATCACCGTCGAGCGCGTGCGCGCGCAGGTCGTGCGCATCGTCGGCTCCGGTGAGGAGGTCACCTCCGGCCAGATCCCGTTCACGCCGCGCGCCAAGAAGGTGCTCGAGCTCGCGCTGCGCGAGGCGCTGAGCCTCGGCCACAACTACATCGGCACCGAGCACATCCTGCTGGGCCTCGTGCGCGAGAACGAGGGCGTGGCCGCGCGCATCCTCCTCGACTTCGACGCCGACTCCGAGAAGATCCGCAACGAGGTCATCCGCATGCTGTCCGGTCCCGGCGGCCGCCGCCAGGGCCAGGGGCAGGGCGGCGGCCCCGGCGGTCAGCAGGGCGAGGGCAAGAAGTCCTCGAAGCTGCTCGACCAGTTCGGCCGCAACCTGACCAAGCTCGCCGCCGACGCCAAGCTCGACCCCGTCGTCGGGCGCGAGACCGAGATCGAGCGGATCATGCAGATCCTCTCGCGGCGGACCAAGAACAACCCCGTCCTGATCGGCGAGCCCGGCGTGGGCAAGACCGCGGTGGTCGAGGGCCTGGCGCAGCGCATCAACGCGGCCGACGTCCCCGAGCTGCTCAAGGGCAAGCAGATCTACACGCTCGACCTCGCCGCCCTGGTCGCCGGCTCGAAGTACCGCGGAGAATTCGAGGAGCGCCTGAAGAAGGTGATGAAGGAGATCACCCAGCGCGGCGACATCATCCTGTTCATCGACGAGCTGCACAACCTCGTCGGCGCGGGCGCGGCCGAGGGCGCGATCGACGCGGCCTCGATCCT
>DASYIJ010000065.1:0-2617 GCA_035997675.1 Solirubrobacteraceae bacterium
CGCGGCGGGCTGCTCGACCTCTACCCGGCCACCGAGGAGCGCGCGGTCCGCATCGACCTCTTCGACATGGAGATCGAGTCGCTGCGCTGGTTCTCGACGTTCACGCAGCGCTCCCTGGGGGACGCGGAGGCGATCGAGATCGCGCCCGCCGCGGAGCTCGCGCCCGAGCACCGCGAGCTCGCCGAGATCGCGGCCCTCGAGGATGCCGACGAGCGCCCGGACGTGGCCGAGTTGCTCCCGGTCGAGAGCTTCCGCGCCGTGCTCGATCTCGCGCCGGCGTCGGCCCGCGTACTGGTGGCGGCCCGGGAGGACGTCGATCCGGCGCTCGATGACCTGTGGCAGGACGTCACCGCGGCCTTTCACGACGAGGACGCGCATCACCTCTACGTCAGCCCGGACGCCGTGCGCGAGGGCCTCGGGGCGCGCACCCATGTCCGGCTGACCTCGGTGCCGGGGGATGACGCCCTCGAGTTCTCCGCCCAGGCGGCGGACACGGCGGCCAAGTCCGTGCGCGACGCGGAGCCCGAGCTCGAGAAGCTCGTTCGCTCCGGATATCGCACCGTGGTGGCGTGGGGCCGCCGGGGCGAGGGCGAACGCGCCGCCTTCAACCTCGACCGCCTCACGCCCGAGTGGCTCGGCGACCACGTCGCGCCGGGCGCAGGGCTCACCTTCACCACGGCCGGCCTGCGCGACGGGTTCGTGGCCGCCGGCCTGCAGCTCGCGGTGATACCGGCCCACCGGCTCGTCCGCCGGCGTCGCGCCGAGCGCCCGGAGCGCCCGCGCCGGGGCGCGCTGCGCTCGTTCGCCGACCTGCGCACGGGCGACATCGTGGTGCACGAGGACCACGGCATCGCGCGCTTCGCGGGCTTTGACACGAAGACGGTGAGCGGCGTGACGCGCGACTACCTCGACCTCGAGTTCCAGGGCTCGGATCGCGTGTTCCTGCCCACCGACCAGCTCGCCAAGATCTCCCGCTACGTCGGGGCCGGTGCCGAGCACCCGCCGCTGTCAAAGCTCGGAGGCGCCCGCTGGGATCAGCTCAAGGCGAGGGCCCGCCGGGCGGCGCAGGAGCTCGCGGGCGAGCTGATCAACCTGTACGCCGAGCGCCGCCGGCGCAGCGGCCACGAGTTCCCGGTGGACGGCGACTGGCAGCGTGACTTCGAGGCCGCGTTCCCCTACCAGGAGACCCCCGACCAGCGCGACGCGATCGAGGCGGTCAAGGCGGACATGGAGGCGCCGCGGCCGATGGACCGACTCATCTGCGGCGACGTCGGCTACGGCAAGACCGAGGTCGCGCTGCGAGCCGCGTTCAAGGCGGCGGCCGAGGGCAAGCAGGTGATGATGCTCGTGCCCACGACGATCCTCGCCCAGCAGCACTACGGCACGTTCGTGGAGCGGCTGCGCGACTACCCCTTCACCATCGAGCAGGTGTCGCGCTTTCGCCCGCCGAAGGAGCGCGATGCGGCGGTGGCGGGCTTCGCCGACGGCCGGGTGGACATCCTCATCGGCACGCACCGCCTGCTGTCGCGCGACGTGCGGGCAAAGGACCTCGGGCTGCTGATCGTGGACGAGGAACAGCGTTTCGGGGTCAAGCAGAAGGAGCTGCTGCGCCAGATCCGCCTGCGGGTCGATGTCATCTCGCTGTCGGCGACGCCGATTCCGCGGACGCTGCAGATGTCCCTGGCCGGCCTGCGCGACCTCAGCGTGATCGAGACCCCACCCGAGGGGCGCCGTCCGGTGCGCACGTACGTCGGGGAGTACGACGAGGCGCTCGTCCGCGGGGCGCTCGAGCGGGAGGCGGCGCGCGGGGGGCAGGCGTTCTTCCTCCACAACCGGGTCGAGACGATCGACGAGACCGCGGCCCGGCTGCGCGGCCTGTGTCCGGACCTGCGCTTCATCGTCGCCCACGGGCAGATGGAGGAGCGGACGCTCGAGCGCCGGATGCTCGAGTTCCTGCGCGGGGACGGGGACGTGCTCGTGTGCACGAGCATCATCGAGTCGGGGCTCGACATCCCGCAGGCCAACACCCTCATCGTCGAGGACGCCCAGGGATTCGGGCTGGCCCAGCTCTACCAGATCCGCGGCCGCGTCGGCCGCAGCCCGGAGCGCGCCTACGCCTACCTCCTGTACCCCAGCGCGGCCGCGCTCACGGCCGAAGCCGCGCAACGCCTGACCGCGCTCTCGGACTTCACCGAGCTCGGGTCCGGCGTCAAGATCGCGCTCCGGGACCTCGAGATCCGCGGCGCCGGCAACCTGCTCGGCGACGAGCAGTCCGGGCACGTGGCGGCGCTCGGCTTCGAGCTCTACATGCAGATGCTCGACGAGGCCGTGCGCGGAATGCGGGGCGACACCGGCGACGAGCCCGAGCCGGTGCGCCTGGACGTGGACGTCGACGCCTACGTCCCCGCCGACTACATCCCCTACGAGCAGGCCAAGGTCGACGTCCACCGTCGCATCGCCGCTGCGCGCGACGTGCCCGAGCTGGACGAGCTCGCCGCCGAGCTGGAGGACCGCTTCGGCCCCGTCCCGGAGCCGCTGGAGAACCTCCTGGCGCTCCAGCAGGCCCGGATCAAGCTGGGGCAGGCCGGCGCCCAGGTCGTCTCCTTCCGCGGGGGCC
>DASYIJ010000071.1:0-6615 GCA_035997675.1 Solirubrobacteraceae bacterium
CGGCCAGCTCCGGTGAATGGTGGTCGAGGCGGTAGCCGAGCACGTGCACGTCGCCCGACGTCCCGCTCTGGACCGCCGAGACCTCGATCGCCGGCACGATCTCGACGCCGTGCTCGCGTCCCGCGGCCAGCGCCTCGTCGACCCCGGCCACGGTGTCGTGATCGGTCAGCGCGAGCAGCCGAACGCCCGCCGCGGCGGCCGCGGCGACGACCGCCGCGGGCTCCAGCGCGCCGTCCGAGCGGGTCGAATGTGCCTGTAGGTCGAAATCCGGCGGCGACATTCATCCGAACCTAACGGGGTCCGGCCGTGTTGGTTGCTTAGACTCAGCTCGCAAACCCCGGGGGAAGGATCTCGATGTCCCATTGCTCGCCGCGCCGGATGGCGCTGCTCTGCTGCACCGCCGCTCTGGTCCTGGTCGCCGCCGCGCCGGCGTCGGCCCGCGTTCTCGACGTGACCAAGCGTCACGTCGGCTTCGCTCACTTCACGACCATCCAGCGCGCGGTCAACGCCGCCCGTTCGGGCGACTGGATCGTCATCGACCGGGGCGTCTACCCCGAGACGGTCATGATCACCAAGCCCAACCTGCACCTTCGCGGCCTCGACCGCAACAAGGTGATCGTCGACGGCCGGCACCGCAAGAACGTCAACGGCATCGAGATCTTCAAGGCCAACAACGTGTGGGTCGAGAACCTCACGGTCCGCAACTTCGACCGCCCGACCAACAACGGCCCGGCCGGCAACCAGATCTGGTGGAACGGGGGCGACGGCTCGGGGAAGATCGGCGCCCGCGGCTGGTACGGCCAGTACCTGACGGCCTATGACACCGGTCTGACGGGTGGCTACGGCCTGTTCGCGTCGAACACGGTCACGGGGTTCCTCAACCACGTGTACGCGTCCGGCTTCGCCGATTCGGGCATTTACATCGGGGCCTGCCCGGACTGCAAGGCGGTCGTGAACGATGCCCTGGTCGAGCGCAACGCCCTCGGCTACTCGGGCACGAACGCGGGCGGGCACCTGGTCATCCAGAACTCGACCTTCCGCAACAACACGTTCGGCGTGGGTCCCAACTCGCTCAACAACGACGACAAGCCGCCGCCGCAGGACGGCTCGTGCGCCTCGGCTCGGAACCCGAAGATCACCCCGGGCCATCTCACCAACCTGCCGACGTTCAGCTCGACGAACATCGCGCGGTGCACGATCATCCGCAACAACCTCGTCGAGAACAACAACAACCTCAACACGCCGGAGAGCGGCGGCACCGACGGGTCGTGGGGCGTGGGGATCCTGCTGCCCGGCGACTACGCCGATCTCGTGCAGGGCAACACGGTCCGCAACAACGTGAATTTCGGGATCCTGGCCCACGAGTACCCGAACCCGTTCCCGCCGACGTCGAACACGGTCTACTTCCAGGCGTCGGGGAACAAGATCGCCAACAACCGGCTCACGAACAACGGAACCCGAACCGGCTTCGGCGGGTCCGACCTGGGCCTCGAGGGCGGGGCGTTCGGAACGATGCGGTCGGTGAACAACTGCTTCAGCGGCAACCGCTTCGCGACGTCGAACCCGGCGAGCATCCAGGGGACCTGGGGCTGCCAGAACGCGACGACGCCCAACGCCGGGCCCGGGTTGCTCGCGAAGCTCCTCCAGATGCTCGGCGAGACGACGCCGGGCGATCCGACGTACCTGCGCCACCCGACGGGCCAGCGGGCACCCGGCCGCCAGAAGACGATGCCGCGGCCGTGCGGCGGCGTGCCGCACACCGGGTCGCTCTGCTGAGGCTCAGTTGTCAGTTCTCAGAGCGTCGCCCAGACGCTCTGACGACTGACCCGTAGCTGCGGCCTGATCGCCCGAGGACGGCGAGCGCTTCCCGGAGCGCTCGCCATCCCGGACCTGGCTACGACCCTGCCCGACCAAGAACCCGTGCCCCTGGAAACGCAGGCGGCGCCGAAATCAAGCGCACGACCCCAGCGATCATGAGCTTTAAGAACTAGGAACTAAGAACTAAGAACTAAGCCCTGAGAACGAGAACCGAGAACTGAGAACTCACACCCGAGCCTGTTCCGACACGGCGGCGAGCGGATAGGTTGGTCCGGCGTGGTTCTGGTGCCTGCACATCGCGTTCCGTATGTCGTCTGAGCGCGTCCTCGTCGTCGGTGCCGGCCCGGTCGGGCTGACGCTCGCGTGCGAGTTGGCCCGCCGGGGAACGCCGTTCCGGCTGATCGACCGAGCGCCCGCGCCCACCGACCAGTCCCGCGCGATCGTGGTCCACGCGCGCAGCCTCGAGATGCTGGACACGATGGGGGCCGTGGACGCCGTGATCGCAGCCGCGGCGCGGATGGATCGCATTTTCGCGCACGCCGGCGGCGACGAGCTGGCGCGGATCGAGCTCGGCGACGTGGACAGCCCGTACCCGTTCACCGCCTCGCTCGCCCAGACCGAGACCGAGCGCGTCCTGCGCGAACGGCTGACGGCGCTGGGCGGCGCGGTGGAGCGACCGGTGGAGCTCACCGGCCTGGACCAGGACGAGAGCGGCGTGAGCGCTCGGCTGGGCGACGGCGATGAGCGCTACGGCTGGGTGGTCGGATGCGACGGCGCCCGCAGCGGCGTCCGCGCCGCGCTCGACACGAAGCTCGAGGGCTCATTCAAGGGCGAGCGCTTCCTGCTCGCCGACGTCGAGGCCGATTACACGCAGGACCGCAGCGGCCTGCACATCTACTTCGACCCGGCCGGCCCGTTCATGCTCTTTCCCATGCCCGGATCGCGGATCCGGATCATCGCCCAGCTCGACGAGAACGCGCTCACGGACGCCGAGCCGGTGGTCGACGACGTGCAGGCGATGGCGGATGCCCGTGGGGAGGGGATCCGCGTCTCGGGCGCGCACTGGATCGCCGTCTTCGAGGTCCACCACGGACAGGTCGAGGCCTATCGCCATGGCCGCGTGTTCCTCGCCGGGGATGCGGCGCACATCCACAGCCCGGCGGGCGGCCAGGGAATGAACACGGGCATGCAGGACGCCTTCAACCTCGCCTGGAAGCTCGACCTCGCGGCGCGGGGCCGGGCCACCGAGGCGCTGCTCGACAGCTACGACGCCGAGCGTCACCCCGTCGCCGCGCGCGTGATCAAGGGATCGACGGCGCTGACGCGCGCCGGCACCGTGCGCAACCCCGTCGCGCAGGAGCTGCGCAACCACGCCGCCGGCCTGGTGAGCCACATCGGGCCGATCCACCGCCGCGCCGCTGCGGAGACCGAGGAGACGGGCATCGCCTATCCCGACAGTCCCATCGTCGCGAACGCCGGCAGGCGGACGCCGCGCGGCGCGCCCGGAGCGGGCGACCATGCGCCGAGCGTGCTCGGCCTCCACGAGCGCCTACGGGGTACCAGCCACGTCGCGCTGGCCCTGGGCGGTCCGGCCGCGGCGGCGGCGGCCAACGAACTGGCCGCGGCGTTCCCGGGCCTCGTCGAGCCGCTCGCGCTCGACGAACCCGCGGTGGCCGAGCGCTACGGCGTGGAGGGCCAGGACGCCCTGTTCGTGATCCGGCCCGACGGCTACGTCGCGTTCCGCTCGGCGCCCGCCGACGTCGAGGCGGCGCGGGCCTGCCTCGAGCGCGTGCTCACGCCGGCGTAGCGGCCTAGGCGGGCGTCCCCGCGGGAGTGGCCGTGGCGGGCCGTGCCTCGGGCACGCGCTCGGGAGCCTCCCCAAGGAGCAGTCCGACCGCCCCGACGATGATCAGCGCGCCGCCGGTGAAGCCGATGAACGGCCCCGCGTCGAGCACCGTCCCGGCCACACCCGGGATGTGCGGCCCGATGTTGGGAAAGTCGAACATGCGCACGAGGCAGTACACGGTGATACCGGCTCCGGCGACCGCGGCGACGATGCCCCCGGCGCGCGTGAGGCTCGCGGGCACGAGGAGGGCGACCGCGCCGAAGGTCGCGGCGATGATCAGCAGAACCGGCGCCACGGTGGTGATCGCCCAGAGCGTGTAGGACGCGTTGATGAGGATCAGCGTCGTGCCGGGCGGGCCGGCCGCCACCGCGTCGTGTGAGTACCAGGAGACGTCGGTGGAGATGATCACCACGAGGGCGCCGATGACGCCGAAGATGCTCGATGCGCGCACTGGGGTCACTTCCTTCGTCGGCGAAAGCCGTCGTTGACCGAGGACTCCCCCTCCGGTAGGCCGGCACCCGGCGATGCCAAGCGGGTGTATGAGCGCCTGCGCGCCTAGCGGCCGAGCAGGCCGCGGCGCTTCTTCGGCCCGAATGCGCCCTGGAGCAGCTCCGGCTCGAAGCCGCCCACGGCGCGGTCCTGCGTGGCGAACTCGAACAGCGCGACGCGGAAGATCGACTGCAGCGTGTTCGCGATCACGATGCCCATGAGGAAGACGACCACGGCGACGCCGATCAGCACGCCGCCCGCCGCGGGCGCGGAGCTGACGAGCGAGGCGCCCGCGACTCCGATCAGGATCGCCGGCAGCATCACGATCAGGAAGACCACGCCGGACACGGACACCGTGCCGACCACGCCCTCGCCCCAGCGCCCCTTGAGCACCGCAACCGAGCGCTTGAAGGCGTCCCGCGGCCCGGCGCCCTCGAGCGCGAGGACCGGGACCACGAAGAACGTCGCCGCGCCCCAGGCGAAGTCCAGCAGGCCGACGAAGAGCTGGCCGAGGAGGTTGTCGCTGAGGGCCTCGCGGATCGCGGTGAGGATGAGTCCGACGGTTGCCTGCACGAGCGCCCACTGCGTGATCACCTTGATGCGCCCGCGGGCGACGGCGAACCCGTCGTTCATGGTCGTGTCCTGCCCGGCGAGCGACTTCGACGCGGCGGCGGCGAGGGCGGTGTTGAAGAACACGGCGAGCCAGGTCAGGACGAACGCACCGATGATCGCGGCGACCACGATCACGACCTCCGAGGACCCGGACGCCGAGTAGATCGCGGCCGCCGGCCCGAAGATCAGCGCGGCGGCTCCGATGGTCGCCAGCCCCGACACGATGGGGAACCAGGCGAGCGAGCGGTCGGCCCGCAGCACCGCCCACGAGCGCTTGGCGAGCGCCCAACCTCTCGAGATCCGTCCACCTTGCATGCGCGGTCCTTTCGCGTCCCGGGGATGAAGTCCTATGCGGCCGGAGCCGGCATCCCCGGCGTCAGGCGTCGCAGCGATCCGATGTCGTGCAGCACGAGCAAGGCCTCGATGGCCTCCGCGGTGAACTGCGCGCCGGCGCTCTCGCGGCACTCCTCCAGCGCCGCCTCGGGCGACTTTGGAACCGAATAGGGCCGCGACACGGTCATCACGTCCCAGGCGTCGGCGACTGCGAGCAGGGCGGCTCCGGCCGGGATGTGGTCCGCCGTCAGGCCGCGCGGATAGCCGCGGCCGTCGGGTCGCTCGTGGTGGGCGGCGACCCACGCCGTCTGCTCGTCGTCGAGCACCTCGCCCACGATCTGCGTGCTGAGCTGGGCGTGCTCCTTGATGAGCTCGTATTCCTCGGCGGTCAGGGGACCGGGCTTGGTGAGCACCGCGTCGGGGACGCCGATCTTGCCGACGTCGTGCACGAGCGCGGCCTCGTTGAGCCGGCCGACCTCCTCGGCGGTCCACCCCGACGCCTTGGCCAGCTCCGTTGCGAGCGCCGCGACCCGGTCGGAGTGCCGGCGCGTGGTGGCGTCCTTGGCGTCGATCGCGCGGGCCAGCGCCCGCAGGCCCCGCAGCGCCGCCCGGCGTTCGAGGTGGTGCGCCCGCTCCTCGGCGGAGAGCTCGCGCACGGTCTCGGGGTCGTAGATCCACACGACGTCGCGCCCGTGCGCCTTGGACCAGTACAGCGCGCCGTCGGCGAGCCGGAACATCGCGTCCGCGTCGGCGGCCGATTCGAGGTCGCAGATGCCGGCGGAGATCGTCATGTGGCCGATGTTCTCGAACGGCTTCGCCGCCACGATGTGCCGCGCGCGCTCGAGCGCCGCCAGCGCCTGCATGCGGTCGGTCTCGGGCAGGAGGATCGCGAACTCGTCGCCCCCGATGCGGGCCAGCACGTCCTCGGTCCGGGCGAGCGAGCCGAGCCGCTCGGCGATGTCGGCGAGGACGCGGTCGCCCACCTCGTGGCCGGTGATGTCGTTCACGTGCTTGAAGTTGTCCACGTCGACGACGGCAAGCGACAGCGGGCGGCCGTAGCGTTGGGCGCGGCGGACCTCGACGCGCAGGCGCTCGTGGAAGGTGCGGTGGTTGGCCAGGCCGGTGAGCGGATCGGACGACGCCTGCCGGGCGAGCGCGGCGCGGTCCTCGGTATTGGCGATCGCGGTGCCGAGGAGGTCGGCGAATGCCGACAGACGCTCATCCGCGTCGCCGGAGAGCGTGTTCGGCACGACCTTGACAGCCGCGAGCAGGCCCCACACGGCGCCGTCCACCCACACCGGCGCGAGCACCCCGGCGCGGTATCCCATGGCATAGGCGTTGGACCCCTTCTCGTACTCGTCGACCCGCACGGTCTCACCGGTGCGGCGCAGCTGCTCGATGTTGCCACGAACCGGGAACCGCGTCCCCGCCTCGTAGCGGACGCTGCCATCGCTCCAGGAGCCCGCGACGACGCATTCCTCGTCGGACTCGAACTGCACCACGCCCGATGCGGCGGC
>DASYIJ010000159.1:0-12086 GCA_035997675.1 Solirubrobacteraceae bacterium
GCCTGGTAGGGGTCGGTGACGATCTGGAAGAACCCCTTCCCCGGGCCGCCGGCCTGCGCGTCGACGTAGCGCTGCAGCTCGCGGATGTCGGCAAAGCCGCGGCGAACCGTGTCCATCTCGTCGCAGTTCGTCTTGCGGGTGGGCTCCAGCTCGCACAGCACGCGGTTCTCGTTGACGCTCATCACCATCAGCCGCAGGCCGCCCAGCCAGGCGCGCTGGATCCAGCGCCAGTACGTGCCCTCGTAGGTCAGGTTGTTGTGGCCCCACGCGGTCATCTTGGGATAGCCGCTGGTGTCATGGGGCTGGGCCGGGTTGCCGTAATTGAGGAAATTCTGGGTGGGCGCCGCCGTGCCCTGGGGCCCTTCGATCGACGAGCAGTCGGGCAGGGCCGACTCGATCCCGTACGGATGCCAGGGGCGGCCGCAGTGGAAGTTGCCGCCGAGGTACTCGAAGGTCATCCAGTGCATGTGGCCCTCGACGATCCCGCCGACGCGCCCGTAGGGCACATCGCCCGCCCTCGGCGTCCCGGTCGCGTTCAGCCCGGCATCGGGGAACACCGCGCAGCCCTGCGCGGGGACGAACCTCACGGTGAGCACTCGTCCTGGTGCCGACGCGGGCGCCAGCGAGAACGTCCCCCCGCGCGCCTCTGTCACGCGCCAGTCCGCCGCGGGGCTCGGCTGCTGGTCCGGGCCGACGCTCCCGTCGCCCCGCGCGGCCAGGAAGGTGCGGTCCGGTCGGTACAGGAGGTAGCTGCCGAGGGTCGTCGCCTGCATTCGCACGCGGTCGCCGCCGGGCAGGACCTGCCCCGATGCGCCCTGCAGCGCGTAGCAGCCGTTCGCGAGCGTGTAGCGGGTCGGTGCGTCGGCCGCGGCTCCAGCCGGCGCGGCCGCCATCAAACCGAGCGCGACTGCTGCCGCCCGCCCGAGCCGACGTCTCGCGTGCATCCACCTCACCGCCCGCGAAGCTACCAACCCCGGGCGTAGCGCGCGCCGCCTCGGCGCTGCGAATTCCGGCGGCCTTCGGCAGCGTTGCCGGCCGCCACGTCAACGGGTTAGGCTCGTGCGGTCAGCGCTCTCGCGGAAAGTTGTCTAGGAGGTCTGTAGATGGAAGCGTCCCGGCACCGGCCCTCCCGTCCCCGAGGCGGCGACCCCGCGGGGCCGGCCGTCGCCCCACCGGGTCCGCCCGCCACCCCGGTCGCCGCGGCCGCGAACGACAAGCCGGCCGGCAAGGCCGACCAGATCAAGGTGATCGGCGGGCTCATCGCGCTGTCCGCCGGTCTGGCGGCGCTGCTGCTCGTGCTCGTGATCTCGAAATGGGTGGAGGTCGACTCCAACCAGTTCACCCAGCTCGCCGCCGCGGTCATCGGCGTGATCGGCTCGATCGTCGGCGCCTACTTCGGGGTGAAGATCGGCACCGACGGGACCCAGAAGGCATTGGAATCGCAGCGCCAGGAGGCGGCCCGCGCGCAGATCTTCGCCGCGCACCTGGATCCCGACGTCGCGAAGGACGCGTTGAAGCTCGCCTTCCCGGCTCCCGCGCCCACGGCAGCGGCGGGGGGGAAGCCGGCGGGCGATCGGCCCGAGGCGGCCCCGGACAACCCGCCGCAGTGACTGCGCCTAGGCCGCTAGGCGGCCAGCTCGCGCCGCTGGCCCTCGTAGTCGCGCGCTGCCTCGACGAGGATGTCGAGCATGGCGTCGGTCGCGGGTGAGCGCACCTCGCTCGGCAGCGTCGCGGCGGCCACGTGGCGGACCGGCGCCCGCTTGCCGAGCGAGACGATGGCGATGTCGTCGCGCAGGTTGCTCAGCGCAAGCTCGGGAATCAGCGAGATCGCGACACCGGCGGCGACGAGGCCCTGCACCACGTTGTAGTCGTCGCTCTGGAAGCCGACGCGCGGCTCGAACCCGGCGGCCTCGCAGGCGGCCACGTGCATCCGGCCGCACAGCCCGCCGCAGTCGGCCTGGCTCCATGACTCGTCGGCGAGCTGCTCGAGCCGGATCGTGCGCCGGTGTGCGTACGCATGATCCAGCGGCAGCGCGACGTACATCGGATCGTCGAGCAGCTGGACGAGCTCGAGTTCCTCGTTCAGCGGCTCGTAGGCGCTTCCGGGGAGCGAGCTGTATTCGAAGGTCAGCGCGACGTCGAGGTCGCCCTGGCGCAGCCGCGGAAGTGCGTCCTCGGGCTCGGCCTCGATCAGCGAGAGCTCGACGTCGGGGTGCCGGTCGGAGAACATCGCGATCGCCAGGGGCACGAGCGTCGCGCCCGCGGTCGGGAAGGTGGCCAGCCGCAGCCGGCCCCCGCGCAGCCCGGCGATTGCCTCGAGCTCCTCCTCGGCCGCCGCGAGCCGGGCCAGGATCGCGTCGGAGTGGTCCACCAGCGCCCGGCCCGCGTCGGTCAGGGTCACGCCGCGCGCTCCGCGCTGCAGGAGGCGGGTCCCGGCCTCGCGCTCGAGCGCCGAGATCTGCTGCGAGATCGCGGGCTGGGTGTATCCCAGCGTCTCGGCGGCGGCGGAGAACGACCCGCTGCGAGCGACCTCTCGGAGCACCTTCAAACGCTTGACGTCGAGCATAAGGGCAGCTTATCGGACCTAGCAACAACGTTCATTTGCGGTAATGGCTTGCCCCTGCCACCCTGGATGTCGACCTCACATCCCGCGACCGCGGAGCGTTCGATGACCATGACCTCCTCCACATCCCTCACCATCAGGCTCGCCCGCGACGACGACCGCGCCTCGCTTGCCTCCCTCGCCCAGCTCGACAGCGGGAGCGCCCCGGTCGACCCGGTGCTGCTTGCCGAGGCCGACGGCCGGCTCGTCGCCGCACTTTCGCTGCTGGACGGCACCGCGGTCGCCGACCCGTTCCGCCCCACGGCGGACGTCGTCGACCTGCTGCGCGTACGCGCCGCGGCGGCCGCGACCGACGCCCGCGCCCGTCGCGGCCCGCGTCTCGGCGCGGCCGTGCGACGTGCCCTGCCCGTCTGAGGCCCCCCTCGGCGCCAGAGCCGTCCCGCGCCCGCCGGCGTGGCACGCTTCGGCGTGATGAGCCAGCGCGCCGCGTCTCCGACGCCGCTCGCCGCGCCCGCATGGAAGGTGTGGGCCGGCCTGTGGACCATCTACCTGATCTGGGGGTCGACGTACCTGGCGATCCGCATCATGGTCCGGACCGTCCCACCCCTGCTGGGCGCCGGACTGCGCTTCGCCGTCGCCGGCGGGTTGATGCTCGCCGTACTGCGCGTGCGCCGCGGGCCACTGCGGATCACGCGCCGCCAGCTCATCTCGGCGGCGGTCGTGGGCACCCTGCTCGCCGCCGGCGGCAACGGCCTGGTGACCGTCGCCGAGCAGGACGTCCCCTCCAGCCTCGCCGCCCTGTTGATCGCCTCGGTTCCCCTCTGGGTCGTGGTCCTGCGAGCCCTGCTCGGTGAGCGCCCCGGCCGGGCGACGCTCGTCGGCGTCGCGGTCGGGTTCGTCGGAGTGGCGCTGCTCCTGCTGCCCGGTGGGCAGCCGGCGGGGGTGAGCATCGCCGGGCTCCTCCTCGTGGTGCTCGCGGCCATCTCGTGGGCCACGGGATCGGTGGCATCGAGCCGCGTCGACCTGCCCGACGACCCGCTCGTCTCCACCGGATTTCAGATGACGATCGCCGGCCTTCTCATGGTGGTGGCCGGAGCGGCGGCGGGCGAGCTCGGCGACATCCACTGGGGCGGTCTGTCCGCCGAGTCGCTGTGGGCGTTCGCCTACCTCATCTTCATCGGGTCGATCGTGGCCTACTCGGCCTACACCTGGCTGCTCCAGCACGCACCCGTGTCCAGGGTGTCGACGTACGCGTACGTGAACCCCGTGATCGCCGTCTTCCTCGGCTGGATCGTGCTGTCCGAGCAGATCACCGCCCTCACGCTGGTGGGCGCCACCGTGATCGTGGCCTCGGTCGCATTCATCGTGCGCCACGAGAGCATGCCGCCACCGGAAGCACCGGAGGAGACCGAGGAGGAGCGCCGGCGCGCGCTCGAGCGGGCCGCGGCCTGACTAGTCTGCGGCCGGATGGCTCCTCCGGACATCTCGCTCGAGCCGTTCCGCTGGGACGACGGCGACCGCGTGATCCGCTACGGGCGCGGCGCCCTCGCCGAGGTGCCTGAGCTGGTGGGCGCGGACTACGTCCTGCTCACGACCCCGCGAGCGCGGACTCACGGCACCGAATTGGCCGAGCGCGCCGTCGGCATCCACGACGTGCCGGAGGGCCGCGTGGACGAGGTGGCCGGCGAGCTGCGGGGTCGGGTCGAGGGCGACACGCTGCTCGCGCTCGGTGGGGGCCGGGTGATCGACGTGGCCAAGGCCCTGGCGGCCGCCGACCCGCCGCGCCGCGTGGCCGCCGTGCCGACGACGCTCTCCGCGGCCGAGATGACGCGCGGGCACCGCCATGCGGCCGGTGTCCACCCGGGCGCTCCGCGCGTGCGCCCGCAGATCGTCGTCAACGACCCGGCGGTGTCGGCCTCCCAGCCGGAGCCGGGGTTGGCGGCCAGCGCGCTCAACGCCCTCGCGCACGCCGTGGAGGCGCCGCTCACGGTGCGGACCAATCCCGCGGCCACGCTCGTGGCCCACGGCGCCATTCGTCTGCTCGCCGGCGGTTTCGCCGCGGAAGAGCCCGACCGCGACCGGCTCGCGCTGGGCGCGCTGCTCTCGGGTTGGGCCAGCGACGCGGCGGGCTATGGCCTGCACCACATCCTGGCCCAGACACTCGTTCGCCACACGGCGATCGGCCACGCGGCGGCCAACGCGGTGATGCTGCCCCAGACGGTTCGCGCGCTGGCCCGTCGCCGGCCGGCGGAGATGGACGCCATGGCCACGGCCGCCGGCGACGACTTGGCGTCGATCGCCGCCCACATCGGCGCCCGCGCCGGCCCCTCCCGGCTGCGCGACCACGGGGTGCCGGCCGAGCAGCTCGCGGAGTGCGCCGACGCGGCGCTCGAGCGCGCCGACCTCGAACTCATCCCGCCGCCGCCGGATCGCGACGAGATCCTGGCGCTGTACGAGTCGGCCTGGTAGCCGCCCGCGCGGCTAGGTCCCGATCTTGAGAAGCACGACCGTGTTCACGGCGAACACGATCGCGAAGCCGATGGTCCAGCGGTTGAGGTTGCGCTCGACCAGCGAGCCGCCACCGAGTGGGCCCGAGCCGGTGCCGACGCCGAAGGCGCCGGACAGCCCGGAGTCCTTGCCCGAGTGCATGAGGATCAGGAAGATCAGCACGATCGAGACGAAAACCTGCAGAACGGAGAGGATCAGCCCCATCGCGGCATAGGGTAGCGAGCGTGGGCAACCCGCTCGTGGCCGGCGTCGCCGTGCGCGACGGCACCTCCTGACCCGAGCGCGTAGTACGACGCATTCGCAGCGAGTCGTAGGCCGTGGTCCCTGTTTCCGGCGGCTGCGACGGTGGCTGCCCCCCAACCAGGAGGACAGTCATGAGCACCACCACCGCCAAGCCGCCCGAGCTCGACGAGGCCAAGCTCGAGGCGTTCGTCGAGCGCATCGTGCTCGACGCCGGCACCGCCATGCGCGGCGCGCTCAGCTACATCGGTGACCGGCTCGGGATCTTCAAGGCCCTCGCGGGCGCCGGGCCGGTGACCCCGGCCGAGCTGGCCGAGCGCACCGGGTTGAACGAGCGTTACCTGCGCGAATGGCTCGGCTCGATGGCCACGGCCGAGTACGTCGAGTACGACGCCGCGGAGGGGCGCTACCACCTCCCGCCCGAGCACGCGCTGCCGCTGGCCGACGAGGAGTTCCCGTTCTTCACCGGCGGCATCCTCCAGATGGTGGTGCCCACGGTCACCGTCGCCCCGAAGGTGGCGGACGCCTTCCGGACCGGCGGCGGGGTCACCCAGGACGAGTACTCACCCGAGATGTACGAGGCCATCGAGCGCCTGACCGCTCCCTGGTACAAGCATCACCTCGTCCAGACCTGGATCCCGGAGCTCGCCGGCGTGCAGGAGAAGCTCGAGGCGGGCGGCCGCGTCCTGGACGTCGGCTGCGGATCGGGCCGCGCGGCGGTCACGATCGCCAAGGCGTTCCCCCATGCCCGCATCGCCGGCGTCGATGTCCATCCCGGCTCGATCGAGCGCGCCCGCGCGCGCGCCGAGGCGGAGGGCGTCGGCGACCGGGTTGCGTTCGAGGTGGGCGACGGCGCGGACCTCGAGGCGGGCGCCTACGACCTCATCACCACGTTCGACGTCGTCCACGACTCGGTGGACCCGGTCGGGCTGATGAGCGGGATCCGCGAGGGCCTGTCCGAGAACGGCAGCTTCCTGATGCTGGAGATGAACGCCTCGGGTGACGTCGCCGAGAACGGCAACCCGCTCGGGCGCTTCCTCTACAACGTCTCGACCCTGTACTGCATGACGACGTCGCTCGCCCACGACGGGGCGGGGATCGGGGCCTGCATGGGCCAGCACAAGGCCGAGGAGTTGGCCGCCGAATCCGGCTACTCCAACTTCCGCCGGCTTCCGATCGAGGACCCGTTCTCGGTGCTCTACGAGCTCAGGGTCTGACCCCCTCACATCGAGCGCCGCCGCAACGGCTCCATCTGAAGGACCGTGATGCGGCGGCGCTCGGTGCGCACCCAGCCGAGACCGCGCAGGGCGTGCAGCGCCTTGCCCACGGCCTCGCGCGAGGATCCCGTCCACCCGGCCAGCTCCTCCTGCGAGAGCGGGAGCGTGATCCGCACCCCCTCGGAGACCGGCTCGCCGTAGCGCTCGGCGAGCTCGACCAGACGCGCGGCCACGCGGCCGAGCGTGTCGTGCGCCCCGAACTCGACGCGCTTGCGGTCGGCGTCGCGCAGCCGGCGGGCCAGCATCTCCAGGAGGAGAATCGCGACGCGGGGGTACGCCGCGAGGAACGCCCGGAATTCGCTCGCCGCCACGACCGCCGCCACGACCGGCTCGAGTGCGCCGACGGTGGCCGAGCGCGCCTCGCCGTCGATGGCGGACAGCTCGCCGAGCAGGTCGCCCGGGCCGCGGAACGCGAGCACCACCTCCTTGCCGTCGGCGGTGACGGTCGACACCTTCACTCGACCGGCGAGCACCACGACGATCTCGTCGGATCCGCCGCCCTCGTGGAACACGGTGGCGCCGCGCCGGTAGCGCCGGCGCCGGCCGCGCGCCAGCAGGTCGGATCGCTCCGCATCGTCGAGTGCCGCGAGGAACCCCGTCGCGGTCGGCTCGGGTGCGGCCGCTGACGCCATGGGGCCGACCCTACATCGCTTCCAATGCGGAAAAGAACCTGTTCACGGCCATCCGCGCGTGGGAAAGTCAGACCATGGCGACGGTAACGGGAAGCGAGCGAAGGGAACTCAGGTCGCGCGAGCCGATGCGCGCCCGCTATCCCGATGTCGAGGGCTACGTCGAGCGCGACGGCGTGCACACCTTCTACGAGGTCTACGGCGACGGCGAGCCAACGCTGCTTCTCCTCCCGACGTGGTCGCTCGTGCACTCGCGCTTCTGGAAGGCGCAGATCCCGTACCTGGCCCGCCACTTCCGGGTCGTCACGTTCGACGGCCGCGGCAACGGGCGTTCCGACCGCCCCGTCGGCCCCGAGCATTACGGCCCGCCCGAGCTCGCCGCCGATGCCCTGGCCGTCCTCGACGCCACCGGGACGGAGCGAGCGATCACCGCCTCGATATCCGCCGGAACGTTCTGGAACCTGATCCTCTGCGCCAACCACCCGGAGCGCGTGGCCGGCGCCATCTTCTTCGGAGCGGTGTTTCCCGACGGCGAGGAGTGGCCGGAGTGGACGCGGGCCAACGTGATCGAGCGCCGCGACCACTACGAGGGGCCGGAGCGCTACAACGTGCATCACATCCGCGAGAACCTCGGCGAGTTCGCGCAATGGTGGGCCGAGCAGGTGTGCCCCGAGCCCCACTCCACGAAGCCGATCGAGTACATCGTCGACTGGGCTCTGGACAGCGACGGCGAGCGGATCGCCGACACACTCGGGCCCGTCGAGGCGATGGGGCTGGCGACGATGGGCGACGTCTTTCGCGCCGGCGCCGACACCTTCGCGGACATGGCTCGTGCCGTGCGCTGCCCAACGCTCGTCCTGCAGGGCGAGCTCGACCCGGTCACCCCGCCGAGCTGGGGTGCAGCGATCGCCCGCGAGACCGGCGGGCGCCTGCACCCACTCCGCGACACCGCTCATTCGACGGCCCGCAAGCCCGTCGCGATCAACCTCGCCATGCGGGACTTCGCGCACGAGGTGACGGACGGGCCGCCGCGGCGCGACCCCACGCTCCACCACGACGCCGACGGTCGGCCGCGGGCGCTGATGGTCTCCTCCCCCATCGGTCTCGGACACGCCCGCCGCGATCTCGCGATCGCCCGGGAGCTGCGCACGCTGGCGCCCGACCTCCAGATCGACTGGCTCGCCCAGGACCCCGTCACGCGTGTCCTCGAGGCCGAGGGCGAGTCGATCCACCCGGCCAGCCGGCACCTCGCGAGCGAGTCCCGCCACTTCGAGTGCGAGTCGGCCGAACACGACCTGCACTGCTTCCAGACCTTGCGCCGCATGGACGAGGTGCTCATCAACAACTTCATGGTCTTCCAAGACGTCGCCGAGCAGGGCGCCCACGACCTGTGGATCGCCGACGAGGGCTGGGACGTCGACTACTACCTGCACGAGAACCCGTCGCTCAAGCGCGCGCCGTATGCCTGGCTGACCGACTTCGTGGGCTTCCTCCCCGTCGAGGACGCCGACGAGCGCGAGCGGTTCCTGACCGCGGACTACAACGCCGAGATGGTCGAGCACATCGCGGCGCATCCGGAGCTACGGGACCGCGCGGTCTTCGTGGGCAGCCCCGACGACATCGTCGATGAGCCGCTCGGCCCCGACCTCCCGCTGATCCGCGACTGGACCGAGGAGCACTTCGCGTTCGCCGGGTACGTAACCGGGATCGATCCCGCGTCGCTGGCCGATCGTGACGCTCTGCGGGCCGAGCTGGGCTACGCACCCGACGAGCGCGTGTGCGTCGTGACGGTCGGCGGGTCGGGGATCGGCGCCGACCTGCTGCGCCGGGTCATCGCCGCCTATCCGCAGGCCAAGCGCGGCGCCCCCGACCTTCGCATGATCGTCGTCTCCGGCCCGCGCATCGATCCCGACTCGCTGCCCTACCTCGAGGGTCTCGAGGCTCTGCCCTACGTCCCCGACCTCTACAAGCACCTGGCGGCCTGCGACCTGGCGGTAGTCCAGGGCGGACTGACCACGGCCATGGAGCTGACCGCCGGGCGTCGGCCGTTCATCTACTTCCCGCTCAAGCATCACTTCGAGCAGCGCATCCACGTCGCCCATCGGCTCGACCGCTACGGCGCCGGGCGGCGGATGGAGTACGACGACAGCCCGCCCGACGCGATCGCCGCCGCGATCGTCGAGGAGCTCGGCCGCGAGGTCGACTATCGGCCAGTCGAGTCCGACGGGGCGCGGCGGGCCGCGGCGAGCATCGCCGAGCTGCTCAACTGAGAGCCGCGCGGGCCTCGCCGGCGATGGCCGGCAACCCGGTCGCCTCGGCGATCTCGAGCGCTCGCTCCAGCGGCTCCGCAGCGTCGTCTCCGTCGCGGGCGAGCCCGGTGACCAGCGCAACCGCCGCGGCCACCTCGCGCCAGCCGGCCGTCTCCGCCGGCGCCCGGAGGTGGGCGACCAGCGTCTCGGCCCCGGCCGCGTCGCCGAGCGCGAGCCGCGCGCGGCCCGCGGCGACGTAGGCGTGGCCGCCGTACAGCCACGCGCGACCCTCCGGGACCTCGACGACGCTCAGTGCCGCCTCGGCGCGTTCCAATGCCTCCCGCGTCGCCTCGAGGTCCCCGCGTTCCGCGTGCGCCCACGCCAGCAGGCTCGTACAGCGCGCGCGGGGGTTGGGCGCGGCGATGCCCTCCGCCACGGACGCGCCGCGGGCGAGCACGTCCGCGGCGCCGGCCGGGTCCCCCGACTCGAGCAGCGCCCATCCGAGGTCGGCATCGAGCCAGGCGGCCCACTCGCCGGCGCCGAGCTCGTACGTTGTCTCGGCCACCTCGCGGGCAAGCTCGATGGCCTCGCCGTAGTCCCCACGACTGCGGTGCAGCCAGCAGAGGCCGGCGGCGAACGGTGCGTCGTGCACCTTCTGCCCCCGCTCACGGCCGACGTCCCGTGCGTGCGCCAGGCGGGCCGCGGCCTCGTCCCAGCGCCCCGCGCCAAGCGGGACGAAGGCGGCTTCGAGCAGCGTCCACTGGAGCACCATCAGGTCCTCCAAGGATTCGGCGACGAGCGTCAGCAGCCGTTCGGCGAGTCGCTCGAGCTGCTCGAGGTCGCCGAGCTGCTGTGCGGTGAGCTTCAGCGCATCGAGCGCGTACGTCAGCCCCTGACGCCCGCCGACCCCGGCTTCGGCGAGCCCCAGCGCGCGCTCGCCGGTCTCGACCGCACGGGAGAGGCGCAGCTGGTTGCAGTACGCGATGCACCCGCGCGACAGCACATTGACGCGAAGCGGGGAGTCGCCGAGCGCCTCGGCTCGCCGCACCGCATCGTCGTACAGCGCCAGTCCGCGTGTCCAGTCCTCGTTGCGAGCCACGCCGGCCAGATCCAGTAGGACCTCGACCTCGCGCTCGCGATCCTCGGCCGACCGGGCGGCCGCCAGGCCGACCTCAAGATCGCCACGCGCGCCCGCCAGGTCGCCGCGGGCGTAGCGGAGCGCTCCGCGCCCGCGGCGCGCGTCGAGCGCGCGGACATCGGTCACCGGCAGACCGAGTCGCTCGGCCGCGTCGAGCACTCCGGTCCAATGCTCGATCGCCTCGTCCAGCGCGAACAGACGCCTCGCCGCCTCGGCGGCACGGCGGTGCGCATCCAGCGCCTGTCCATCGTCGCCCGCCGCCTCCCAGTGGACGGCCAGCATTCCCACCAGGGCCTCGGTGCGTTCCCCGCCAAGTCCCTCGATCCCCTCGGCGGCCCGGCGATGCAACTGCTGCCGGCGGCGCCGCAGGAGGCTGCGGTACGCGGCCTCCTGGATCAGGCTGTGGCGGAAGCGGAACACGGGCTCGGGCCAGCGCGCCCCTTCGCGCACGAGCTCGGCGCGCTTCAGCGAGCGGAGCGCCTCACGGATCGCGTTCGCGTCGGGGGCGACGGCCTCCAGCAGGTCGAGGGTGAACTGGCGTCCGAGCACCGCCGCCGCGGCGAGCACCTCGCGGGCGTTGTCATCGAGACGGTCGATGCGCGCAAGGATCACCTTCTCGACGGTCTCGGGTACCTCGACCGGCACGTCGCGGTCGAAGGACCAGCCCCCGTTGGCGGGGACCAGCGCGCCCGCGTCGATCATCGATCGGACCAGCTCCTCGAGGTAGAACGGATTGCCCTCCGCGCGGGCCAGCAGGCGCCGCTCGAGCTCGTCGGGCAGCGTGTCGGCGCCCACCAGCGACTCGAGCAGCGCCGCGTCGACGTCGTCCCCCAGCGCCTCGAGTGCCAGCTCGCGCGCCCGGTGAGGCAGCTCGCGCAGCACGCGCTCGCGCGTGCGCCACCACGCCCCTTCACGCTCGGTGCGGGCGCAGAGGACGAGAAGGACGGGGGCCTCGTCACAGAGCTCGAGCAGCCACTCGACAAGGGCGAGCGACGACGCATCGGCCCAGTGCACGTCGTCGAGGCACACCACCAGCGGCGCCTCGGCGGACAGGGCAGCGAATACGGTGCCCACGGCCTCGCGGATGCGGCGCTGCAGCTCCTCGGAGGGATCCTGCTCGCCCGCGGACACGCCGAGCACCGCGCCGAGGAGCGGCTCGATCTCGGCCGCGCGTTCGCCGACAAGCGCCTCGAGCCGCAGCCGCAGCGTCTCACCCAGGTCGCCGTCCGCATCGGCGTGGCCGCGCAGCCAGTCGCGCAGGAGCGCGCCGAAGGGAAAGTAGGGCAGGGACTCGCCGTAGGAGACGCACCGACCCGTCAACCACCGTCCGGCGCCGCTCGCAGCGTCGAAGCGGCGGCGCAGCTCCGCGGCGAGTCGGGTCTTGCCGATGCCCGCGTCGCCGGACACGACCAGGACGCCGCCCGACCCGTCCACCACCGCGTCGACCGCCTCTGCCGCCACGGCGAGCTCCCGGTCGCGCCC
>DASYIJ010000176.1:0-3364 GCA_035997675.1 Solirubrobacteraceae bacterium
GCGACCACCGCCGTCGCCCGCGAGCGCCTCGAGGCGCTCGAGCGTGAGGGCGAGGTGCGCGCCGCGCTTGGTCTGGGCCACGGCGTGGATCTCGTCGACGATCGCCCACTGCGCGCCGGTGAGCATCTCCCTCGCCTGGGACGTCAGGATCAGATACAGCGACTCGGGCGTGGTGATCAGCACGTCGGGCGGATGGCGCCGCATCGCGGCGCGCTCCCGCTGGGGCGTGTCGCCGGTGCGGATCGCCACCGAGATGTCCGCGCCGATGCCCTTCAGCGGTGCCCGCAGGTTGCGCTCGATGTCGTAGGACAGTGCCTTCAGCGGCGACACGTACACGAGCCGCGTGCGTCGTTCTCCGTCGGGAAGCGGGTCGGTCGCCAGGCGGTCCAGCGCCCACAGGAACGCCGCCAGCGTCTTGCCCGATCCGGTCGGGGCCGACAGCAGCACGTGCTCGCCGGTGGCGATCGCCGGCCATGCCTGTTCCTGCGCCGGGGTCGGCGCTTCGAAGGCGCCGTTGAACCACGCGCGGGTGCGCTCGGAGAACTGCGAAAGCGGCATCGGATTGAGCCTAGCGCGTGCCTACGGTGACCCGGCCAGCTCACGCGCCCGCTCGAACACGGAGTCGAGCATGGCCTCCGTGAGCCTGCCGGTGAACGTGTTCTGCTGGGACGGGTGGAAGCAGCCGATCAGGGTCCAGCGCTCGCCCGCCGCCTCCGCCCCGTGACCGAAGCGCGGCCGCGGCCGCGGCGCCGGGTCGCCCAGCGCGGTCCGAACGCGCAGCGCGGCGTCCCAGGCAAACGCGCCCAGGCACACGATCACCCGCACGCGCGGGAGCAGCGTCAGCTCGCGCTCGGTCCACGGCAGGCAGTTGTCGCGCTCCTGCGGGGTGGGGCGGTTGGCCGGCGGCGCGCAGCGGACCGCGGCCGTCACCCACGCGTCGTTCAGGCGCAGGCCGTCGTCGCGGGAGACCGACACCGGCTGATTGGCGAGACCGGCGCGGTACATCGCGGCGAACAGCCAGTCGCCGGAGCGGTCGCCCGTGAAGACGCGTCCCGTCCGGTTTCCTCCATGCGCCGCCGGGGCGAGCCCGAGCACCAGGATCCGCGCATCGGGGTCGCCGAAGCCGGGAACCGGGCGCCCCCAGTAGTCCCAGTCCGCAAACGACGCCCGCTTCTCGCGCGCGACCCGTTCGCGCCACTCCACCAGGCGTGGGCAGCGACGACAGCGTGTGACCTCGGACTCCAGCGCCGCCAGCTTCGGCGGCAGCGCACTCACGCGCGGGCCGGCGGCGCCACCAGTCCCACGACGAGCCGCTCGATCACCGGCTCGAGCTCGCGCACGTCGGCCGGGACGCCCAGGCGGATCTGACGCGACGCGAGCTCGGCGACCGCCCCCACGATCGCGTAGGCGTCGTCGGGCGAGGCCAACCGCGCCACGGTGCCCTCCCGGGCGGCGGCGGCGTTCTCGGAGTCGATCGCCTCGGCGAAGCGGGCGAAGACCTCGTCGCGGCGCTGAGCGGCGCGCGGTCCCGCGCCGATGATCTCGACCAGCAGCGTCTGGGACTCATAGGGGTGCTCGGCGAGGATCTCGAGGAACGAGCGCAGCCCCCCGCGCAATCGCTGCAGCGGGTCCGTGCCGCCCCCCTCCGTGCCCGCCGCCATCGCCTGGAGCACCTCGGTCGCGGCCAGATCGAAGAGGCCGAGGATGCACTCCTCCTTGTTGGCGAAGTGCTCGTAGAACGTCGCCTTCGACATTCCCGCCGCGCGCGAGATGGCCTCGGCGCTCGCCTCGGCGTAGCCGGAGCGGGCGAATTCGGCCGCGGCCGCCTCGAGCAGTCGCCGACGCTGGACCGAGAGCCGGACCTCCAGCGGGGGCGCATGGCGGCCGCGCGGTACCGTCGCGCGGTCGGACATGCCCCCAGTCTAGATTGCGGCCGACCCGTACGCGAGGGTCAACCGAGCGAGCGTCCGTACTGGCGCTCGTAATACTCGCGGTACTCCCCGGAGCGGATCGGCTCCCACCACCAGGCGTTGTCGCGATACCAGTCCACGGTGCGCCCAAGGCCCTCGTCGAAGCGTGTCCGCGGCTCCCATCCGAGCGCCCGCACCTTGTCCGAGGACAGCGAATAGCGGCGGTCGTGACCGGGGCGATCGGTCACGAAGTCGATCAGCGACTCGTCGCATCCGCAGAGATCGAGGATGCGGCGCACGACCTCGAGGTTGGGCACCTCGTCGGGCCCGCCAGCGTTGTAGGCCTCCCCGGGGGCACCGTGCTCGAGCACGTGCCCGATGGCGCGGGCGAAGTCCTCCACGAAGATCCAGTTGCGCACGTTCAGGCCGTCGCCGTAGACCGGCAGCCGGTCGCCTGCGAGGGCGTTGAGCACCATGAGCGGGATCAGCTTCTCGGGGTGCTGGTACGGGCCGTAGTTGTTCGAGCCGCGGCAGATCGTCGCCTGCAGGCCGAACGTGTCGAAGTAGGAGGCGACGAGAAGGTCGGCGCCCGCCTTGCTCGCGCTGTAGGGCGACGACGGGGCCAGCGGCGAGGACTCGGTGAACGTCCCCTCCTCGATCGAGCCGTACACCTCGTCGGTGGAGACCTGCAGGTAGCGCAGCCCGCGCTCGCGCGCCGCCTCCAGCAGCACGTGCGTGCCCTGGAGGTTGGTCACCATGAATGCGTCGGGGTCGGCGATCGAGCGGTCCACGTGCGTCTCGGCCGCGAAGTTGACGACGGCATCGCATCCGGCGACGGCCTCGGCCACCGTGGCCGCGTCCTCGATACCGCCGTGCAGGAACGTCAGTCGCGGGTCGTCGCGGACGTCGGCCAGGTTCTCCTCGCGGCCCGCGTAGGTGAGTTTGTCCAGCACCACGACGTCGTCCCCCGGCCCGCGAAGCCGTTCGCGCACGAACGTCGAGCCGATGAAGCCGGCGCCGCCGCAGACGAGCAGCCTCACGCCGAGGCCCCTGCGGGCGCGCGCGCGGCCAGGTAGGCAGCCAGGCCCTCGCGCCAGTCCGGCAGGCGCGGGGCGTCCGCGCGCTCGGATGCCAGCACGCTGAACGCCGGCCGCGGCGCGGGCCGGCCCATGTCGGCCGTGGCGGCGGGGTCGACGCGGCAGTCGACGCCGGCCTGGGCGAAGATCTCGACGGCGAAGTCGTGCCAGCTGCAGGAGCCGCCGCCCGCGACGTGCACGATCCCGCGCGGCCCCGCCTCGGCGAGCCCGACGAGCGCCTCGGCGAGATGGCCGGTGAACGTGGGGCAGCCGACCTGGTCGGTGACCACCGCGACGGCATCGCGCTCGGCGCCCAGGCGCAGCATCGTCTCGACGAAGTTCGGGCCGCCGGCGCCGAACAGCCACGAGGAGCGGGCG
>DASYIJ010000183.1:0-17844 GCA_035997675.1 Solirubrobacteraceae bacterium
CCCGTGCCGGGCGGGCCGTGGAGCAGGATGCCCTTGGGCACCGTGGCCCCGAGCTTCTGGAAGCGCTTGGGGTCGCGCAGGAACTCGACGACCTCCTGGAGCTCGTGCTTGGCCTCCTCGACGCCGGCGATCTCCTCCCAGCCGATGGAGGACGCCGACGCCGGCTTGATCTGCTGCGGCTTCGTCTTGGGCATCAGCTTCAGCGTCCGCCACAGGAAGAAGACGATGAGCGCCATGAACACGACCGGCGCCCATGTGAGGACGTAGCCCTGAATCTGGTCGTAGTTGAGGCCGAGGAACCCGAGGACCATGGCTAGGGGCTTTATCGCCCGATGTTCGAGATTACTCCACCTTTTGCGTCCGCTCGGAGACGATCAGGTGGCGCCCGGCCTTTGCCAGCGGCCGACCGTCGACCATCACGACGTCCGCCGTGAAGTCGTTTGCGCCCCGGATCAACGAGGATCCGACGCCGTAAGCGTCGACCGGGACGCCGCGCGCCTCGAAGGCCCGAATGCGCTCGGCGTCGAAGCCACCGGAGACGACGATGCGGACGCCGCGGTGGCCGGAGCGGTCGAGCGCCGAGCGGACCTTGGCGACCAGTCGGTCGTTGACCCCGGTCGGTCGGAAGTCGCCCATGTCCTCCAGGAGGGACCTGTCTACGAGGGTCTCGGAGGTGTCCAGGCGGACTCCCCACAGCCGGTCCCCGAGTGCGTCGGCCACCGCGACGGCCGTTTTGGCCGAATCGTTGTCGAAGTCCACGAGCACGGTGATCGTCATCTCGTCGTGGAAGCGCTCGGCGAAGCGCCGCGCGGCCTCGACCGTGTCGCCGCCGTACGCGGCGATCAGGGAGTGCGGCACGGTGCCGATGCCGCGGCCGCCCCACCACGACGCCTGCGCGTCCGTGGACACGCCGATCGCGCCGGCGATGTGGGCCGCCCAGCCGTCCCCCGTCTGCACGAGCCAGTGGTCGTGGCGGGCGGGGAAGTAGAAGATCGGCTTGCCCGCCGCGGCCTCGACGACCTCGCGCACGTTGCGCATGATCAGGCTGCGGCGGGCCAGGCAGCCCAGGTACACGGTCTCGAGGTGGGCGAACAGGGGGTAGTCCCCCTCGATCGTCAGCACCGGCTCCAGCGGGGCGATCTCATCCCCTTCGTACAGCGCCCGGACGTCGAGCCGTGACCAGCCGTCGATCCACTCGCCATCGGGTCCCCGCTCGCCCGAGCACAGCTTCAGTATCGCCACGGCCTCGTCGATGCCGCCGAGCACCGAGTCGTACTTCTGGAAGACCTGCATGAGCACGTTCGGCCGGTGACGCTCCTCCTCGAGCAGGGTCTTCGTGTGGTTGAAGTAGGCGTCGGAGTAATAGCCCTCCCGGATCTTGTCCACCGGGAGGCGAAACACGTCGGGCGCCAGGCGCTGCCGGGTCGGCGCGACCGCCATGGCCTCAGTCTATGGCCGCCGGCGCGGTTCTAGGCGGCGACGTCGCGGCGCTCGCCGGCCGCCTTGCGCAGCGACTCGACCGACTGCGCGAGCCACTTGCGGAAGTAGCGGCGCCCGGCCACCGCGTCGAACACGCGGTTGGACAGGTTCGCCGGGTCCATCCCCAGCTCGACGTCGACGAACGTCCCGTCGCGCGTGTCCGTGAGCAGCCAGCGCGAGCACGTCCCGGTGTCGAGGCAGCGCACCTTGAGCTCCCGGCAGCCGTCGAGCCGCTCGATCGTCATGTCCGTCTCGATCCTGCCCATCGGCGTCCTCGTCACCTGACGGTAGGTACAGCCCTGATCGATGCCGTCGCACTTGACGTCCTCGATCCTCGGCCACCACTCGGGATGGCGGCGTACGTCGCCGACCAGCTCCCAGAGGGTCTCCACGGGAACCTCGATCAGCGCCTGCTGACGGCACATGGACACGGCGTGTCTGAGCTTACTCCGACGGGAGCTGGGAGCCGGTGGCACCCTCGGCGCGCAGGATCTCGGCCAGGGCGGCGCTCCCGACCTCCAGCTGGCGCTCGTCGGGCTCGCGCGTGCCGAGCACGCGCTGGAGCTCGTGTCCGGGGCGCCGCAGGGCGTGCGCGACGCGCGTGTCCGCGTGGCGCTCGGACCAGGCGAACACCTCGACCGCAGCGGCCATCGAGGACAGCGCGACGGCGGCGTTCGCGGCGGGGCCGGGCCGGCCGAGCAGGCGGCGCACGAGCACCGAACCGGCCAGGTTGGCGGCGAGCATCGGCGCGACCAGGTTGGAGCCACAGCGGTCGTGCTCCTTGGCCGCGCCGGCGGCATCGGGCGTGTCCTGCTCATAGGCCGCGATCGACTTGTGCTCGACGCCGTGGTAGGAGGCCAGCTCGCCGCCGCGCAGCGCGAACAGGGCGGGCGCGAGCGAGAGCGCGCCGGCCGCGGCTTCGCTGCCCAGGCCGCCGCGTCCGCCGCGCCGCAGCACCGAGCCGGCGGCCGCCGCGCCCGCGGCGACGCCGATCACGCGGGCGTCCTGGAACGGCAGCCGCGCGTCGGGCAGCGCGCGCTTGACGAGAGGGATCACCGCGAGCGCCTCGGCCAACCGCGCGAGGCCGCGCGCGCCCGGCACGCCGTCCAGGCCGCGGACGCGAGGCTTGGGGCCGCTGGCCGTGCGGATGGTCCCGTCGCGGGCGCGGACGGCCGCCGCCCAGTGCGTGGGGCCATGGACCAGCAGGCCGTTGCGCAGCGCCATGCCGCCGAGGCGAAGCTTCGCTTCGCTCATCCGAGGACCCGCTGGGCGAGGTCGCGGAAGAAGCGCGCCGCGAAACCGACGTCGCGCACGTCGATGCGCTCGTCGGCACCGTGGATCAGCGGTGCGCAGTCGTGCAGCGTCATGTGCTTCTGCGGGAAGAACCCGTACGCGACGCACTCGGGGAAGGCCACGCGGAACCAGCGCGAGTCGGTGAACCCGGGCAGGCTCGTGGGGACGACCTCGGCGCCGGGGTCGTTCTCGGCGAGCCAATCGCCGATCGCGTCCATGAGCTCGGACTCCATCGCGGACCGGTTGCCCTCCACGGTCTCCCGGAACTCGAGCCGGTAACCGTCGGGGCCCAGCAGCTCCTCCACGCGCGCCCGCGCCTCGGCCTCGCCAAGCCCGGGCGGGACACGGCAGTCCACGCCGATCGTCGCCTGCGAAGGGATCACGTTGATCTTCGTCGACGCCGAGGCCTGCGTCGGCGTCACGGTGACACCGAGCATGGGCTCCACCAGCAGGGCGAGGAACGGGTCGGCCTCGCGCACGCGCTCGAGCGCGGCCGCCGGGTCGTCCCCGTCGCCCTCCAGCGCCCGCAGCAGCGCGGCGGGCTCGGGCGTGACGTCGAACTCGGGCTGGCGCTCGCCGAGCCGCGCGAGCAGCGGCGCGAGCTTGAGCAGCGCGTTGTCCCCCATCCGGGGGATCGACGCGTGCCCGGCCACGCCGTCGGCGGTCAGGGTGAAGCGAAAGACGCCCTTCTCGGCGCAGCAGACGCCGTAGAGGCGCCGTCCGCGGTACTCGATCACCTCGCCTCCGCCCTCGTTGACGAGCAGGTCGCAGCGGACGGCGTCGGGATGCTGCTCGGTCAGGAACTGCGCGCCGTAGGCGCCCCCTGCCTCCTCGTCGGCCACGCACATGACCTTCAGCTCCCCGCGCGCCGGGCGCCATCCACGCCGCGCCAGCGCCGCCGCGGCGACGACCTCGGCGGCGACCTGCGACTTCATGTCGATCGCGCCGCGCCCCCACAGGAACCCGTCCTCGAGGTCGCCCGACCAGGGCTCGTGCCGCCACTCGGTCGGGGTGGCCAGAACCGTGTCGACATGGCCGAGGTAGCCGAGCACCGGCCCGTCGTCGGCGCCGGGCAGGCGCGCCACGAGGTTCGGCCGGGCATCGTCCTGGGCCAGCAGCTCGCATTCGAAGCCGGCGTCGGCCAGCAGGTCGCGCAGGTATTCGATCGCCTCGCGCTCGTCGCCGGGCGGATTGACGGTGTTGAAGCGGATCAGCCGCTGGAGGACCTCGATCGCCTCCTCCTGCAGTTCCGTGTCGCCGACGGCGGTCGCGGGTTCGGGCACCCGCTGGATGCTACGCCAGCGCCTGCACCGCGACCGCGACGCCGACGACCAGCAGGATCACGGCGATGGCCCGCACCAGCGTGTGCGGCGACAGCCGGCCCGTGAGGCGCGACCCGAGGAGCGCGCCCGGGATCGAGGCGGCGGCACCCAGCGCCAGCAGCCCCCAGTCCGGCGACGCGTCGGGCAGGTGGGCGAGCGCCCCCGCGACCCCGACGCAGAAGCCGACGGTCACATTGGTCCCCACCGCCCGGGCGGGCGTCTCGTGCACGATCCGCAGGAGCGCGGGCATGCGCAGCGACCCCAGGATCAGTCCGACGAAGCCTCCGAGCAGCCCGATCACTCCGCCGGTGGCGACCGCGGCGGGAATGTCGATGTCCGGAGTCGCAGCGTCGTCATCCGCCGGGGCGGGCGGGTCCCAGCGCAGCAGGTCGATGCCGCTGTAGAGGAGGACCGCGGCGATCGCCAGGAGCAGCGCCTGGCTCGGCAGCCGACCCGAGAGATACCCGCCGAGGACGGCGCCGACGATCGACGGTGGCGCCATCCACGCGAACAGCCGCCAGTTGATCCGTCCGGCACGCACGTGAGCGACCGATGCGGTCGCCGCCGAGACCGCGCTGATCCCCAGGTTGGTCCCCGCCCCCGACGCCGGCGAGGCGGCCAGGAGCAGGACGAGTGGCAGCCGCAGGTTGCCCAGCACGAGGCCGACCAGCCCGCCCGCGAGGGCGACGGTGAAGCACCAGACGGCGAACGCCGCGTATTCCAGGAGCACGCGCGGGATACTGCCTGAGAATTTGGAGCGGTTGTTCGAACCCGGTGATGCCCCGCGGGGGCGCACGCCCGTCCCGATCACGGAGGGGCCGCTCGCCGTGCGCATGCGTCCAACGTCGCTGGAGGACTTCGTCGGCCAGGATCACCTCCTGGCCGAGGGCAGCGCGCTGCGCGGCTCGATCGAGGCGGGCCGCCCGCACTCGATGATCCTGTACGGGCCACCCGGGTCGGGGAAGACGACGCTGGCGCGCATCGTGGCCACCATGACCCGCGCCGCCTTCGAGGAGGCCAGCGCCGTCGAGGTCGGCCGCGGCGAGGTCCGCGCGGTGATCGAGCGCGCCGAGCATCGGCGCCAGACCGCGGGCGAGCCGACGATCTTCTTCCTCGACGAGATCCACCGGTTCAACAAGGCGCAGCAGGACACGCTGCTGCCGGCGGTGGAGGAGGGCCTGGTCACGCTGATCGGAGCGACCACGGAGAACCCGTACTTCGAGGTCAACTCCGCCCTGCTCTCGCGCACGCAGGTGTACGAGCTCCATGCCCTGACGGCCGAGGACCTTCTGGTGCTGCTGCGGCGCGCGGTGGAGCGCGGGGAGTGCGGCGCGGCAAAGGTGGGCGACGACGTGCTCGAGTTCCTCGCGGCGCGGGCCGGCGGAGACGCGCGGGCGGCGTTGGCGGGGCTCGAGCTGGCCTGCGAGTCGGCCGGCGAGGGGACGGTCACGATCGAGCACGCCGAGGACGCGCTCCAGCGCAAGGCGCTGCGCTACGACCGCGACGCCGACCAGCACTACGACTACATCTCCGCCTGGATCAAGGCGACCCGCGGCTCGGACCCGGACGCGTCCCTGTACTACCTCGCCGTGATGCTCGAGGGCGGCGAGGAACCGCGCTTCATCGCCCGCCGCATGGTCATCCTGGCCTCGGAGGACATCGGCAACGCGGACCCGCGGGCGCTGGAGGTCGCGGTCGCGGCGGCGCACGCCGTGGAGCACGTTGGTCTGCCGGAGGGCCAGTTCGCGTTGGCGCAGGCGGCGATCTATCTCGCCCTGGCGCCCAAGTCCGACGCCGTCAAGCGGGCCATCGGCGCCGCGCGTGGGCACGTCCGGGACCACGGAGCCGAGCTGCCGCCCGATTACCTGCGCTCGGGCGCCTACCCGGGTGCGGCCAAGCTCGGACGCGGAGAGGGCTATGACTACCCGCACCCGCGCCCGGATCAGGTCTCGCCGCAGGACCTCCTGCCGCCCGACGTCGAAGGAAGCCGGTTCTACGAGCCCGGCGAGGCCGAGGCGGAGCTGGCGCGCCGGCTGGCGGAGATCCGCCGGGCCCGCGGCCGCGACGTGTGACGTGGGACACACCCGCTCGGTTCTTCACAGGGGACTCATGTTCGAGTGCAAATCTGCACCTCGATGCCTGTCAGCCGAGATCCCGGCGCGCTGCTGTCGCGCTCCTACGAGCTTCCGTCGGGCCCCCGCGTGCGGCTTCGCCTCGCGCGGCGCTTCGACCTTCCCGGGATCCGCGCGCTGCTGGACCAGCGCCGGGTTCCGGCCACCGACTTCGAGCTCGAGCGCCTCGTCCGCTACGACCCGCGCCGGCGGATCGTCATCTGCGCCATGGCGCCGGTCCGCGGGGCCGAGACCGTCGTCGGCGTCGGCGGCATCGACCTGGAGACCGCGGCCGAGCCGGACACGGTCGTCGTGGACGAACGCCTCACCGACGGTCTCGCCCCGCTGCTGGCCGAGGCGCTCGTGCAGCGCGCCCGGATCCACGCACGGCGAACGGCGTAGGCGATAATCGGCCGCGATGGCGGCCACCGAGGAATCCGTCGCCGCGGCCGGCGCCCTGCAGTCCTTCAGCCCGACCACCGGCGAGCTGCTCGGGAGCGTGCCCACGGTGACGCCCGACGCGGTGCAGGGCATCGTCGAGGGGGTCGCCCAGGTCCAGCCGTTCTGGGCCCAGCTGCCGTTCGCCGACCGCAGCCGCTACATGCGCCGCACGGCGCAGGTCATCCTCGACGAGATCGACGACATCCGCGACCTGATCGCGCGCGAGCAGGGCAAGACGCGGGTCGAGGCCTACACGATGGAGCTCCTGCCGACGATCGACGCGCTCCACTGGATCGCCGCCCAGGGCCCGGAGATCCTCCGCGACGAGCGCATCCGGACGCCCCAGCCGTACTTCGCGACCAAGCGGGCGAGCTTCGTCTACGAGCCGCTGGGCGTCGTCGGCGTGATCGCGCCCTGGAACTACCCGTGGACGATCCCGCTCGGGGAGGTGGCCATGGCGCTGATGGCCGGCAACGGCGTCGTGCTCAAGCCCGCCTCCCTGACCTGCCTGATCGGACAGCGCATCCAGCGCGTGTTCGATCGCGCCGGGTTGCCCGAGGGCCTGCTTCGGGTCATCCAGGGCGGACCGGAGGTCGGCGCGGCGCTGGTGGAGTCGAGCGTCGCCAAGGTCTTCTTCACCGGGTCGGTCGACGTCGGTCGTGGCGTCGGCGAGACGTGCGCGCGGCTGCTCAAGGGCTCGGTGCTCGAGCTGGGCGGCAAGGACCCGATGCTGGTGCTCGGCGACGCGCAGCTGCACAACGCCGTGTCGGGCGCGCTGTGGGGCGGCTTCGCCAACGCCGGCCAGACCTGCTCGGGGATCGAGCGCGTGTACGTCCTGCCCGAGGTGGCCGACCGCTTCATCGAGGGAGTCGTCGCCGGCGCCCGGCGCCTGCGGGTCGGGGACCCGCTCGACTGGTCCACACAGGTCGGGCCGATGGCCTCCCGGGCGCAGTTCGAGACCGTCCGCGACCTGGTCGACGACGCCGTCGCGGCCGGAGCGCAGCTGCGCTGCGGCGGCCCGGTGACGGTGCCCGGCCTCGAGGCCGCCGCCTTCTACGCCCCCGCGGTCCTCACCGGCGTCACCCACGACATGCGCATCATGCGCGAGGAGGTCTTCGGGCCGGTGCTGCCGATCGTCGCGGTGGAGGGCGAGGATCAGGCCGTTGCACTCGCCAACGACTCGCGGTTCGGTCTCGGCGCCTCGGTGTGGACCCGCGACCGCCTGCGCGGGGAGCGCGTCGCACGCGAGCTCGAGGCCGGGATCGTCTGGATCAACGACCACATGTACTCCCACGCCGCGTTCCAGTGCGCCTGGGGCGGCGTGAAGGAGTCGGGTCTGGGCCGCGCGCACTCGAAGTTCGGCTTCTACGAATGCGTGAACGTCAAGCAGCTCGTGTGGGAGCCGGGCCGGATCCGCGACTTCTGGTGGTACCCGTACGACGAGACGCTCGGGCGCGGCGTGAAGACCGCTGCCCGCCTGCTCTACGGCCGCGAGGCGGAGCGCGGGAAGGCCTGGCGCGAGGGAGGCCTGGCGCTGGCGAAGGTGGCCGGGCGGACGCTGCGGCGGTCGCGCCGGCGCTGAGTCCAGGCGTCCCGGGCTCGGCTGACCGCCGGCCTCTACCCTTTTAACCGCCATGCCCGCGCAGGCCTACAGCGGCAAGGAATGCGTCTGCCAGCTCCACAAGGGGGTGTGCGACCAGTCGTGCGTGCAGGGCATGCTCGACACGCCGTTCTACATCGCCTGCCTGCGGCTGAGCGGCCGGCGCTGCCTGGTCGTGGGCGGGGGCGAGGTCGGCCTGGAGAAGGTGGAGGGCCTGCTCGCGTGTGACGCCGACGTGACCCTCGTGGCGCCGCGCGCCGTGCCCGAGCTCGAGCAGCTGGCCCGCGAGGGCTCGATGCGCTGGGAGCGGCGGTCCTACGAGCCCGCCGACCTCGAGGGCTCGTTCCTGGCCATCGCCTCGACCGACGACACCGACGTCAACATCCGCGTGTACGAGGACGCCGAGGCGCGGGCCATGCTCGTCAACATCGTCGACGTGCCGCCGCTGTGCAACTTCATCCTTCCGGCGATCGTCCGGACGGGGCCCCTGGCGATCGCGATCTCGACGGCGGGCGCGTCGCCCGCCCTCGCCAAGCGCATGAAGCGCGAGATCGCCGAGACCTACGGCGAGCCCTACGCGCGGCTCGCGGTGATCCTCAACGATGCGCGCGGCTGGGCCAAGGCCACCCTGCCGACCTATCAGGACCGCAAGGCCTTCTTCGAGGGGATCGTCAACGGCGATCCCGACCCCGTGGAGCTCCTGCGCGACGGCGACGAGCGCGCCGTGCGCGACCTCGTGGCCGCCGCCCAGCGCGTCCACGCACCGGCCTGACGACGTGCCCATGACCCCGCGGCTGGCCCGCTGGATCCGGGAGCACTACCCGGGTCGAGGCGAGTTGATCGTGCGCCGGCTGTCGCAGCTGTCGGTCCCCCTGCAGGAGGCGCCCGAAGAGCGGATCCTCGCCGCGATCGCACTGCTCGGCAAAGGCGACCCGCGGCGTTTCGAGGAGGCCGTCCGCCTGGCAGAGCACGACTGGCGCGACGTGCTCGTGGCGGCCGAGCTCGCGGACGGGAGATTCCCGGCGCGCCTGGATCGCCTGCTCGGGCCGGCGGACTAGCCGCCGGCCGGACCGGGGCCGCCGCCGCGCCGCATCTCTCGCTGAATGGCCTCCTCGTTGATGGGCTTCTGCCCCCAGATGCCGAACGCCTGCATGCCCAGCGCGATCCCCATGCCCGCGATCGGGAACACCGGCCAGAAGAAGCCCTGGCCGGCGGCGAGCCAGATCACGACCAGCAGGACCCAGATCGCCCCGAAGGATGCCGCGGTCTTGCCCAGGTTCTGCTTCGCCTGAAGTCGCTCGATCGCTTGCTTGCGCTGCTCGTCCTCCGCCATGTCGCCCTCCTCGGTCGCTCGGGACGCAACGCTACAGGCGGACCCAGCCGCGTAAGCTCGCGCCGTGGCTGACGCGGATGAGCCGGCCGTCGAGCTGCATGACCTCGGGCGCGACTACGGAGAGCGGGCCGCGCTGCGCGGCGTCACGATCACCGTGCCCGCGGGCGCAAGCCTCGCCGTATTCGGGCCCAACGGCGCGGGGAAGTCGACGCTGCTGCGCCTGCTGGCCACGCTGCTGCGGCCCCACCGGGGCCACGTGCGCGTGCTTGGCCGCGAGCTCCCGCGAGAGGGCTGGGCGGTGCGCGGACGCGTCGGCCTGCTCGGCCACGAGCCGCTGCTCTACCGCGACCTGACCGGTCGCGAGAACCTGCGCTACCAGGCGCGCCTCTTCGGCGTCGACGGCGCGCGGGTCGAGGAGCTGCTGCAGCGAACCGGGATGGCGCGGCGAGCCGACGAGCCGGTGCGCACGCTGTCCCGCGGCATGGTGCAGCGTCTGGCGGTGTGCCGGACCGTGCTCCACGACCCGGCGCTGCTGCTGCTCGACGAGCCGTTGGCGAACCTCGATCCCGCCGCCGTCGAGGCGGTCGAGCCGTTGATCGGCCGGGACGCCGGCCGTACGCGGGTCGTCACCAGCCACGACCCGGACGCGGGACGGCGCGACGCGGACCTGGTGCTCGGCCTCCGGGGCGGGCGCGCAGTCATCGCCGCCCCGGCGCGGGATGTCACCGAGGCCGACGTGAGGGCGTTGTACCGATGAGGCGCACCGTGGCCGCGCTGCTGCGCAAGGACGTGCTGTTGGAACTGCGCACCAAGGAGACCGTGCCGGCGATGGCACTCTTCGCCGTCACCACGTTCGTGGTCTTCCATTTCGCCCTCAACCGCGGCTCGGTCAGCGGCGATCTCGCCGCCGGGGTCCTCTGGGTCAGCCTCCTGTTCGCGGCCATGCTGGGGATCAACCGGCTGTTCGTGGCCGAGCGCGAGCAGGGCGGGTTCGACGCGTTCCTGCTCGCGCCGGTGGATCGCACCGCGCTGCTGGTCGCGAAGGCGGCGGCGCTCTTTGCCTTCCTGTCCGTCCTCGAGCTGATCGCCGTGCCGGCGTTCGCGCTGCTCCTGCTCGATCCCTCGCCGTGGCCCGCGCTGCCGGGCCTGATCGGCATCCTCGTGCTCGCCAATGCCGGGATTGCCGTGATCGGGACGCTGGCCTCGGCGCTGGCGATACAGACGCGCGCGCGCGACCTGATCGCGCCGCTGCTCGCGCTGCCGCTGCTGATTCCGGTGGTGCTCGCGGCCGCGAAGGCCTCGACGCCGCTCCTGCTCGCCGCCGGGCCGGGCACCGTGGCCGCCCGCTGGCCGCTGGTCCTGGCGCTCTACGACCTGGTGTTCGCGCTCACGGCCTACGCCGTCTTCGACTTCCTGCTGGAGGACTGAAGCCCCTGCCTTCCGAGCCGACGGCTGAACACCGGCCTCTATGATGTCGTCTTAGCGCTCGCCGCCGAACGCGGTGTTCGATTTCGTGCTGGAGGACTGAGCCAGACATGTACGGCAAGGGGCTCCGCGCCCTGTCGCTCGCCACCACCGTGGTACTCACCGGCGCGTTTGCGCTGGTCTTCTTCTACGCCCCCAACGACGCCGACCAGGGGTTCATCCAGAAGATCTTCTACGTGCACGTGCCGATGGCGATCGTCGCGCTGTGCGGGTTCATCGCCGGCGGCGTGATGGCCATCGCATACCTGCGCACGCGCGCGCAGAAGTGGGACATGCGCTCGTACGTCGCCATCCACCTGTCCCTGATCCTCGGCGTCGGCGTGCTGATCACCGGCTCGATTTGGGCCAAGGCGTCCTGGGGGCACTGGTGGGTGTGGAACGAGCCGACGCTCGTCTCGTTCCTGATCATCTTCCTGCTGTATGCCTGCTACCAGCCCCTGCGCTTCTCGATCGAGGACCCCGAGCGCCAGGCGCGCTACGCGTCGGTCTTCGCCGTCATCGCCGGGGCCTTCGTGCCGCTGAACTTCCTCGCCGTGCGACTGGCCCAGGCCTACACGCACCCCCGCGTGCTCGGCACCACGGGTGGCAGCCTGCCCGGCGACATGCGCCTGACCTTCCTCGTCGCCCTCGCGGGGATGGTCCTGCTGTTCGTCACCCTTTGGAAGTACGAGATGACCTCGAAGCACGCCGCCATGCAGTTGCGCGCCCTGCGGCGAAAGCTCGCCGGCGACGCGGTGCCCGTTCGCGCGGCCGGGCGCAGCGCAGCGCCCGCCGCAGCCCTCCAGGCCCGGCCCGACACGCACTGACCGATGCCCGCCCTCCCCCTCGATGAAGCCGGCAAGTACGTCGCCGCCGCCTACATCGTCTTCGTCGCTCTGATCCTCGTGTACGTCGCGATCATGGCGACCAAGCTCTCGCGCATCGAGCGTGAGCTGGAGGAGCTCAACGAGCTTGCGGACCGGCGGGAGCCCGGGCCATGAGCGAGCTCCTCGCGCTCGGCATCTCGCACAAGACCGCACCGGTCGAGCTGCGCGAGCGCGTGGCCCTGCCGGACGGCCGCGCCGAGGAGTTCCTGCGCGAACTGGTGGCCGAGGACGCCGTGCACGAGGCGGTAGCGATCTCCACCTGCAACCGGACCGAGGTCTACCTGGTGACCGGGGACCCCGTGGACGCGGAGACCGCGGCGCTCGGGATGCTGGCGCGCCAGGCGGGCATCCGGCCGACCGAGCTGGCCGAGGCCATCTACTCCGCCCGCAACTGCGACGCCGCCCGCCACCTGTTCCGCGTGGCCTGCGGACTGGAGTCCATGATCGTCGGCGAGCACGAGGTCCAGGGCCAGGTCAAGCGCGCCTACGAGGCGGCGTTGAATGCCGGCGTTACCGGCCCGCTGAGCAACCGCGTGTTCAGCGCGGCGCTGGCCACCGGCAAGCGGGCGCGCACCGAGACCGGCATCTCCGAAAGCCGAGTCAGCGTGCCCTCCGTTGCCGTCGACCTGGCTCGAGAGTCCATTGGCCACCTCGCCGGGCGCAGCGTCGTCGTGCTCGGCACGGGCGAGATGAGCGAGCTCACCGCCCAGGCCCTGGCCGCCCAGGGGGCCGAGCCGATGTTCGTCGCCAACCGCCGCCGCGATCGGGCCCGTGAGCTCGCCGAGCGCTTTCGCGGGCGCGTCACCGGGTTCGACGACCTGCCTCGCGAGCTCGAGCGCACCGACATCGTCGTCGCGTCCACCTCGTCGCCGCATCCGATCGTGGGCCACGACGAGCTCGCGCTGGTCATGCGCAGCCGCCCCGAGCGCCCGCTGCTGTTGATCGACATCGCGGTCCCGCGCGACGTCGATCCGCTGTGCGCGCAGATCGAGGGCGTCCAACTGTTCGACATCGACGATCTGCAGACGGTCGTCGAGCGCAACCGCGGCGTGCGCGCCGCCGAGGCCCGCCGGGCCGAGGCCGTGATCGAGGAGGAGATCCAGAGCTTCGCCGAGTGGCTGGGCTCACTCGAGGTGCTCCCGACGATCGCCGCCCTGCGCGCCCATGCCGACGCGATCGTGGACGGAGTGTTGGAGGAGAACGACCGCCGCTGGGAATCGCTCTCCGAGCGCGACCGCGACCGGATCGAGGTCATCGCCCGCACCGTGGCCAACCGGCTCCTGCACGAGCCGACGCTGCAGATGAAGCGGGCCGGCGGCGACCGCGTGCACGCCCGCATCGGCCTGCTGCGCGAGCTGTTCGGCCTCGAGGACGTCGCCGACCCGGCCGAGGACGTCGGTGACGACGCTGCCGGCGCCGACGTTCGCGAGCTGCGCCGGCGCGGCCGGTGAGGATCGCCACCCGCGCCAGCGCGCTCGCGCTGGCGCAGGCGCGTGGCGTGGCGGTCGCGCTGCCGGGGGACAACGAGATCGTCGAGGTCACGACCGCCGGCGACCGCGGCTCGGAGCGGGACGGACCGCACGACAAGTCGCGCTGGGTGGCCGAGCTGGAGCGAGCGCTGCTGGACGGCGAGGCCGACGTTGCCGTCCACTCCGCCAAGGACGTGCCGGGAACGCTCCCGGACGGCCTGGAGATCGCCGCGGTGCCGGCGCGCGCCGACGCTCGCGATGCGCTGTGCGGGGCGCCGTCCCTCGACGCCCTGCCCGGGGGCGCACGCGTGGGGACCGGCAGCCTGCGCCGGCGCGCGCTGCTGCTGGCCACGCGGGGCGACCTCGAGATCGTGCCGGTCACGGGCAACGTCGACACCCGCCTGCGCAAGCTGAAGGAGGGCGCGGCGGACGCGCTCGTGCTCGCCCGTGCCGGCCTGGAGCGCCTCGATCGGGCCGAGGAGGCCGGCGCGCTTCTGGACCCGGAGGCGTTCGTGCCCGCGCCCGGTCAGGGAGCGCTCGCACTCGAGGCGCGCGCGGACGACGAGGACGTGCGCTCGGCGCTGGCGACCGTGCACGACCCCGGCGCGGCCGCGTGCCTGCACGCCGAGCGCGCGCTGGCCGCGGGTCTCGGCGGCTCGTGCCACACCCCGATCGGGGGCCACGCGGAGCCGATCGGCGGCGATCGTCTCTCCCTGCGCGCGTTCGTCGGCCTCCCCGACGGATCGGCCTGGGTGCGCGACGTGGTCGAGGGCGCCGCCGGCGAGCCCGAGCGCCTCGGTCGCGAGGCCGCGGCGCGGCTCCTGACCGCGGGAGCGCGAGAGCTGCTCGACGAGGCCGAGGCGTCGTTGGCGTGACGACAGCGGAGAAGGGCCGCGTGTACCTGGTCGGGGCGGGGCCCGGCGACCCGGGGCTGATGACCGCTCGCGCGCTCGACCTGCTGGCGCGGGCCGACGTGGTCCTGCACGACCGGCTCATTCCCGCCGGCGCGCTCGACGGCGTCCGCGACGACGCCGAGGTGATCGGGGTGGGAAAGCGGGGCGGCGGGGAGTCCACGCCGCAGGAGGAGATCGAACGTCTGATGATCGAGCGCGCGGCCGAGGGGCGCGACGTCGTCCGGCTGAAGGGCGGAGATCCGTTCGTGTTCGGCCGGGGGGGCGAGGAGGGCGAGGCGCTGCGCGCGGCGGGGATCCCGTTCGAGGTCGTGCCCGGGGTGACCGCCGGGGTCGCCGCGCCGGCCTACGCCGGCATTCCGGTGACGCACCGCGACCACGCGAGCGCCGTCGCTTTCGTCACCGGTCACGAGGATCCCGGCAAGCCGGAGTCCGCACTCGACTGGCCGGCGCTGGCGCGGTTCCCCGGCACGCTGGTCTTCTACATGGGGGCGCGCCGCCTGGACGCCATCGCCGAGCGCCTGGTGGCCGAAGGGCGCCCGCACGACGAGCCCGCGGCCGTCGTGCAGGCCGGAACGCTCCCCGGCCAGCGCACCGTGACGGCGCCGCTCGGCGAGCTGGCGAAGCGCGCCGCGGAGGCCGGGATCGGCGCGCCCGCGGTGACGATCGTCGGCCCCGTCGCGGGGTTGCACGACTCGCTGGCATGGATCGAGGCGCGGCCGCTGCACGGGCGCACCGTCGCGGTCACCCGGGCCCGCGCGCAGGCCAGCGGGCTTGCGGCGCGGCTGCGTGCGCTGGGCGCCGACGTGGTCGAGGCGCCGACGATTCGCATCCAGCCGCTGGGCGGCGAGTCCCCGGACATGGGCGCGTACGACCTCGTTTGTCTGACGAGCCCCAACGGCGTGCATCTGCTGTTCGAGCGCCTGCGCGCCGCCGGGCGCGATGCCCGCACCCTCGCCGGGGCGACCGTGGCGGCAATCGGACCCGGCACGGCGGCGGCGCTGCGCGAGCACGGGATCGAGACCGACATCCTGCCCGAGCGCTCGGTCGCCGAATCGCTGGTGGACGCGCTGCGCGAGGTCACGGTGGAGCGAGCGCTCGTGGCGCGCGCGGCCGAGGCCCGCTACGTGCTGCCCGACGCGCTGCGCGAGCGTGGTGCGGAGGTCGACGTGCTCCCCCTGTACGAGACCGTCGCCGAGCCGCTCGACGACGGGACCCTCGCGTCCGCCCGCGCGGCCGACTACGTCACCTTCACCTCCTCGTCCACCGTCCGCTTCTTCCTCGACGCCGCCGGGGGGCGCGCGGAATTGTCCGGCGACACGAGGGTCGTCTCGATCGGCCCTGTGACGAGCGCGGCGCTGCGCGAATACGGTCTCGAACCGGACGTCGAGGCCGCCCGGCACGACGTCGACGGCGTGCTCGACGCGCTCGTGGCCGACGCGAGCGCGCGTGGACCGGGTTAGCCTGGCCGGCCCGCATGTCGCCGACGATCACCTTCCTTTCCGACTACGGCCAGGACGACGACTTCGTGGGTACCTGCCACGGGGTGATGGCCGGCGTCTGCCCGGATGCGCGCATCCTCGACATCACCCACGGGATCGACCGCCACGACGCGCGGCGCGGAGCGCTCGTCCTTCGCAACACCCTGCCGTACTTCCCCGCCGGCGTGCACCTGGCCGTGGTCGATCCCGAGGTGGGCCCGGATCGCCGCGCGGTGGCGCTGCGCACCGCTGACGAGGAGCGCGTGCTCGTAGGCCCCGACAACGGCCTGCTCTGGCTGGCGGCCGAGCGCTTCGGCGGCGTGGTCGAGGCGGCCGACATCGGCCGCTCGCCGTGGCGGCTGGAGCCGGTTTCCGCCACGTTCCACGGCCGCGACATCTTTGCTCCGGTGGCGGCCCACCTCGCCGCCGGAGAGCCGCTGGCCGAGGCCGGCGACCCGTGCGACCCGGACGACCTGACGACGATCGAGCTCCCCACGCCGGGGCGCGACGGCGACGCGCTGCTCGCGCACGCGCTGGCGGTGGACCGCTTCGGCAACGTCCAGCTCGACGTCACTCACGACGACCTCGCGGGCTCCGGGCTGCGGCTCGGACGTCCGTGCGAGCTGCAGGTCGGGGGGCGGCGCTTCACGGCCTGGTACGCCGTCACCTTCGCCGATGTACGGCCCGGGGAGATCCTCGTCTACGAGGACGCCTACCGCACGCTCGCCGTCGCGGTCAATCGGGGCAGCGCGGCGGCGCTGCTCGGTCTCGAGCCGGACGCGGAACTGCGGATCGCGGCGGCGTGAGCGGCGCGACGCTCGGCCGACCCCGGCTGCACCTGCGCCGCGTCGACTCGACCAACGCCCGCGCCCGCGAGCTCGCCGGCGCCGGGGCGCCGCACGGCGCGCTCGTCACGGCGGCCGAGCAGACGGCCGGGCGCGGGCGCCAGGGCCGCGGCTGGGTCGCGCCGGCCGGCCGGGGCCTGCTCATGTCGGTCGTGCTCCGCGACTGGCCGCGGCTCCTGCCCCTCGGCGCGGCGGTCGCCGTGGCCGAGACCGTCGGCGACGACGCAGCGATCAAGTGGCCCAACGACGTGCTCCTGCGCGAGCACAAGATCGCGGGGATCCTCGCCGAGGGCCGTCCGCGGGACGGCTGGATGGTGCTGGGGATCGGGCTGAACGTCGCCGTGCGCCCCGACGAGCTGCCGCCCGACGTGCGCGACATGGCGGCGACCATGGGTCTGGAGCCGAGTGAGATCGAGCCCACCCTGGCCCGGCTGCTGGAGCGGCTCGAGCGCTGGCTCGCGGCGGACGAGGCCGCTGTCCTCGACGCATGGCGCGCCCGCGACGCGCTGGCCGGCCGCGCCGTCGCGTGGGCCGGCGGCGCCGGGACGGCCGCCGGAGTGGACGCCGACGGGCGCCTGGTGGTCGAGCTTGCCGACGGCGGCGGCCGCGCCGCGCTCGACGCCGGCGAGGTGCACCTCGAGAGCTAGTCCTTCTGCTCGAGCGCGTCCTCGTGCTCGAAGGCCTCGCTGACGGCGTCGTCGATGTCCTCGCGCTCGGTGCCCGCGAGCCGCGCCGAGTCCTCGGCGTCGCCGGCCGGGCCATTCGTCGCGGCCGCGCTCTCGAGCGCCTCGTCAAGCACCGCTTCCGCGGGGCCGGCGTCGCCCTCCACCGCACGCGCCGCGGCCAGGGCGTCGGCGGCGCCGTTGATCTCCGCCACGACGTCGGCCGCGTCGGCCTCCGGGATGTCCTCGGCCTCGCGGACCTCCTCGGCGGCCTCGGTCTCCTCCTCGACGACCTCGGTCTTCGCCGCCTCGGTGGCCTTCGCGGCCTTCGACTTCGTGGCGGCCGCCTTGGCCTCGCCCCCGCCCTTGCCGCCCTTCCGGCGGCGGCGCTGGCCGCGGCCGCGGCCCTTCTTGGGGAAGTTGCGCAGCAGTTCGCGGGCGAGGGCGCTCGGCTTGCGCGCCATGCGCGTGCGGGCGCCGTCGAGCGCCTGCTGGGCCTCGGGGGTGTGTGCGAGCGACGCGGCGAGCAGCGCGGCCGAGAGCCGC
>DASYIJ010000189.1:0-6896 GCA_035997675.1 Solirubrobacteraceae bacterium
ACGGTACCCCCGGTGCCTGATCCGTTGTAGATCTTTACCGTGAGGCCCAAGTCCCCCTTCGCGATCCCGATTGCGCCCTTGAGTCCCGGTGTGGTGTCGGTCGTTGACGAATCCTGCGCCGGGGTGTCAAGCGTGACGGCCGGTGGCTGGGTATCGACAGTGAACGTGTGGGGTGCAGTCGTCGCGGTCCCGCCGCCGCTGAGTTGTTGCGTGGCCTCGGCCGTGTATGTGCCGTCGGCCAGCGCCGCAGCATCCACCGACCACGACGAGCCAAGGAGAGGTCTGGTAGCCGAGGGGGACTGAATCAGGGTTCCGTTGTGATCGAGGCCGGAGTAAACCTTGACGATCACCGACGTGGAGTCGGTCGGATCAGTGCTGGCCGTCCCGCTGAACGTCGGTGTCGTCACGTTCGTGGCGGAGCCATCGGACGGTGTCGCCAGCGTCAGATCCGCCGCCGTGGCGTGGGCCGTCGCCGCACAACCGAATCCGATTGCCGTCGCCGTGAGTACCGCGATCAACGCCCGACGCAATATCGTCCCTTCGCACTTCTGGCCCGTCCGCCCGTGAACTGAGGCGCGCCAGTGTAGACGACGTTTGGCGGCCCGATCAGGTCTCGCGCCCAGACCGCAACCCCAGGGTTTTCGGGCCTTTCCCCGGGGTTTGAGCTAGCTTGGCCGAACCCGAAAGCGGAGCGTCGTCGAGTGCCCCGCGACATCGGTCAACCGGGGGACGAAGCCGAGCCGCAGGCTCCGGCGCGAGCGGGACGAGGCCAGCCGCCGCGCCAGCGAGGCGCTGGGCGTCAGCCCGGCCCAGCGCAGGTTGAGCGTGGTCGCGCCGCCGCGGCGCCCGAGGTCGACGATCAAGGTGCGGCCGCGCAGCTTCAACAGCCGTGTTGCCACCCGCCTGCCCGCGGCGGTCACGACGATGCGCGCGAGCCCGCGGCGGCCACGCAGCGCCGACACCCCGCCCGGCAGGCCGATCTGCAGCTTGCGCAGCAGCCCCGCGCCGCGGCCGGCGGTGAAGCCGGCGCGCAGGGTGCCGCTTCCGCGGCGGAAGCCCAGCGACACGCTCCCCTTGGGCTTGGAGGCCGGGCCGCACCCGGTGGACGGCAGCGGAGCGTTGATGTTGAGCACGCGCCCGGACTGCGCCGTCAGCGTCGCTGCCGCGACCACCGCGCCGCCGGCACGGCACAGGTCGTCGTCGCTCGTGAGCAGGCCGCTCGAGCGGTCCAGCGTGAGGTCGAATTTCGACAGCGGGACGTCGGGGAGGCCGGCGAACGTCGTGGCCACGCCGTTGGTCAGGTCGACCGTCCCGTCGAGCTTGAGCGCCAGGGCCCCGGTGAAGACCACGTAGAGCTTGGGCAACCCGCTCGCGGTCGCGGCGAGGAAGACCTTCCCGTCCAGTGGCGCGGGGAGCAGCGGGGACACGGTGCGTGCGCTTCCCACCCGGCTGGAGTCGGGACATCCGGCCGCCGACGCCTGCTGGGCGAGCGAGCACGCCTTGTTGAGGACGTTGAGGCTCGGGCTCAGGGTCTTGGGCAGGCGCACGACCGCGGTCCGCAGGTTTGCCTGCCCGGCCGGGAGCACGATCGTCGTCTGCACACCCACCGGCTTGCTCGGCGTGGCTCCGGGTGTCGTCACGATGGACCCCTGGAGCTGCGGGGCGAAGGCCAGCTGGTCGCATCCCGTCGGCACGAACCCGCCCGAGGCCGACGAGGATCCCGCCGCGTCGTACGACGTGATCGTCGTGTTGGCGATCGCCGGCCGGCAGGACGTGGGGTTGGAGATGAACGGGCCGTGCGCGACCTGGCCGAACAGCGTGAGCTTGAGCCGGTCCGTGCGGATGTCGATTCCGCTCACCTGGCGCGGCAGGTTGTCGAACGTGGTCGACAGGCCGAAGTTCGTTTCCGGGCCGGTCGTCACGGGCGACTGCAGGAAGATCTTCTGGAGCGGACTCCCGAGCAGGGTCGGGCGGACGATGATGCCCAATCGGGCGGGCTCGGCCCCCAGGGGCGCCAGGCTGTAGACCTCGCCCGGGGAATCCATGCTCGAACCCAGCACGGTCGCCGTGACCGTGCTGACGCCCACCTTCGAGTCGGCTGGGCAAGCATCGGCGCCGAAGGACGACTGGGAGCAGCGGCCCGCGGAGCGCGGGTCGCCGACGAGGCCCTGCGGGAGGATTACGTTCAGGGACTTGATGTCGTCGGTGTCGGGATTCGACGCCAGGGACGTATCGACGACGAGGTTCGGGTGACCGCCGGCCTGAGTGCTCGACGGCGTCACGCTGAAGTTCGTGACGGTCACGGTGGCACTCGCCGCGGCCGGAAATATTGCGGCCGCGGCAGCCCCGAGGGCGAGGGCGCGAGCGGCGCGTCGAAACGTCATCCCTACCTCCATGTAGTTCCCGCTGGCCTCAAAACCTAGCGAAGCGCATAGGATTCGGCGCCATTCTGCCCGACCAAGGAGACCGCATCCATGCCTGAAGCCGTGATCGTCGACGCCATCCGCACCCCCATCGGGCGGGCGGTCAAGGGCTCGCTCCGCCACGTTCGCGCCGACGATCTGGCGGCGGTCCCGCTGCGCGCCCTGGTCGAGCGCAACCCCGATGTCGACTTCGCCCAGACCGACGACATCATGATGGGCTGCGGGTTCGGCGAGGGCGAGCAGGGCTACAACGTCGGCCGCAACGCCGGCCTGCTCTCCGGCATCGACCACCACGTTCCCGCCACGACCGTCAACCGGTTCTGTGCCTCGTCGCTGCAGACGCTGCGCATGGCATTCCATGCCGTCCAGACGGGCGAAGGCGACCAGTACATCGCATCGGGCGTCGAGGCCGTCTCGCGCGCGGGCGGGGGCACGAACTTCGAGTTCCATCCCCAGCTCGACGGCTCGGAGAACTCGATCTACAACGTCTACATCCCGATGGGCCTGACCGCGGAGAACGTGGCCGAGCGATGCGGTGTCAGCCGAGAGGCCCAGGACGAATGGGCGGTCGTCTCGCAGAACCGCGCGGTGGACGCCCAGGAGTCCGGTCACTTCGACCGGGAGATCGTTCCCGTCGAGACGCCGGCGGCGACCGAGACCGACAAGGAGGGCAACGAGGTCCAGGTCGAGGCGGGCACGGTCACCAAGGACGACGGCCCGCGGCCGGGCACGACGCTGGAGAAGCTGTCCCAGCTGCCGCCGGCCTTCAAGGAGGACGGGACGGTGACGGCCGGCAACGCGTGCCCGCTCAATGACGGCGCCGCCGCCGTGCTCGTGATGTCCGACGAGAAGGCCAAGTCGCTCGGGCTCCAGCCGAAGGCTCGTATCGTCGCCTCGGCTGTGGCCGCCATCCGGCCGGAGATCATGGGCCTCGGCCCGCTCCCCGCGGTGCGGGGCGTGCTCGAGCAGGCCGGGATGAAGATCGAGGACATCGACGTGATCGAGCTCAACGAGGCATTCGCCGCCCAGGTCGTGCCCTGCAAGGAGGAGTGGGGGATCGACGACGAGCGGCTCAACCCCTTCGGCGGCGCGATCGCGCTCGGCCACCCGTTCGGGATGACCGGCGCGCGCATCATGACCACGCTGCTCAACGACCTCGAGACGCTCGACAAGACGATCGGCCTCGAGACGATGTGCGTCGCCGGCGGGATGGGCCAGGCGATGATCGTCGAGCGGCTGAACTAGGGGACGCGGCAGGGCGCGGTGACCGGGCGGCTTCGCCGCCCTCCTGGCGTCGACTCTGCCGCGCTGGCTCGGGGCTCGTAAACAACGATCCCTCGCCTGCCCGGGCACATGTGACCGGGCGGCTTCGCCGCCCTCCCGCCCGCACAGCTCCGGGCCTGCAAACAGCAGGCCCTCCGCTGTTTCGGGCCGTCAGCACCGCTTCGCGGTAGGCGCGGCGCCTCGTTGCGGTGGTGGTCTAGCCGCCGAAGTCAGTCGTGTACGTCGCCGCGCCACGCACGTTCGGCACGGGGGCGCCCGCCACGAGGCCCACGCCGACCTGGTGGAACGAGCCGTTGAGGATGTTGGCCCGGTGTGGCGGGCTGTGCATCCACATCGAGACGATCGCGCGCGGCGTCGCGTTGGAGCCCGCGCCCCAGGCGATGTTCTCGCCGACCGTCCAGGAGCGCCGGCCGCGGAAGTAGCCGGCGCGCTGGATGCGGCCGACGAAGTCGCCGTGGGCGAAGAAGTTGTGGTTGGCCATGTCGCGGCTGTGGCGCCAGGCGGCGAGCGCGAGGGCGGAATTCGAATGCAGGCGCCCCAGCCCGTTGCGTGCGCGCTCGCGATTGAGCAGGCAGAGGGTGGTGCCGGAGAACTCGGCCGCTCTCGCGGGCGTGGGTCGCGAGCTGGCTCCCGCGCAGCCGCCACCGGCCAGCGCAGGGGCGGGCAGCGTCGCGAGGCCGGCAAGGGCTCCAGCAACGAGGACGGGCGCGAGACGGAGGGCGGTGTGTCGCATGCGTTCTCGGTTCGTGCATCGGTGCCCCGAGGGTCAATGGTTGAAACCCCCAATCGCGAGCCTGGACGTTTGACCGAGGCCCAGCGGGCTCAGGCGGCCGCGGCGGCTTCGAGCAGCTCTTCGAGCGCGGTCTGAAGCGCCTGTGCGCCGACTTCGACCGATGGCTCGAGGTCACGGTCGGCGAGCAGCCCGAAGAACACGCCGCCGTCATAGGACAGGATGCCCACCGACAGCCGCTGATTGACCGGGTTCAGCGGGACGATCGGGAACACCTCGAGCATGCGTGATCCGCCCAGGTAGAACGGCTGCTGCGGACCGGGCACGTTGGAGACGACCAGGTTGAAGGCGCGAACCCCGCCCATCGCCCGCGCGAGTACCGAGGACACGAGCGGAGGCGCCCAACCCGTGGCTCCCACCAGCAGCGCGCCCGCCTGCACCGCGCTCGATTCCTTCAGCGCACGCATGGTCTCGGAGATCCGGCGCAGCCGAACCAGGGGATCCCGTTCGGCGATCGGCAGGTCGACGAACACCGTCGAGATGCGGTTGCCGAGCGCGCCGCGTTCGCCCTCGCGGCGCACGCTCACCGGCACCAGGGCGACCGGCGCGGCATCGAGATTCAGCCCGGCCGCCTCGAAGTAGCGGCGCAGCATGCCCGTGACAACCGCCAGCAGGGCGTCGTTGACCGTGCCGCCCGCCCGCTTCCCCGCGGCCTTCAGCTCCGGCAGCGAGGCGCGCGCGATCGCGTAGCGGCGGTTGGGGGAGATCGGCTCGTTGAGCGGCGTCATCGGCGCCTGCGGGCGGTTGCGCGCCAGTTCGGTCATGAGATCGGTGGCGCGGCGCAGATCCTCCGCGGCCCGCCGTGGGCTGGTGTCGAGGGCGCGCGTCGCGGTATCGAGCATCATCTTCTGGGCCCGCACGAACGGAGTGGCGGCGAGGCGCGCGAGGTGGCGTCCCCGGTCGTAGGCCTGCGGTTCCCACGGGCCCTCGGGCGGCGGAATGTCGATCGGCTCGGCCGAGGGGTCGAGCAGCACGGTGCCCACGTCGATCGCGCCGATGCCGTCGACCAGCGCATGGTGCATGCGCGGGACGAGTGCCACGCGACCGCCCTCCAGCCCCTCCACGACCGTGAGCTCCCACAGCGGGCGATCGCGGTCGAGCTTGCGGGAGAACTCCGATCCGACGAAGGCGGCGAGCTCGGCGTCGCCGCCCGGCGGCGGCAGCGCGACGTGGCGCACGTGCCAGCGCAGGTCGAAGTGCTCGTCGTCCACCCACTCCGGCTGCGCCACCCCAGGTACCGCCGAGGCCAGCCGCTGGCGGTAGCGCGGGATCAGGTGCAGGCGCGTCCGCAGCCGCTCGACGACGGCGTCGTAGTCCAGCCCCCGGCCGCCCTCGAACACCAGCACCGCCCCGACCGCCATGTTGACCGGCCCCTGCTCGGCGGCCAGCGAGGAGCGATCACCGGGGGAGAGAGCCTCGGCCACCGCCTACTGAGCCCAGGGACCCACGCCGCCCACGCGATCCACAGCGATGCGCGTGATGTATCCGGGCGGCGGATCGGGCATCCCGGGAAAGACGACGTCCGGCCCCAGATAGGTGTGCGCGAGGCGCTGCAGCAGATCGGCCGCACCGCCCTCGGTGATCCGGGCGTTCCCGTAGACCACGAGGTAGTGCTTCAGGGCGCCGTGGCTCATTCCCTCGGCCTCGATCGACAGCGCCACCCGCGGATCGTGCTCGATGTTCTGGACCTTCCGGTTGCGCGGCAGGTGCCCGCAGACGATCTCGTCGCCGTCCAGCCCGACCCACACGCAGCTGAGCTGGGGCGAGCCGTCCGGGTTCAGCGTGACCAGGTTCGCCAGCGCACCGGACTCGACGACCTCGCGGGCACTGTCGGGAAGACCGGGCACCAGCCGACCCTACTTCAGCGCCAATCCCCTCGCCGGCACCGGGGATGACTGGATGATCGAGGTCGTCGTCTGGCCGAAGGGCAGGAAGCGGTCGATCACCTCCTCGAGGTGCTCGACATCGCGGACGTGGAGCTTCATGAAGAAGCAGTCCTCGCCCGTGATGCGGTGACACTCGACGACCTCGGCGCTCGTGCGCGCGACCTCGGCCACCTTCGGAAGCTGGCGTGGAGCGGGGCTGACGCGCAGCACGACGCTGAGGGCGAACCCGAGCGCGCGCGGGTCGACCTCGGTCCGGTGGCCGACGATGACCCCGGCGTCGCGCAGGCGCTGGAGGCGCTCCGTGACCGCCGGTGCCGAGAGCCCGACTCGCCGTCCCAGCTCCGCGAGGCTCAGCCGCGCGTCGGCCTGCAGCTCGGCCAGGAGACGGAGGTTGATTTCGTCGAGTAGGGAATCTTCGGAGTTCTGCGTCATGTGCCTTCGTTACAGAGGCAAAGTCGCGATAAAGCCGACGCTAGATCCTGCCATTCTCGCATATCACCAGGCATCCTGTTG
>DASYIJ010000245.1:0-9674 GCA_035997675.1 Solirubrobacteraceae bacterium
GAGCGCTTCCGTCAACCCCGACGCGCTGCTCTATGCGCTCTGGAGCCTCGCCCTGTGGCTCGGCGTGCGGACCCTCAGGCGCGGGCTCACGCTCGCCGACGCCGCCGGGCTGTTCGCGGTCGTCGGCCTCGCCGTCACCACGAAGGCGACGAGCTATGCCCTGGTGCCCGCGGCGCTCCTCGTGCTGGCGATCGGCCTGTGGCGGCTGCGGCGACGGGCGGTCAGGGCGGCGCTCGTCGCGGCCCTGGTTGCGGCCGTCGCGTTCGCGATTCCGGCGGGAACCTGGGTGCTCGCGGCGCGCTCGCTGCACCGGCCCACCGTCAACCAGGTCACCACCGCGACGGATACCGACACCGGCGTCCCGCTCAAGGCCCGCAACACGTTCAACGTCCAGGGCTTCATCTCGTACGTGCGGCAGTTCTACCTGCCCAACCCCAAGTCGAACGGAGCGCTCTTCCCGAGCACGCTGCCGGTCTACAGCGTCTGGTTCAAGGGGGCGTTGGGCGTGTTCGGCTGGCGCCAGCTGCGCCTCCCACCCGTCGCCTTCTTCGTGCTGGCGGTGCTGAGCCTGGCCGCGCTCGTCGCCGCCGGGGTCGCCATCGCGCGGGGGCGCGTGGCGCTGGATCTGCCCACGGTCGCCTTCCTGGTGCTGGCGGCGGTCGGCCTGCTCCTGGCCCTCCACGTGACCGAGTACCGCGTGATCTTCGTCGCCAAGGAGCGCGGCGACTTCAACCAGGGCCGCTACCTCCTCCCGCTCGTGCCCCTCGGCGGGGTCGTGGTGGCGGCGGGGCTTTCGCTGCTGCGCCGTCGCCGGCGCGCGCACGCCGTCGGCGCGCTGCTCGGCCTGCTGGTCACGCTGCAGTTGCTCGCGCTCGGCGTCGTCGCGGAGTGGTTCTATGCGTAGGCCGCGCGGCCCCGTCGGCACCTTCCTGCTCGTGCTCGTCGCGGGCTTCGTGCTGCTGCTGGTGCTGGCGCTCGCCGACCGCCGCGGCTTCCGCGTCGACGTGCCCTCCGACAGCCAGGTGCTCGTGCGGCCCGGCGAGGAACGCTGCAGCGGCATCATCCGTCCGCCGGGCGCCGGAACCGACCGCGTGCTTTTCTGGGCGCGGGGTTCCTCGCCCGGGCCCGTACCGCCGATCGCCGTGTTCGTGCGGCGCAGCCGCACCGCCCAGACGCTGGCGGACGGAACGGCGGCGTCCGGCCCGGCGGGCGCGCGCACCGTGCGCCTGCGCGGGTCGGTCGCGGGGTCGCGCAAGGTCAACGCGTGCTTTCTCAATGCCGGTGTGCGGCCGGCCATCCTCTCCCCCCGCCCGGGCACGGCCACCCGCGTCACGGTCGAGCGCTCGGGCGGAGCGGCCGACTACGCGGACATCGGGCTCGAGATCAGCCGCTCCGACGACCGCCCGCTGCTCGCGCTGCTGCCCGACGTGTTCGACCGCGCCTCGCTCTTCCGCCCCGGCTGGGTCGGGGCGTGGGCCTACTGGTTGCTGCTGGTCGCGCTCGTGATCGGCGTGCCGGTGCTGCTGTCGCGCGCGCTGGCCTCGGCATCGGAGGAGGACGGCGAGGACAGGTCGCCCGCCTCGGACTCCAGCCGCGCCTCGACCTGACGCTGGCGCTCCTCGAGCAGCGCCTGGCGCTGGGCCAGGACCTTGGACTGCTCGCTCAGCCGCGAGACCGCGAGGCTGAAGTGCAGCAGCAGCACGAGCACGAAGCCGCCGGCGACCACGAACAGGGCATTGGGCGGGTAGATGATCCCCAGCGCGTTGGCGATGACCTCGAGGGCACCGCGCCAGACCGCAAGACCGAGCAGCACCAGCGCGCTGAACAGCCAGAGCAGCGCGTAGCGCTCGAGGAAGCGCCGCTGGCGGACGAGCTCGAGCACGATCAGCAACAGCAGGGCGCAGCCGGCGATGGAGACGATCTGGATCGTCGGCATCAGATCGAGTGGACGGCCGCCACCGGCGCCTCGTCGCCGGGGCCGGGAACGGGCCGGCGCCTCGCCAGGCCGACGAAGACCGCCAGCAGGACCTTGACCATGTAGTAGAGCGACTTGCCCGAGGAGATCGACGAGGACCCGCCCCCGCGCTGGAACATCCGCACCGGGATCTCGCGCATGCGCAGGCGATGGACGTGCAGCATCAACACGGCCTCGACCTCCGGGTAGTCGTGGGGGTAATCCCGCGCGAACAGCGCGATCGCGCGACGGTTGTAGAGGCGAAAGCCGGACGTCGGGTCGCTGACGCGCTGGCCGACCAGGCGCGAGACGATGAACGCGAAGATGTGGATGCCCGTGCGCCGGCTGATCGGCGCCGGGTACTCCTGGTCCTCGGAGAGGAAGCGCGAGCCGCACACCATGTCGACGGTGTAGTCGGCGTCCATCGCCTCCAGCAGCCGGCCGAGCTCCTGAGGGTCGTGCTGCCCGTCGCCGTCGACCTGGACCATGTAGTCGTAGCCGTGCTCGAGCGCGTAGAAGAAGCCCGACTGCACGGCCCCGCCGATGCCCAGGTTGAAGGGATGGTGCAGGACCCGTGCGCCCGCGTCCTGCGCGATCGGCTGGGTGTCGTCGGTGGATCCGTCGTCCACGACGAGAACGTCGAAGGTGGGCGCGTGCTCGCGGATCCCGCGCACGACGGAGCCGACGGTGGCCGCCTCGTTGTAGGCGGGCACGACGGCGAGGAATGACGGACCGGAGCTCATGCGGGGAACGGCTCGTTGCCCCGCCGCACGGGATCGACGATGCGCGACGGTCGAAGGCAAAGGGTAGCGCCGCGCGCGCGGCGGTAGGTTCGGGTCCCGTGCGCACCCCCCGCGAGGCATATTGGGCGCTTCGCCCCGTGCGCTGGGCGAGGCGGGACGGCATCGGCCAGGAGATCGCCTTCTGGAGAGACTTCCTGACCAGCCATGGTGCGCAGTGGCCCGACGACTACGAGCGCCGGATCGATCCGGGAACCGCCATCCGCGATCCGGCGCTCATCGCCTGCGTCGAGGCGCTGCACGCGCCCCGGATCAACCTGCTCGACGTGGGCGCCGGCCCGCTCACGTCGGTCGGTCGCACGCATCCGGGGCGCACCGTCGACGTGACCGCCGTCGATCCGCTCGCGCCGGCGTACGACCGGCTGCTCGAGGAGCTGCGCGTCGAGCCGCCCACGCGCACCGTCACGGGCTCGGCGGAGCGACTGCTCGAGCACTTCGCGCCCGCGTCCTTCGACATCGCCTACGCGCAGAACGCGCTCGATCACGGCTTGGACCCGCGCCGGGGGATCCGCAACATGCTCGAGGTCGTTCGTCCGGGCGGGTTCGTCGTCCTGCGCCACCTGCGCAACGAGGCCGCCACCGAGCGCTACACCGGCCTGCACCGGTGGAACCTCGAGCGCCGCGGCGACGAGCTCTACCTCTGGCGGCGGGTACGAGCATTCGCTCGCAACATCACTGCGGCACTGGCGCCGTCGACCGAGAGCAGCTCGGTCGTGGAGGGCGACGGGGATGTCGTCGCCACGTTCCGCAAGCGACGGCTCACGCGGTGAGCGCGGTCGGGACGCCGATGGGCAACCGCCACCCACCGACCTCGATCAGCACCGTGGGACCACCGATGTGGGTGAGACGCCTTTCCATTGGCCTGCGGGAAAGGGAGATACTGACCGAGACACCGACCGCCGGCCAAGGCGATCCGCCGAGCCGGCCCGGAAGGAGCATCTCAATGGCCTCGATAACCGAGCGCGAAACGCAGCAGATCGAGCGAGCGAACACGACGGGAAAGACGCCGGTGGTCTTCATTCACGGGCTCTGGCTCCTACCCAGCAGCTGGGACAACTGGGCCGGAGTGTTCGAGGAGGCCGGGTACGCCCCGGTGACGCCGGTCTGGCCCGACGATCCCGACACCATCGAGGAGGCGCGGGCAAACCCCGACGTCTTCGCCAACAAGACGCTCGACCAGATCGCCGACCATACCGCCGAGGTGATCGGAAAGCTCGAGAAGAAGCCCGCGGTGATGGGCCACTCGACCGGAGGACTGCTGTGCCAGATGATCGCCGGACGCGGTATGTCCGCCGCGACGGTCGCGATCGATCCCGGGCCCTTTCGCGGCGTGCTCCCTCTGCCCGTCTCGGCGCTCAAGTCCGCCGGACCGGTGTTGAAGAACCCGCTCAACAAGGGTCGTGCCATCACGCTCACGCTCGACCAGTTCAAGTACGGGTGGGCGAACGCCCTCAGCGACGAGGAGGCGAAGCAGCTCTACGAGACCTACCACGTGGCGGCGCCCGGGGTGGCGCTGATGCAGATGGCCAACGCGAACGTGAACCCGTGGACGGAGGCGAAGGTCGACACCAGGAACCCCGAGCGCGGGCCGCTGCTGATCATCGACGGAGAGAAGGACCACACGGTCCCCTGGGCGATCGCCAACGCGTCGTTCAAGCGACAGCAGCGCAACGAGGGCGTGACCGAGATCAAGCAGATCCCGAATCGCGGGCACTCGCTGACGATCGACAGCGGCTGGCGCGAGGTCGCCGACACGGCGCTCGCGTTCGTCAAGCGCTTCGTGTGAAGGGATCGGCGTATACGCGTCCGCTCCTGCATGCCCGGCTACATCACCGACCCGCGGGTTGACGACTACATCGAGGCCCTGCCGGATTGGCAGCAGTCCATCTGCCGCGAAGTCCGGGACATGGTGCACGCCGCCGACCCGGAGGTCGTCGAGACCATCAAGCGCACCGACCGTCCGTACTTCGTCCTGGAGGGCAACATCTGCGCCCTGTTGGCGGCGAAGGACCACGTCAACGTGTTTCTCTACGACGGCGCCATCGTCCCCGACCCCGAGGAAATCATCACGGGCGGCCACGACAACACGACCGCGCGCACCGTGGCCGTCCGGCAGGGTGAGAGCATCAACGCGCCGGCCCTCACCGCGATGTTCAAGCAGATCATCGCCAACAACCGCGCCGGAGGCTGGCGCAAGCTGAAGCGCGAGAGGTAGCCCCCGGACCGGACCCTCGAAGCCGTCGTGCTCTGCGGCGAGGCCGGCCCGGACGGACACCGCAGGCGTTCTCAGCAAACTCCCAGACTTCTCCGCGACACTTGCCCGATGACCGCAGACGGATCCATGCAGCGTCGGATCCTTGTCGTCGATGACGAGCCGAACATCGTCGACCTCGTGGCGGCGACCCTGGGCTATCAGGGCTTCGACGTCGCGACCGCCGCGAACGGCGGAGAGGCGATCACGGCGGCGAACTCCTTCCGGCCCCACCTGATCCTGCTCGACGTGATGCTGCCCGACATGGACGGCTTCGAGGTGGCGCGGCGGTTGGGCGCCGACCGCTCCGGCGTCCCGATCGTGTTCCTGACGGCGCGGGACACCACCGAGGACAAGATCCGCGGCCTCACCTCGGGCGGCGACGACTACGTCACCAAGCCATTCAGTCTCGAGGAGCTCGTGGCTCGCATCGACACAATCCTCCGCCGGGTCGGATTGTCGGATCGGCAGTCGAGCCAGCTCGTCTTCGAGGACCTCGAGCTCGACGACGACACGCGGGAGGTGTCGCGCGGCGGTCGGCCGATCGAGCTCACCCCGACCGAGTACCGGCTGCTGCGGTACCTGATGCTCAATCCCAGGAAGGTGCTCACCCGGGCCCAGCTGCTCGACCATGTCTGGGACTACGAGTTCGGCGGCGACGCTCGGGTGCTCGAGACCTACATCAGCTACCTGCGCAAGAAGGTGGACGTCGACGCACCGCCGTTGATCCACACCGCCCGTGGTGTCGGGTACGTGCTGCGGATGCCGAGGTCCTAGACATGTCCCTTCGCGCCCGTCTCGTCACAGGTCTGGTGGCGCTCGCGGCGGTCGGACTCCTCGCGCTTGCCCTGGTGACCTACCTCGAGCAGCGGTCGTTTCTCCGTCAGCGCGTCGACCAGCAGCTCGCGGCCGCCCAGGGCGTCGTGGACCACTCGCTCGATCAACGGGGAGCGACCGGCAGTCAGCCGGCGCCGCCTTCGCGTCCGGCATCGCGCGTGAGCCTTCCGCCGGGGACGTTCGGGCAGCGGCGCGACCCGAGCGGAAAGGTCGTCGGCCCGAACATCGTTCTCTCCTACGGTGAGAAGGCGCTGCCACCGCCGAAGCTTCCGGCGAAGATCCCGGTCGGGAAAACGATCACGGTCGGCGCCGCGGGGAGCTCGGGGCTTCACTACCGCGTGCTGGCCCAGTCGGCCGGTGACCAACCCGGCAGCAACATCGTCGCGATCCCACTCAGGGAAGTGGACGAGACCCTGCATCGCCTCCTCGTGGTCGAAGGATTGGTGATCGCTGGAGTCCTTGCAGCGCTCGCCGCGCTGGCTCTCTGGCTGGTGCGACTCAGCCTTCGACCCCTCGACCGGATGGGAGAGACGGCGGGCGGGATCGCGGCGGGCGATCTCTCCCGTCGCGTGACCCCGGAAACGGACCGAACGGAGGTCGGACGACTTGGTCTGGCGCTGAACGCGATGCTGGCGCAGATCGAGAAGGCGTTCGCGGAGCGCAAGGCGAGCCAGGATCGGCTCCGGCGGTTCGTCGCGGACGCCTCACACGAGCTTCGCACGCCGCTGGTCTCGATCCGGGGTTACGCCGAGCTCTTCCGGATCGGCGCGGCGCGCAGTCAAGCGGATACCGAGAAGGCGATGGGTCGGATCGAGGATGAGGCCACCCGGATGGGCGTGATCGTCGATGACCTGCTCACGCTCGCCCGCCTCGATCAGCTTCCACAGACCGCGCGGGCATCCGTGAACCTGAGCGACCTGGTGATCGAAGCGGCGGCCGACGCCCGGGCTGCGGCGCCGGACCGCCGGATCGACACCACGGTGGACCCCGACGTGTTGGTGCTCGGCGACGCCTCGGGGCTGCGACAGGTCGTCGGCAACCTCATGCGCAACGCGCTCGTGCACACGCCCCCGGGCACCCCGATCGATCTGCACCTGGCCGCGGAGGATGGTGAGGCGACGCTCGCGGTCCGCGACCACGGAAACGGGCTGCCGACCGACCACTTCGATGATCTCTTCGAGCGCTTCTGGCGCGCGGAACCGGGGCGAGGGCGAGGTCCCGGTGGAGCGGGGCTCGGCCTGTCGATCGTGGCGGCGATCGTCGAGGCCCACGGCGGCACGGTGAGAGCCGACAACGCCTCGGGAGGCGGTGCCGCCTTCACGGTCAGGCTCCCGCTGAGCAGTGACTCCGTGGCGAGCGCGTCCGTTCTGCCCGCTCGCAGCTGACCCCTCTCGGCAAACCCTCAGCGTCGCTTCAGCACGCGTTCAGCAACACGGGCCACGATGGCGGCAAGGTCCACGACACGAAAAGGAGCGACCAATGTCCGCACATGTCCGCAGAATCGCCATCCTCTCCGCCGCGTCTCCACAGGGCTGGAGGCTCTACCCGGTCGGCGCCGCGCACCATGACCGCATCGCCGCCACGAGCACGGTGGACCCCGACGCCGCACGCCCCCGCCGGCCCGACGTGCCGCCGATCACCCCGGCGGGCTTGGAGGCCGGCCGGCGCGCCTCCCACCCATGAGCGGGAGACCGACGCGGTGCAGAAGACGGCCGGCGCTTGCGCCGGCCGTCTTGCGTTTGTGCCCGGATCGGGAGGTTACGCCGGCTTGAAGCCGAGCTGGTCGAGCGCGGACTGAAGCGAGGTCTTGTAGCTGTCGCTGGTGTAGCTGGCGCCCGAGACGCCGTCGATCTTCGCGCTCTGGGCCGCAACGGCCTGGCGGGCAAGCTGCGGTCCGGCGGCGGCGCTGATCTCCTGCGACTTGCCGTCGCTGCCGGGCAGCGCGACCGCGGTGACGTCTGTGATCTTCGTGCCGGAGACGCTGACTCGGACCTGCACGTCGCCGTACTGGTTCGGCGCGTCGGTGCCGGTGGCGGTTCGGGTCGCCGCCTTGGTCGTGGAGGCAGCGGTGGTGTTCGTGCTACCCGATGACGATGGCGTTGCCGGTTTGGCGCCGGACGTCGTCGTCGGCTTCGCGCCGATGGCTCCCCCTGCCGGGGAGGCCCCGGGCTGCGGGTGGAAGCTCAGGACGCCGGCGACTCCGGCCACGGTGCCGGCGATTACGATGGGGGCGCGTTTCATTGATGTCTCCTGGTTTCTCTGGGAAGGCGATCAGAAGGCGAAGGCCTCGACGTGAAAGTGGTTGCGGCGGACGCCCGCGGCGCGAGCGGCACGACGGATCAGATCGTTGAACCCGTCGGGACCGCAGGTGTAGACCTCGCGGCGCTCGAGGTCGGGTACGAGCCGCTGCAGAGACCTCGGGTCCAGGGGAACGTCGGATCGAGGACCCACCAGCTCGAGCAGTCGCCCGCCGCGAGCATCGACGAGCTCCGCGATCTCATCGCGCAGGACCAGGTCTGCGGGCGTCGAGGCGCGGATGAGCATGGTGACGTCCACATGACGCGGGAGGTCCTCGAGCAGGGCGCGCAGGGGAGTGACCCCGACGCCCGCGCCGGCGAGCAGGACCGCGTCGCGGCTGCGGGCGTGACGGGTGAACGTGCCGTAGGGGCCTTCGATGGCGATCCGGGTGCCCGGGCGCACGTGGGCGACGGCCGAGCTGTGGTCGCCGAGGTCCTTGATCGTCACACGCAGATACGGCGGATGCGGGAGCGCCGACAGCGAATACGGGTGCGCCTGCCACCACAGGCCACGCGCCAGGAAGCGCCATTGCATGAACTGGCCCCCGTGCAGGGCCAGTCGATCGAGCCGCTTGCCCTTGCAGACGATCGAGACGATGCCCGGACCCTCTTCGTGCACCGAGACCACCCGCAGTTGGTGATAGGCGCTGCGCGCGATCGGCAGGAGCACCCGGTAGGCCAGCGCCACCCCGGCGGTCCCCACCCAGATCGCCGTCCACCACAGCTGCGCAGCCGGATGGCCGACGAACGAGGCTCCGGTCGCCACCTGATGCGAGAACGCAAGCGCGAGGGCGAGGTAGGTGTAGAGATGCACCGTCCACCACGTTTCGTAGCGCAGCTTTCTTCGCGCCTTGCGATAGGAGGTGACGCCGGCGGCGAGGAGCAGGCCGAAGCCGACGGTGCCGGCGAGGACGCCGGGATAGGTCATGAGGAGCGTCCAGAGTTCGTGCAGCGCCCCGGTCTTGGCCGCCTGCGCGTAGCCGATCGTGATGAGGACACCGTGCGCCGCGACCAGCACCAGCGGCCAGGGGCCGAGCCGCCGGTGCCACACCACGAGGCGGTCGTGGCCGATGGCGCGATCGAGAGCCGGGATCCGCGCTACGAGCAGGACCGTGACGAGCATCAGGTAGGCGGCGACCAAACCGGTGAGCCGGCCGGCCGCGGTGGCGGGCCCTCCGACGGCCGCGAGCGACGTCGAGCTCTCGGCGGTGAGGCCGAGCGCGATGGTGATGCCCATGCCGACCCCGGCCAGGCCGGCAAGCCAGCCGGCGGCGCGGCGACTTGGAGCGCGGCGTCGGGCGGAGTTGCCGAGCGGCGCCGTCCAGAAGCCGGCCGTGGCCGTGGGCTCGCGGTCTTCTCGCGCGTGGGGCGACTCGCGGTCCAGAAGCGTGGAACTCGACATCAGAGCAGTCTGGGCGGCTTGGCTAAGACCAACCTCAGACGAACCTGGGAAACCTCTGAGGAACGCCGGCTCCCCGCTCGCGCGCCGGTTCGCTCTCAGCGGTTTCTCAGGCATCCCTCAACGAGCGTTAAGG
>DASYIJ010000021.1:0-4617 GCA_035997675.1 Solirubrobacteraceae bacterium
ATCTCGGAGCCGCCGAGGCGACCGGAGACCTGGACCTTCACGCCCTTGGCGCCGGAGCGCATCGCGGAGGTCAGGGCGCGCTTCATCGCGCGCCGGAAGGCGACGCGGTTCTCGAGCTGCTCGGCGATCGACTGAGCGACGAGCTTCGCGTCGAGCTCGGGGCGCTTGATCTCACGGATGTTGACCCGGACCGGCTTGCCGGTGAGCTTGTGCAGCTCACGGCGCAGCGCGTCGACCTCGGAACCGGACTTGCCGATGACGATGCCGGGGCGCGCGGTGTGGATGTCGACCGTGACCTCGCCCCGCTGCTTGCGGATCTCGATGTCGGAGAGGCCGGCATGCGCGAGCTTGCCCTCGATATGGGCGCGGATCTGAACGTCCTCGACGAGGGCGTCGGCGAAGTTGCGCTCGTCGAACCAGTTCGACTTCCAGTCGTGGATGTACCCGACGCGCAGGGACTCGGGATGGACTTTCTGACCCATTACGCAGTCTCCTTCGGCGTGAGGGTGATCGAGAGATGGGCGGTCCGCTTGCGGATCCGCGTGGCGCGGCCCATGGCGCGGGGGCGGTAGCGCTTGAGAGTTGGTCCCTCGTCGGCGTGAGCGTCCTTGATCTTCAGCTCGTCGCCGACGAGCTCGTGGTTGTGCTCGGCGTTCGCCACGGCGGACTCGAGCAGCTTGCTCCAGTCGCGGGCGGCGGACCGAGGAGCGAAGTCGAGGATCGCACGCGCCTCGTCGACGGACTTGCCGCGAATGTGGTCGCACACGAGCCGGGCCTTGCGGGCGGACGTGCGCACGTACCTGGCCTGCGCGCGCACCTGGGCCGCCCCGGCCGGCGCCTCGGCGCCGTCGCGACGGCGCGGGGCGGGCTTGGGCGTCTCGGCCTCGTCGCCCTTGGCGGCCTTGGGGTCCTTGGGCTCCTCGGCCTTGGCCTCTTCGGGTTTGGCCTCGGGCTCCTTGGCCTCCTCGGTCTTGGCCTTCGCGCGCGTACGCCGGGGCCGCTTCGACGCGGCCTGGGCCTTCGCCTCCGCGGCGTCGCCCTCGCTCTTCGCGCGGGCGCGCCGGCGGCGCTTGGGCTTCTCCTCGGCGTCCTGCGCCTGCGGGTCCTTGGCCTCGTCGGTCATCGCACCCTCCCCGAGGAGGCATGGCCGCGGTAGCGCCGCGTGGGCGCGAACTCTCCGAGCTTGTGACCGACCATCGACTCCGTCACGAACACGGGCACGTGCTTCTGCCCGTCGTGCACGGCGATCGTGTGGCCGACCATCTCGGGAAAGATCGTGGAGGTTCGCGACCAGGTCTTGACCATCTGCTTCTGATTGCTGGCGTTCATGGCCTCGATGCGGGCGAGCAGTCGCTGCTCGACCCACGGGCCCTTCTTGGAGGATCGGCTCATCGCTTCTTCCCTCTCCTGCGGCCGCGGACGATGTAGCGGTCGGAGCCCTTGCGCTTCTTGCGCGTGCGGTACCCGAGCGTGGGGACGCCCCACGGGGTCACCGGGTGGCGACCCGGCGTGGTCGAGCCCTCGCCGCCGCCGTGCGGATGGTCCACGGGGTTCATCGCGGTGCCGCGGGTCTGGGGGCGCACGCCCATGTGACGCTTGCGCCCCGCCTTTCCGACCTTCACGTTCTGGTGGTCGGCGTTGCCGATCGAGCCGACGGTGGCGCGGCATTCCGCGCGCACGAGCCGCATCTCGCCGGACGGCAGCCGCAGAGTGGCCATGCCCTGCTCCTTCGCCATCAGCTGGATCGCGGCGCCGGCGGCGCGGCCGAGTTGGCCGCCGCGGCCGGGCTCGAGCTCGACGTTGTGCACGACCGTGCCGATCGGCATCCCCGCGAGCGGAAGGGCGTTGCCGACGCTGATCTCCACGCCGGGGCCGGACTCGATCCGGGCGCCCACGCGCAGGCGCTGCGGCGCGAGGATGTAGCGCTTCTCGCCGTCGGCGTAATGCAGCAGCGCGATGTAGGCGGAGCGGTTCGGGTCGTACTCGATCGAGGCGACCTTGGCCGCGATGCCGTCCTTGCGGCGCTTGAAGTCGATCTTGCGGTAGAGGCGCTTGGCCCCACCGCCGCGGTGACGCGAGGTCTTGCGGCCCTTGCTGTTGCGCCCACCGGACTTCGAGAGACCCTCGGTCAGGCTCTTCTCGGGCTCGGAGCGCGTGACCTCCGCGAAGTCGGGATATGTGGAGAAGCGGCGTCCGGGGCTGGTGGGCTTGGGCTTGCGAATCGGCATCAGTCGATCAGAGCCCCTCGAGTCCCTGGAAGATGGGGATCTCCTGCCCGGGAGCGACCTGCACGATGGCCTTCTTCCACCCGCGCGTGCGGCCGGAGGTCAGCCCACGCCGCTTGGGCTTGGACTTCACGGTCTGGGTGCGCACGCTGACCACGTTGACCTCGAACAGCGACTCGATCGCCTGCCGGATCTGGGTCTTGTGCGCCGTCGGGTGCACGCGGAAGACGTACTTCCCGGCGGAGGCGAGCACGTAGCTCTTCTCGGAGACGACCGGTCGGATCACCACCTGGCTCGGCTGCATCAGGCGGCCTCCTCGGCGAGCTTCTCGCCCTTGGCCCGTGCGGTCAGCTCGGCCAGCGCGGACTCGGAGACGACGAGCGACGCGGCGCCGATCACGTCGGCCACGCCGGTCCCGGCCGCGGGCAGCACGGTGACGTCCGAAAGATTCCGAAACGACTTGTGGGCCGCCGCCTCGTCCTCGCCGAGCACGACGAGCGTCGGCGCCGGCTGATCCCATTTCGCGAGGGCCGCCGCGGCCGACTTCGTCGAGGGAGCGTCGAATGCGCCGCTGTCGAGCATCGCGATCGAGCCCCGCTCCGCGTGCACGGACAGCGCACTGCGCAGCGCGGCGCGGCGCGCCTTGCGGTTGACCTTCACGGTGTAGTGGCGCGGCTGCGGCCCGAAGATCACGCCGCCGCCGGTCCAGATCGGCGAGCGGATCGAGCCGGCGCGGGCGCGCCCGGTGCCCTTCTGCCGCCACGGCTTGGTCCCGCCGCCGCGCACCTGGGCGCGCGTGAGGGTGGCGGCCGAGCCCTGGCGCCGGGCGTTGAGCTCGGCTCGCACGGTCTCGTGCACGAGCGCCTCGTTGAAGCGCGCGCCGAACGCGTCGGCGTCGAGGTCGATGCCGGCCCCGGACTTGTTGACCCACGGTGCCTTAGCCATCGGTGCGCACCTCCACCGTGCCGCCGCGGGGGCCGGGGACCGACCCGCGCACGAGCAGCAGGTTGTCCTTGGCGATCACCTCGACGACCTCGAGGCCGCGCTGGGTGACGCGCTTGCCGCCCATGCGGCCGGGCCCCTTGATGCCCTTGAACACGCGCGAGGGGGTGGCCGAGGCGCCGACCGAGCCCGGCGCGCGAACGTTGTGCGAGCCGTGGCTCGCCGGGCCGCGGGAGAAGTTGTGCCGCTTGATCGTGCCCTGGAAGCCCTTGCCCTTGGACACCCCGGAGATCTTCACGTGCTGGCCCGGCTCGAAGGCGTCGACCGTCACCTGGTCGCCGACCGAAAGCTCGGCGGCCTCGTCGCGAAACTCCACCACGTGGCGCAGCGGCGGCGCGTCGGCCTTCTTGAGATGCCCGAGCTCCGCCCGCGTGAGCCGCCGCTCGCGCGTGGCGCCGAAGCCGAGCTGGACGGCGTCGTACCCGTCGCGATCCGGGGTGCGGATCGCCGTGACGTGACACGGCCCGGCCTCGAGCACGGTGACGCGCTCGACGCTGCCGTCGTCCTGGCTGAAGCGCTGGGTCATGCCGAGTTTGCGCGCCAGAATCGCCGTCATCGGACCAACCTCACGACGCGAGGCGGATCTCGATGTCCACGCCCGCCGGGAGATGGTCGAGGCGCTGAAGCGAGTCGACCGTCTTCGGCGTTGGCTGGTGGATGTCGATCAGCCGCTTGTGGGTGCGGATCTCGAAGTGCTCGCGCGAGTCCTTGTCCTTGAACGGCGAGCGGATCACGCAGTAGACGTTCTTCTCCGTGGGCAGGGGCACCGGGCCCGACACGGTCGCGCCGGTGCGCGCAGCGGTCTCCACGATCTCCTTGGCCGCCGTCTCGATGGCCGAGGTGTCGTAGGACTTCAAACGGATTCGGATGTTGTTCTGCGCGATTGATGCCATGAAATTTCCTGGGTTTCTGCGCGATCAGGGCGAGCCCATGGACTGCTGGGCTCGCCCCAGTGGTCGTATCTGACGTTGTCGTGAAAACGGCCGGGACAGCCCGGCCGCTTGGTGCTACTCGATGATCTCGGTGACGACACCGGACCCGACCGTGCGGCCACCTTCCCGGATGGCGAAGCGCAGGCCCTGGTCCATGGCGATCGGCTGGATCAGCTCGATCTCCATCGTCACGTTGTCGCCGGGCATGACCATCTCGGTGCCCTCGGGCAACTTGGCCACACCGGTGACGTCGGTGGTGCGGAAGTAGAACTGCGGCCGGTAGCCGGTGAAGAACGGCGTGTGGCGCCCGCCCTCTTCCTTCTTGAGGACGTACACCTCGGCCTTGAACTTGGTGTGGGGCGTGATCGAGCCGGGCTTGCACAGGACCTGCCCGCGCTCGATGTCCTCGCGCTTGGTGCCGCGAAGCAGGCAGCCGACGTTGTCGCCCGCCTGGCCCT
>DASYIJ010000301.1:0-6948 GCA_035997675.1 Solirubrobacteraceae bacterium
GCGCGGGACCCTACCTCCGGAGGCGGCGTCAGTCGCGATCGCCGCGCAGGACGGCGGCGGCAGCACCGGCGGTCTCGCCCCCGACCCAGGCCCCGGCGAGCGGGTCGGATCCGCCCTCGAGGACGCGGCGCGCCTCGGCGATCACCGGCGCGCGCAGCTGGGCCTTGACGTATGCGTACGTCCGCGCCGGCAGGACGGCGAGCTCGCCGGCGACCTCGAGCGCTCGGTCGAGCACGGCGTCCTGCTCGACCACCTCGTCCAGCAGCCCGCGGTCCCGCGCGCCCGGGGCGTCGAACAGCTCGCCGCGCAGGACCAGCTCGCGGGCGGCGGCCGGACTGAGCTCCGCGCGCACCACGGCCATCGCGATCGCCGGGTACGGGATCCCGGCGCGGACCTCGGTCAGCCCGAAGCGGCCGCCCGGCCCGGCCACGCGGTGGTCGCCGCACAGCGCGAGGATCATGCCGCCCGCGATCGCATGCCCGTTGACCGCGCACACGACGGGTCGGGGAAAGCCGTACCAGCCGGCCGCCATGCGGTTGATCCCGTCGACCATCGCCGCCTGGGCGTCCGCGTCCAGCGTCGGCGCGAGCTTGAGATCGGCGCCGGCCGAGAAGAAGCCCTCGCGCCCGGTGATCACGACCGCCGCGGGCTCCTCGGCGGCGAGCTGCTCGTGGGTGGCCACGGCGTCGGCGAGCAACTGGGCGTCCATCGCGTTGGCGGGCGGCCGGTCGACCCGCACGAGCGCGATCTCGCCGCGGGCCTCGACACCGAAGTGGCCGGGCATGCCGGCAGGCTATCCGGCCCGCTAGGGTCCGCGTCGATGGCCGCAGGCGCATCACTCGCTGGGAAGACCGTGCTGATCACCGGTGCGGCGCGCGGCATCGGCGCCGCGACGGCCCGGCTCGCGGCCGAACGCGGCGCGCGGGTCTCCCTGGTGGGCCTGGAACCCGAGGAGCTCCAGCGCGTCGCGGCCGAGTGCGGGCCCGAAGCCGCCTTCTTCGAGGCCGACATCACCGACTCCGAGGCCCTCGACGAGGCCGTGGCCGGCACGGTCGAGCGCTTCGGCGGCCTCGACGCCCTGCTGGCAAACGCCGGCATCGCCGTCGGGGGCATGGTCCGCTCGCTCCCGCCGGGGGCGTTCGAGAAGGTCGTCGAGGTCAACCTGATCGGGGCCTACCGCACGGTGCGCGCCTGTCTGCCGGCGCTGATCGAACGGCGCGGCTACTCGCTGACCGTGGCCTCCATCGCCGCGGCCGCGCACCCGCCCGGCATGGCGTCCTATGCCGCGAGCAAGGCCGGCGTCGAGGCGTTCAACAACGCCTTGCGCCAGGAGGTCCACCACCTCGGCGTGGAGATCGGCGTGGCCTACTTCCCCTGGCTGGCCACCGACCTGGTCCACGGTGCGGAAGAGCATCCGGCCTTCACGTTCTTCCGCTCGCAGCTGACCCCGCCCTTCAACAAGACCTATCCCGTGGAGATCGCCGCGCAGGCGCTGGTGCGCGGGCTCGAGCGGCGAACCAAGCGCGTGGCGGCGCCGGGCTGGGTGCGCGCCGCCCTTCTGGCCCGCGGCGTGATCGACCAGATCGCCGAGCGCGATGCGCGCAAATGGGGTGCGGAGCTCGACCAGATGTACGAGGCCGAGCGGCGCGAGCAGGGCGAGGCCGCCGCCCGCCCCGTCGGCGCCGGCGGCGAGGCCGTCGCGCGCGCGAACGGCGCGCGGCACTAGAGCCGCGCTAGCCGCCGATCAGTGCCACGGGCAGGCCGAGGCCCGCCTCCCGCCGGACGGTGGCGATCCGCCGTCCCGGCTGAACCGCGTCACGCGGGGTGCCGACGTCGTCGCCGAGCGCAGCGGCCGCGGCGTCGAGGTCGGCGACGACGAACACCAAGCCCCAGAAGGCCGCGGGATCGCCCGGCTCGGGCTCGGCCGACGGGTCCAGCGGCATGGCGTTGACGACTTCGAGGATCACCTCGCCGAGGCGAAAGAAGCCCTGGAGCAGAATTCGGCCCTCGCCCAGCGGCACCTCGCGGAGGCGCCGGCGTTCGATTCCGGCAGCCGCCAGCGCACCGGTCGTCCGCTCGAGATCGGGTGTCACCACGACGACGTGGTCGACGCGCTCGGCACCGTTGGGGTGTTCGCCGGGCTCGGCCGGCGCCGCCTCCGACTCCGTGGTCGGCAGGCCGTCGAGGTCGGTCGTCGGCGTGTCGCGCAGCGACCAGGAGACGATCCCGCGGCCGGCGTCCTCACCGGCCAGCCGCACCCGTACGGTGCCGGCCCGCACGACTCCGTCCTCCACCGTGAAGCCGGCGGCCGCCCACCGGCCGGGCTCGGCGGCGAGCACGAGCTCGTCCACGGTCGGCGGCACTAGCCGCCCGTCATCACGGTGTCGTCGTGGTGGTACGCGGGCGCGCAGCAGCAAAGGAGCACGAGCGGCTCGGCGCCCCGATTCCACAGCTTGTGCTTCACGCCCGGCGGGATCACGACGCAATCGCCCGCTCCGACGTCCTGCTCGTCCTCCCCCAGGCGCATCCGCCCGGTTCCGGCGACGAAGTAGTAGAGCTCCTCTGCCTTGACGTGGTAGTGCTCGTCCGTGTCGCCGCCCGGCGGCACCGACGCCTCGGCGAGGCTCTGATTTCGTGCCCGGGTCCACGCCGGCCCGGCCAGCTCGCGGATCGTCGAGCCGTCCTTGGTCACGAACGGCTCGAGCTCACTCAGGCGCGCGACCTCCATCGGCCGGAGGATACGCGCCGAGCGGCCTCAGACCTCGCCGAGCAGCTTCGCCTTCTGGGCCTGGAACTCGGCCTCGGTCAGCACGCCGGACTTGCGCAGCTCCGCGAGCTTGGCCAGCTGGTCGAGCGGGTCGATCTTCCCCGCGGCGGAAGGCGTCGTGGGCATCCGCCACGTCGACGGCGGCGTCGTCGTCGCCGCGGAGCGCGGCGGCGTGGGGCGCGGCGGCGCGGGCGCCGGCCGCGAGCCGCCCAGGTCGGGGACCGCGCCCGGGGGCTTGGGATCCCCGCCGCCGAGGCCCGAGAACCGTCGCTCGACCGCATGGCCCGCCGCCGAGAACAGCCCGCCCTCCCGGCGCGAGACCTGCAGCGCCTTGATGCCGAGCGCCAGCGGGATCAGGCCCATCGGGAGGAACACGCCGGCGACGATCAGGCCGCCCAGCTGCGCTCCCGGGGCGGACGCGGCCTGGTCGTCGAACAGGGCGGCGTAGCCCGCCACGAACGCGGTGACCGTGAAGAAGGCGCCGAACATGATCGAGCCCCAGCCGACCTTGCCGCGCGCGGTGGCCACGAACACGAGCGAGGCGATCAGCCCGACGAAGATCGACAGCGTCAGGCCGGCGATCCAGGCACCCGTGCCGCTCGGGCACTGGCGCGCGCTCACGTACGGGCCGCCGGAGGCGCATGTCCCGGTCTCCAGGAGGTGGACCAGCGAGAGCTCGAACAGGGCGAGCGCCCCCAGCGCAACGAGACCCGCGAGCACGTTGGCGATCAACCGGCCGGGGTGGCGCCCCGGCCCCGCGCCCCGGGGCGCGAGCGGATCCGAGGGTGCGAGCGAATCGGTGAACGAGCTGGTCAGCATGGTTGGGCCTCCGTGGCGGTCGCGGTTGCAGGTACAACCGCGCGGGCGGCGCCAGCTTACGCCGCTACCAGGGCAGTCCGATCGGGCCCGGCTCGGGCGGCGGAGTGCCGGCGTACGCGGCGTCCTCGTCCGGCGTCTCCTCCTCGACCGAGGCCCCGTACCGGCCGGCGACCTCGCTCACCGGGTACAGCAGCGTCTCCGGGCGTTTGCGTGTGCCGACCATCAGGATCGCGCACGGTCCGTCACCCGCGCCCACGAGGACGTGCGCGGTGCCGGGCGGCGCGTGCAGGAGGTCGCCGGCGCGCAGCCGCCGCTCCTGATCCTCCACGATCGCGAGGGCTTCGCCGGCGAGCACGAGGAAGGCCTCCTGAGCATCCTCGCGGTGATACAGCGAGTTGGGCTGACCGGGCTGGAGCACCCGCACGTTGAGGCCGAACTCCGGGAAGCGGCCCGCGTCCACTCCCTCGAACACGCACGCGGATCCGAACCGATCGCTGCGCATCCCGCGGCCCGCGGCGACGTTGACGACGAACCACCCCTCGCCTTCGGGCACGAGGCCGGACTCGGTCTCGCGCAGCGCCGCCTCCTCGATCCTCTCGAACACGTCGCGCCTCCGGAAATCGTCGGGTTGGTCGAGCCCGCCGGGTTACACGCCGACGGGCGCCCGCCGGTAGGGCCGCTCCTCGGCCAGCTCGCTCTCGTGGTACCACGAGTCGGCGTTCACCGCCCACAGGTCGTGGCCGGCGCCGTCGAGGTTCTCGACCGCGCGCATGGCGGTCAGCATCGAGTGGTCGGAGTTGTTGTAGCGGTGCAGCCCGTTGCGGCCCACCTGCTGGAGCCCGCCGACTCGGTCGAGCCAGCGGCGAATGCAGGCCACGCGCTCGCCGAAGGCCTCGTCGTAGATCGGATACGCCTTGGGCGCGCGCAGGACGTGACCGCCGACGACGCGCCCGCGGTCCCCCAGCCCGATCGCGGCGAATTCGTCACCGGCCAGCTCGATCAGCTCGTCGTCGTCGCGGCTCCAGATGGCGTCGCCCTCGAAGCAGAAGTACTCCATGCCGACGCTGGAGCGGTTCGGGTCGGGCACCATCTCGTCGCTCCAGGCGCGGAAGTTCTGCACCCGGGCCACGCGGACCCCTGGCTCGTGCACGTAGATCCAGTTGTCGGGGAACAGGTCGCGGCCCTCGAGCACCAGCGCGACGCAGACGAAGTCGCGGTAGCGCAGCCCCGCGGCGGCCTCGACGACCTCGTCCGGCGGCCCGGGTTCGGCCAACCCCACGACGGTGCGCAGCGGAAGCGAGGAGATCACGGGCCCGGCCGCGATGCGCTCACCGGCGGCGTGTACTGCGGTCACACGTCCGCGCTCGATCGAGAGCTGATCGACGGCCACTCCCGTGCGTACCTCGCCCCCGGCGTCGACGACGCGGTCCGCCATGGCCTCCCACATCTGGCCCGGTCCCAGCCGGGGGTAGTGGAACTGCTCGATCAGGCTCCGCACGCGCCCGCCGCCGCCGCCGAACACCGCGGCGCGGGCGGCCGAGGCAAACGAGAGGCCCCGGATCCGCTGCGCCGCCCACTCGGCGCGCAGTTCGCCGCAGGGGACGCCCCAAACCTTCTCGGTGTAGGAGCGAAAGAACATCTCGTACAGGCGCCGGCCGAAGCGGCGCGAGACCCAGTCCTCGAAGGTGGCGTCCGGACCCCGCGGGCGCGCCGCGGCGGCCGCATAGCTGGCCCCCGCGAGTGCGAGCTCGCCGAAGCCGAGCTTGTCGAGCAGGTCGCGCGCCCGGAGCGGATAGTCGATGAAGCGCCCGTCGTAGTAGATGCGCGACAGCCGAGGCCGCAGCAGCAGTTCGTCGCCCAGCGTCTCGTGCCACAGGGCGTCGACCTCGGGCGACTTGGTGAAGAAGCGGTGGCCGCCGATGTCGAACCGGTAGCCGTCGCGCACCTCGGTGCGGGCCAGGCCGCCGACGCGGTCCAGCGCCTCGAGCACCAGCGGAGCCTGGCCGCGGGAGGCCAGGAGGTAGGCGGCGGTCAGGCCGGCCGGTCCTCCGCCGAGGATCAGGGGCCGGTCGCTCAAGCGAGGTTCTCCCGGACGCTCTGCGACTGCCGTTTCGTGCGGAAGGCTTCCGGGAGGGCCACTGGCTCGCAGTATGACCGCTCGCGCCAACGGAGCCGGTGGAGATTGCGCCGGGGGCGCGCCACCGCGCGTAGGCTGCCGCGGGTGGAGGGCCTCACCGTCATCGTGCCCGCGACCGACCGTCCGGCGACGCTCCCGGCCTGCCTCGCCGCCGTGCGCGCGGCCGACGCCGGCCCGGACGAGATTCTCGTCGTCGACGAGCCGGTCGGAGGAGGACCGGCGCGGGCGCGCAACCTCGGTGCCGCCCGCGCGCGCGGGGAGCTGCTGTGCTTCGTCGACGCCGACGTCGAGGTCCACGCCGACGCCTTCGTGCGCCTGCGGGCCGCCTTCGCCGGCGCCCCGGACCTCGTCGCCGCGTTCGGTGCCTACGACGACACGCCGGCCGCCCCCGGCGTCGTCTCGGGCTTCCGCAACCTGCTCCACCACCACGTCCACGTCGCCGGGGCCGGCCCGGCGCAGACGTTCTGGGCCGGCCTCGGCGCTGTGCGGCGCGACGCGTTCGCCGCCGCCGGTGGCTTCGACGCGGCCCGCTTCCCCCGCTCGTCGGTCGAGGACATCGACCTCGGCATGCGCCTGGCGGGCGCCGGAGCGCGCATCGTGCTCGACCCGTCGATCCAGGGCACGCACCTGAAGGCATGGACGCTGCGGTCGATGCTGCGCACCGACTTCGCCCGGCGCGGTGTCCCCTGGGTCGTGCTGCTGCTGGAGGCGGGGCCGGACGCCTGGCGGGCCGGGCTCAACCTGGGCTGGCGCCACCGTTTTAGCGCGGCGGCGTCGGTGGCCGCGGCGGGCGCGGCGCTCGCGCGCCGGCCGCTCGCCGCGCTGAGCGCGCTGGCCGTGCTCGCCTGTCTCAACCGCGGCCTCTACGCGCTGCTCGCCCGCCGCCGCGGGGTCGGCGCGGCCCCGCTCGGGGTGGGCCTGCATGTGCTCCACCACCTGGCCGGCGCGGCCGCGGTACCGGTCGGCGCGGCCGCGCATCTCCGCCGGGCGAGCGCCCGGCGGGTAAATGACGGTCATCGAGGAGGGTCATCGACGCCCCGCGGCGCCACGATCCCCACGAGGCGCGAGAAGCCCTTGGCATAGAAGGCTTTCTCGTGCCTCGATGCGGCGGCTCGCCGCGCGGCGGGTGGACTACTTCGGCCGCAGGCAGGCGGCGATCTTGGTGCGGTCGCCGGCCGCCCGCGCGATGCACTGGATCTGCTGCTGGACCTGCGTCTGGCTCTGG
>DASYIJ010000325.1:0-15875 GCA_035997675.1 Solirubrobacteraceae bacterium
GCGGGCAACATCGTGCGCGCCGCGGACATGCTCGACCAGATGCTCGGCTCCTACCCGGAGCGCGCGGACCTGGCCCGCGACATCCTGATCTGCGAGCAGGAGGGCGATCGGATCACGCACGACATCATCCACCGGCTCAACCAGACGTTCGTGACCCCGATCGACCGCGAGGACATCTACGAGCTGGCCTCCGCGCTCGACGACATCGTCGACTTCATCGAGGAGGTCGCCGACTACATGGGTCTCTACAAGATCGAGGCGCCGATGGCCCAGGGGCAGCAGTTGGCCCACATCGTGCTGCAGGCCTCGCGCCAGATCTCCGAGGCCATGCCGCGGATGCGCGGCTTCAAGGACATCTCCCACTACACCGTCGAGATCAACCGGCTCGAGAACGACGGGGACCGTGTGAGCCGCGAGGCGATGGCGTCGCTGTTCGACAACGGCATCGACCCGATGGTCGTGATCCGGTGGAAGGACATCTTCGAGCGGCTCGAGGCGGCCATCGATGCCACCGAGAAGGTGGCGAACATCCTCGAGGGGATCGTCATCAAGAACTCCTGACCTCTGGCGATGCAGAGCGATCTCATCCTCGTCATCGTCGTCGCCACGGCGCTGACGTTCGACTTCACGAACGGGTTCCACGACACCGCGAACGTCGTCGCGACGTCGATCTCGACGCGTGCGATGTCCCCGCGGCTGGCCGTCGGCTTCGCGGCGATCCTGAACTTCGTCGGCGCCTTCATCTCGCTGAAGGTCGCGGCGACGGTGGCCAACGGGATCGTGTCGGCGACCGAGGTGACGACCACGGTCATCTTCGCCGGCCTGGTGGGCGCGATCGCCTGGAACCTCGTCACCTGGTACTTCGGGCTGCCCTCGTCCTCCTCGCACGCCCTGATCGGCGGCGTCGTGGGAGCAACCCTCGTGGCGGCGGGGACGAGCGCGATCAACGGCGAGGGGCTGGTGTCCAAGGTGGTCATCCCGGCGCTGATCGCCCCCACACTGGCCTTCGTCGCCGCCGGGCTGGCGATCCTGATCGCCTACCGGATCGTCGGCCGACAGCGCCCGGGCCCGGTCAACCGAGGGTTCCGCACCGGCCAGATCGCCTCGGGCGGCCTGCTCGCCCTCGCGCACGGGACGAACGACGCGCAGAAGACCATGGGCGTCATCACGCTTGCCCTGATCGCCAACGGGAACCTGTCGTCCGACCCGGCGAAATTCCACGTGCCCGAGTGGGTCGTGATCTCGGCGGCCGTCGCGATCGCGCTCGGCACCTACACCGGTGGCTGGCGGATCATCCGCACGATGGGAAGCCGGATCATCAAGATGGACCCGGCACAGGGCTTCTCCGCCCAGGGCGCCGGCGCCGCGGTCATTCTCGCGTCCACGCACTTCGGCTATCCGCTGTCCACCACGCAGGTGATCTCCGGCGGCGTGATGGGCGCGGGAGCGGCGCGGCGGCTGTCCGCGGTGCGCTGGGGAGTGGCGGGCAACATCGCGATCGCCTGGATCCTCACGCTGCCCGCCTCGGCGGCGATCGGCGGGCTCGTGTACGGCGTGACGCGGATCTTCGGCACCGGCGCGCTCGGCCCCGTGGTCGTCTCGGTGGCGATCCTGGCCGCCGGCATCGGCGTGTTCGCGCGGCGCCTGCAACGCGGATCCCCGATCACCGCGGCGGAGGCATGAGCACGATCGTCGACACGACGACGCTGCTCGACATCATCGGCGTCTCGCTGCTCGCCGCCGTCGGCGTCACCGGCGCGTTCTCGCTGGCGATCCTCGGCGCGACGCGCTTCTCGGACCTGCGGCGCGACGGCCGGGCGGTCGAGGCGGCCTGCTTCGGCGTCCTCACCACGCTGGCGCTCGCCGCCTGTGCCGGCGCGATCGTGTACGGCATCGTGGAGATCCAGACGAAATAGCAATCGCTGCACAAGGTCTCGCAGAGCTTGCGCGGATTGAGGAGGCTTGTGACCATCTCGGCATGGCGTGGTTGGAGGCGATCGCCGACCCCATTCGCCTCGGCATTGTGCGTGAACTGTCTCGTCGCTCGGACGCGTCGCTGAACGAGCTCGCGCACGCCGTCGTGGCGGCGCCGGAGACGATCCGGCGACACGTGCGCCAACTCGAGCGCGCGGGCGTCGTGACGGCATTGCCGCGGATGCCCGACGGCGAGTCGCGCGGGCGCCCTCCCGTGCGCTACCGGCTCGCGTCGCCGCCCGACAGCGAGGCGCGCGCCCTGGGCCTCACGAGTACTCCACCCTCCTGAGCACCCGCGCCGGCACGCCGGCCGCGATCGAGCGAGGCGGCAGGTCGGCCGTGACGACGCTGTTGGCGCCGATCACGCAACGCTCGCCGACGGTCACGCCGCTCGTGATCACAACGTTGGCGCCGCACCACGTGTTGTCGCCGACCCGCGTGGGGCCCTTGGTGTCGAAGCCCTGCCACGTGACCGGCCTGTCGGGATCGTCGTAGCGATGGTTGGCGTCCGTGACCATGCACCCGTTGGCGAACATGCAGTGCGAGCCGATCTCGACGAGGTCCAGCGCGGCGACCATCACGCCGATGTTGAGGAACGAGCCCTCCCCGATCCGCACGCGCGCGGGTGGCTCGGCGGTGATCCAGACGTGCGGTTCCAGCAGCGTGCCGGCGCCGACCTCCAGCCGCCCGTCGCGCAGCGCCGAGAGCACATTGCCGTGCACCGGCCAGCGCACGAAGGCCTCCCGCTGCATGAACTCCCAGTGGATGCGGGCCCGATTCCAGGGCAGCGAGTTGCGCTCGTAGTACCGCCACTTCTGCGCCCACAACCGCAGCTGCTCGGTCATCGGCGGAGCTTCGCAGACGGTACGGCGAACCGGGTCCGCGCATCGCTGTGATGACGCGATGACGGTCAACGGTGGGAAGGCGCCAGCCGCTCGGCGTCCCGCAGAGCCGCGGTCGCCTCGCCCGCGTCCATACGTGCCGCAAGGGTTTGAACCTTGACCGCCTCCGTCCGCTGAGCCTGGTTGGCTGCCTGCCGACCATCAGCCCCCAGCTTCACGCCGAAGTAGGCGCCGACGACCGTGCCGATGACGCCGAAGCTGCCCGTGGCCACCGCGACCACGTTCTGACCGTTGCCCGACGGCAGGACGATGATCGCCGCCACGGATACCGCCATGAGTGAAAGCAGCCCGGCAACCACAGCGAGCAGACCGGCGATCGACGCCAGTTCCGCGTGCTTCTCGTGGGCAGGTGGCTCGATCGCGATCGTCGGCATCGCTCCGTTCGCCGGCGGTGCACTGATGGTGTGATTCATGGTCTCCCCCTCTACTTACGGCCAGCGCCTCGATGTGCGCTGGCTCCGTCTGTCTTTCGCAACCGATGTCACATGTAGCGCGCCCGCGATCCGCCATTGGTGCGAAAGCGCACAGAGCGACACAGGCGGCCGCTATTGCACAGGTTCGCCCGGCCGGGCCACCGCCAACCGCGGAGCGAACGGGGCCAGGCCCCTCGAAGCCGCGGCGCTTCAGGAGTAACCGCAGCACGGGAGAGGGCGCGTTTTGGAGCAGCGGCGCTACCGCTGCGGGGCGACCGGGGTTCCTCAGTCGATGCCGCCGCCGAAGCCGATTTCGTTGCCGTCGGTGTCCCGGTAGATCGCCTTGCGCGCCTTGCCGGGATACGTGACGAGTTCGTCCGGTTCGATCCCGCGCGATGCGATATCCGCGATGCGCGCGTCCAGGTCGTCGACGAAGACGGTGTGGATCGCTCGGCCGGGGCGCTCGGCGTCCTGCACGATGAACAGGAAACGATGCTCGGCGAGCTCCCAGACCGCCTCGGTCGCATGCGCCAAGAAGGAGGGCTCGGCGCCGAGCAGACGCTCATACCAGGCTTTCGCCGCCTGGTAGTCGCTGACGCGGATCCCCGCGAACAGGTCCGGAGCCATCGGACCACGGTATCTGCCGTACCCATCGGTCGTGCTGTGCCGGGATGGGGGAAGGCGAACCTCTGGGGCTGCGCGACTGAGCCCCGGCCCGCGGCGCTAGTCCTCGAGCACCTGCAGGTCGAGCCGGCGCAGGCGCGCCGGGTCGGCGAGTATGTCGATCCGGACGATCCTCCCGCCCTTGACCGTGAAGCCGATGACCGAGAAGGGCTCCCCGTCCCGGGTCGAGACCACTCCGGCGGACAACGTCTGGAACCGCCTCAACGTCACCACGAGACAGGTGGCCGGTCAGGAATGGTGAGCGCCGGCGGATCCCATCGTTCGGCCATCAGCCTCAGCGTTGGAGCCGAGAGGTGGCGCCGGCGCACGTCGAACAGAGTCCGTGGATGGGGAAGTGGCTGAAGCGGGCGCGATACCCGGCGGCGCGCTGGATCGCGCTGCGGGCGGCGTCGAGCACCTTGGGCTCGACGGCCTGCACCCGATGACAGCGCTCGCAGACCAGGTACTCGTGCTCGCCCGAGCCGGCAAGCACGTAGAGGCCCGCGCCGTGACCGGCGTGGACGTGGTGGACGATGCCGAGTTTCTCGAAGTGCTCGAGGTTGCGGTAGACGGAGGTTCGGTCCAGGGGCATGTGTTGTCCGTCGAGGCCGTCGGCGATCGCGTCTGCCGAGACCGGGCCGTCCGCGGCGAAGAGCGCTTCGAGGACGAGCCGGCGTGCGGCGGAAACGCGATCCCCGTCGGCGCGCAGCATGTCCAGGACTTCGTCGATGTCGCTGAAGCTCCGAGGCTCTCGGTGCGGAGCGTCGGTCATCGCTCGCCGACCACGCTCGGCCTCAGTACTGCTTGATGCGGGCGGTCCATTTCTCTTCGATGTTGCCCAGTCGCCAGACGGCGACGGCGATGGCCCAGGTCAGGATGAAGAGGGCGACGATGAGGAAGCCGATCTTGTTGAGGTCGACGGTGGACACGAGAGCCCATACGCCGCCGGTGAGGTGGAGCTTGTCGGCGAGGATGGACATCAGCTCGATGGTTCCGATGATCAGTGCGACGGCGACGGACAGCCCGGTGATGATGATGTTGTAGTAGACCTTTCTCACGGGCTTTGAGAACGCCCAGCCGTAGGCAAAGTTCATGAACGCGCCGTCGATCGTGTCCAGCAGCGACATGCCCGCGGCGAAGAGCACGGGCAGGCAGAGGATGGCGTAGAACGGCAGGCCGCTGAAGGCAGCTCCGGCCGCCAGGAAGAGCAGGGCGACCTCGGTGGCGGTGTCGAAGCCCAGCCCGAAGAGCACGCCGACGGGGTACATCTGCCAGGGCTTGGTTATGGCCTTGGTGAAGCGCCCGTAGAAGCGGTTCATCAGGCCGCGCGAGTTGAGCTGGTGTTCGAGCTCGGCCTCGTTGTAGTCCCCGCGGCGCATGCGGCGAAAGACCTTGACGATGCCCACCAGGATGACCAGGTTGAGGATGCCGATGATGTAGAGGAAGGTGCCCGAGACGCCCGTGCCGATCAATCCGGTGACGCTGTGCAGCGCGGAGCCGTCGTTCTGGACCTGGCCGCTCAGCGCCTTGATGCCGAGCGAGAACAGCAACGCGAGCGCGAAGACGATCGTCGAGTGGCCGAGCGAGAAGAAGAAGCCCACGCTGAGCGGGCGCTGGCCGTCGGCCATCAGCTTGCGCGTGGTGTTGTCGATCGCGGAGATGTGATCGGCGTCGAAGGCGTGGCGCATCCCCAGCGTGTAGGCCGTGAGCCCGATCCCGATCGTGAACGCCCCGGTCTTGCCCAGGCTGAAGTGATGGGGAGCGACGAGCACGATCAACGTGAAGAACCCGATCACGTGCAGAGCCAGGATCGCGGCGCCCAATCCGGCCGCTCGGCGCCATTCCGCCGGCGTCAACGAGCCGCGAACTCGCTGCCAACGGGACGTCCCAATCTGACCTGCGGCCGGTGCGGCCATATCAGCCTCCTCACTCGCGGAGCCGACTTCTCGGACCCTATTGCGACGCTGTTGCGATTGCAACTCCGCTGGTTTAGCCGCTTACCGAGAGACCCTCGGAGACAGCAGGCAGAGTCAGGGGGTTCTTCGATCACCGCCGCCAAGCGGATCAGTGGGGCGTCCGTTCGCTGCGAGCCCAGAGCCCCGAGGCTGCGTCGGGACCTCGGGTCGCGGGAGCCTCAGTCGACGGGCTCGACCCGGTCGCCGACGCGGATGGTTCCGCCCTCGACGATCGCGGCCTCGAGGCCCGTGTGGACGAGACCCCGCAGGACGCCCGGCTCGCCGGTCAGCCGCGTGAGCTTCGCGCAGGGCTCGCAGCGCTCGGCGCCCTCGCACACGGCCTCGCCGATCCGAAAGCGCCGGCCCACGAGGGTGCCGAGGTCGAGGCCGCGCGTGGTGACGTTGCGCCGGCTCTCGCCCGGTTCCAGGCTCACGCCGTGCTCGGTCGCGAGCCGCTCGAGGGCCTCGCCCTCGATCAGGGTGAGGTCGTTCGACTCCGGCAGGCCGTGATGACAGTCGCCGCGCAGGCCCCGGCCGGCCTCGGCCAGGACCTCGTCGACGCCCTCGGCGTCGCCTCCGCGGAGCGGGACGACATGGATCATCTCCACGGCGCCGCTCATGCCGCGGAGCCGGCCGGGACCTTGCGGCGGCGCTTCGCGGGCGCACGCTTGCGCGGCGCGGCGGCCGGCTTGACGAGGGCGCGCAGGTACTCGCCCGTGTGCGAGCCCTCGGCGGCGGCCACCTGCTCGGGCGTGCCCTTGGCGACGACGTGGCCGCCCTCCTCCCCGCCCTCGGGGCCCATGTCGATCAGGCGATCGGCCGTCTTGATCACGTCGAGGTTGTGCTCGATCACGACGACGCTGTTGCCGGCGGACACGAGCCGCTGCAACACCTCGAGCAGCCGCTGGATGTCGGCGAAGTGCAGTCCGGTGGTCGGCTCGTCGAGCAGGTAGAGAGTCGCCCCGGTCGCCACCTTGCACAGCTCCGCGGCCAGCTTGACGCGCTGGGCCTCGCCCCCGGACAGCGTCGTGGCGGGCTGGCCGAGCCGGACGTAGCCGAGGCCGACGTCGTTGAGTGCCTGCAAACGACGGTTGATCTTGGGGATGTGGGCGAAGAACTCGAGCGCCTCCTCGACCGGCATCTCGAGCACGTCGGCGATCGTCTTGCCCTTGAAGCGGACCTCCAGGGTCTCGCGGTTGTAGCGCTTGCCGTGGCACTGCTCGCACGGCACGTAGACGTCCGGCAGGAAGTGCATCTCGATCTTGATCTGGCCGTCGCCGCGGCACACCTCGCAGCGCCCGCCCTTGACGTTGAACGAGAACCGGCCGGGCTTGTAGCCGCGCGTCCGCGCCTCCTGTGTCTTGGAGTAGAGCTCGCGGATCTGATCGAACAGCCCGATGTAGGTCGCCGGGTTGGACCGGGGCGTCCGGCCGATCGGCGACTGGTCCACCGAGATGATCTTGTCCAGCTGCTCGACGCCGGTGATCCGCCGGTGCGCGCCCGGCCGCTGCTTCGCGCGGTGCAGCCGGTTGGCCACGGCCTTGTGGAGGATCTCGTTGACGAGGGTGGACTTGCCCGAGCCCGAGACCCCGGTCACGCAGCAGAACACGCCGAGCGGGATCTTCACGTCGATGTCGGCGAGATTGTGCTGCGTGGCCCCCTCGATCTCCACGTACCCGCTCGGCCGGCGCCGCCGCTTGGGCGGCTCGATCGCGCGCGTGCCGGCCAGGAACTGCCCGGTCAGCGACGCCTCCACGCGCTCGACCTCGGTCGCCGTCCCCTCGGCCACGACGCGCCCGCCGTGCTCGCCGGCGCCGGGCCCGAGGTCGATCAGATGGTCGGCCGCGCGCATCGTGCCCTCGTCGTGCTCGACCACGATGACCGTGTTCCCGATGTCGCGCAGGCGCTTGAGCGTGGCGATCAGCCGCGCGTTGTCGCGCTGATGCAGCCCGATCGAGGGCTCGTCGAGGATGTAGAGCACGCCGACGAGCGACGACCCGATCTGGGTGGCCAGGCGAATCCGCTGCGCCTCGCCGCCCGACAGCGTCGCGGCCGCCCGTTCCAGCGACAGGTAGCCCACACCGACGTTGTCGAGAAAGCTCAGCCGCTCCTCGATCTCGCGCAGGATCAGCCGCGCGATCTGGCGGTCGACGTCGTCGAGGCGCAGCTCGTTCAGCCATTCCAGCGCGCGCCGCGCCGAGAGCATCGTGAACTCGTGGATCGCCATCCCGTCGATGGTCACCGCCCGCGACTCCGGCTTGAGCCGCGCGCCGCCGCACTCGGGGCACGGCCGGACGGACATGTACTCCTCGATCTTCTCGCGGGAGTAGTCCGAGTCCGTCTCGCGATAGCGGCGCTCGAGATTGGGCACGATGCCCTCGAACCGGGTCATGTAGGAGCGCTTGCGGCCGAAGCGGTTGCGGTAGGAGACGTACACGCGGTCTCCGTTCGTGCCGTGCAGGAACAGGTCGCGCTGCGCCGCCGGCAGCTTCTGCCACGGCCTCGCGAGGTCGACCTCGAACTTCTCGGCGATCGCCGTGGTGATCTCGTCGTAGTACTGCGACGTGGACGTGGACCACGGCAGGATCGCCCCCTCGCCGATGGACAGCGACGGGTCGGGCACGATCAGCTCCGGATCGATCTCCATCTGCGAACCCAGGCCGGTGCAGCGCGGACATGCCCCGTGCGGCGAGTTGAACGAGAACACCCGCGGCTCGAGCTCCGCCAGGCTCGGGCCGTGCTCCGGGCACGCGAACTTCTCCGAGAACGTCATCGTCTCGCCCTCGTCGACCAGCTCGATGTCCACGAGCCCGTCGGCCAGCGCCACCGCGGTCTCGACGGAGTCGGCCAGGCGCTTGCGCAGCTCGGAGCGCATCACCAGCCGGTCCACGACCACCGAGATGTCGTGCTTGTACTTCTTGTCGAGCTCGATCGGGTCGTCGAGTTGACGGACGTCGCCGTCGACCCGCACCCGGGTGAAGCCCTCGGCGCGGAGCTCCTCGAGCAGCTTCCCGTACTCGCCCTTGCGGCCCCGCACGACCGGCGCGAGCACCATGAAGCGCGTGCCTTCGGCCAGGGTCATGACGTGGTCGATGATCTGCTCGGCCGACTGGCCCTCGATCGGCCGTCCGCAGATGTGGCAGTGGGGGCGGCCGACTCGTGCCCACAGCAGGCGCAGGTAGTCGTAGATCTCCGTCACCGTGCCGACGGTGGACCGGGGGTTGCGCGAGGTCGTCTTCTGGTCGATCGAGATCGCGGGCGAGAGCCCCTCGATGGAATCGACGTCGGGCTTGTCCATCTGGCCGAGGAACTGGCGGGCGTAGGCCGACAGCGACTCGACGTAGCGGCGCTGACCCTCGGCGTAGATCGTGTCGAACGCCAGCGACGATTTCCCGGAGCCCGACAGCCCGGTCATGACGACGAGTGCATCCCGCGGGATGGCCACGGAGATGTCCTTGAGATTGTGCTCGCGCGCGCCCGAGACGACGATCTGCTCAGCGGAAGACATAACTCCGTTCGATTGTAGGGGGGCGAACGGTTGTTCGCCCCCGGGCGTCCCCGCAACGTGCGGGAAGGCGGTTCGGCGTCAGCGGCCGGTGAACGCGAGCACGCGCTTGCCGCCCGACACGTACAGGCGTCCGCCGCTCTCGCTCGGGGTGCTGAACTGCGCTGGGCTTCCCACGCCCGCACGGAACGCGACCCGGCCGGAACCGGTCGTGAGGCCCGTGAGCTGGCCTCCGTCGAGGTCGACGGTCCACACCAGGCCGCCGGCGACGATCGGCGGCCCGGCCCTGAACCCCGGCCCGCGCCAGGCCACGGAGAGGCTGCGCGCGCCCACTCCGACGGCCACGACGCCGTTCGTGCACGGCACGTACACCCGGCCCCCCGCGTAGGCGAGGCCGCCGTAGGCGGAATCGCAGATCTGGCGCGAGGCGAGCGGATGGCCGATGCCGCCCAGGTTGTTCGCGTCGAGCAGGTAGGCGATGCCCTCCTTCCCGATCGCGAAGACCCGAGAGCCGGGCAGCACCAGCGGTCCGACCGAGCCGAGGTCGGTATCCGACCCGTTGAGCGAGGCGGTGTTGGTCGGGGCGAAGTAGGACTGCCGCTGCAGCGACGGCGACAGGCGGATGACGGTGTTGCCGAAGTCGAACGAGGAGGTCGAGTCGCCATTGCCCGTCGAGACGAACAGGCGGCCGCGATTGTCGACGGACGGGCCGGACGGAGCCCAGATCGCCCCCTCGCGATGGGTCGGGACCATGAAGTTCGCCTGCGCGCCGCCCGGTCCTGGAGTGGGCACCGAGACGACCCAGCCGTGGTAGTTGCCGCAGTCGCCGAAGAGGCCGCCGTAGGGCACGTAGACGCGCCCGTTGGCCAGGGCGAGCGCACCCCGCTGCTGGTGGACCGTCGGGTCGGCCGGCGGATCGATCGCGCGGCGCCAGCGCACGCGGCCGCTCGACAGGTCGACCGCCGCCAGCTCGTGTCGGGCCGGGGCGATGAACGCCACCGCGTAGACGAGCCGGCGCTTCGTGTCGATCGCCGGCGTGCTCGTGATCCCCGACGGATTGATGTTGCCGCAGGGCAGGCTCGACCCGTCGACCGGGGAGCCGAGGTGCGTGCGCCACAGGCGGCGCCCGCTGACGGCGTCGAACGCGTACAGGGAGTCGTTCTCGGTGGCGGCGACCACGCGGCCGGCGGCGACCAGCGGCTCCGCGTACACGTCGCCGTCCACGGACGCGCTCCAGGCGCGTCGCACCCGCGTCACGCGCGGTGCCGTGGGGTCGTTGCCGGTCCGCGCGAGGTCGCGGTGGTAGGTGGGCCAGGCCGAGCCCGCCACGGCCGGCTGCGCCGGAGCCTGACCCGCCGTGGTGCTCGTCGCGGGCGCCGCGTTCGAGCTCTGCGACGAGGAGCCTCCGCCGCACGCCGCGAGCGCAAGGGCCGGAAGGCCAAACAGGACGACGCGGCGAAGGCGGCTCATCGCCGCCGCGTCAGCCGACCCGGGCGTAGACCTCGTCGAGCAGCGCGGCGCGGTCGGCGAGGTCGAAGTTCTCGGCCAGGTAGCGGTCCGTCTCCTCGCGCGGCGTGCCGTTGAGGGCCATGTTGAGAGCGATCAGGCGCGCGCCCTCGCTGTCGCCGCTCGCGCCGGGCTCCTGCACGGTCGGCTCCTTCTCCTCCACCGGCTCGGGTCCTCGGGCCGGCTCGGGTGCCCGGGCGGGCTCGGGCGCGAGCTCCAGCTCGGGCTCGGGCACGACCGCGATCACGGCCGCCGCCTCCTCCTCGAGGGCCTCCTCGACGACGGCGGCCTCGCCACTGCCGGTGACCGCCGCGCGGAGCTCGCCCATGTTCCCCTGGAGCAGCGCCAGGTCGGCGTTGAGGCGGTTGGCGCCCGTCCGCAGGCTCTCCACGAGCGCGCCGAGCTCGCCCTCCATCGCGTCCACGCGCTGGATCATCACCGCGGTGGCCTCGGACACCTTCGCCACGTGCTCGCGCGCCTGCTGGGCGGCGTCGGCGCGCGTCCTGTCCGCCTCATCGGACGCCTCCTGGCGGATCTGCGCGGCGCGGTCGTCGGCCTCGCGCGTGATCCCCGAGGAGGTGGTCTCGGCCGCGTCGACGATCGCCCGCACCTGATCGGATGCGGTCGCGGCGAGCGACTCGCCGCCGCGGGATGCCGACGCCGCCGCCTGCTCTCGGAGCTCCGCGACCGCCTGGGCGACCTCGCGGAGATGGCGATCGACCGCGTCGGGGTCGTACCCGCGACGGCCGATGGGAAAGTCTCTCTTCTCGATGTCCTGCCGCTCGAGGGCCAAGCCGGTGTTCCTCCCGATGTACGCGGTCTGTGCTCGGTGCGCGCTAGGTTATCCGAACCCGGGCGTCCCGATCGCGCAAGCTTGCCGAAGTTCTCTCCATCCTCCGAGCCGCGTCCGGGCACCGGCGATCTGCGCGCCGAGGTGGCGCGCACCCGGTGGTTTCACACGATCGACCTCGGCGAAGGAATCGTTACGCCGGGGGTCGACGACAGCGCGCGCAAGCTGCGCTGGCTCCACCTGCCCGAGGACCTCAGCGGGATGACCGTGCTCGACGTGGGCGCGTGGGATGGCTTCTTCTCGTTCGAGTGCGAGCGGCGGGGCGCCGCCCGCGTCGTGGCCGTCGACCCGGTCGGCTGGGGGTCTTCGCCGGACAACGCGCGCGGCTCGAAGGCCGGCTTCGAAATCGCGCGCCGCGCCCTCGGATCCGCGGTCGAGGATCTCGAGCTGGACAGCGTGCTCGACCTGAGCCCGGAGCGCGTGGGGACCTTCGACGTCGTGCTGTTCCTCGGCGTCCTGTACCACCTCCGGGACCCCCTGACGGTGCTCGAGCGCGTGACGAGCGTGGCCGGCGATCTGTTCGTGCTCGAGACCCACGTCGACCTCATCGGCCGGCGCCCCGCGATGGCGTTCTACCCGGGCGACGAGGTCGACGGCGATCATTCCACGTGGTGGGGCCCCAACCCGTCACTGCTGCACGCGCTCCTACGCGACCGCGGCTTCGCCGACACACGCACCGTGCACCTCGACCCTCGCGCCCGGCGACTGCTGCGCGCCACCCGTCGCCGCCTGCGCGGCACGCCCTACCGCGCCCGCTGGGGCCGCTGCGTGGTCCACGCGCGGCGTGGCTCCCCTCGTTAGCGTTCCTCACATGCTCGAGACGCACAAGCTCGCGGAGATCGAGAGCCGCTCCGAGGCATTCATCTCGGCCGAGGCGTCCAAGCCCTTCGGTTGGGACTCCGCGCTCTTCGTCGAGTGGGCCACGGTCGCGGAGATGCTGCAGGCCGTCGCCCTCCCGCGCGGCGCGCGCATCGCCGACCTCGGCTGCGGCTCGGGCTGGACCACGCTGTTCCTGGTCGAGGCCGGGTTCGACGCGGTCGGCCTCGACCTGGTTCCGGCCAACATCGAGCTGGCGCGGGAACGGGGCGCGCGCTGGGGGTCGTCCGCGCGGTTCGAGGTGGCCGATCTCGAGGCGCTGGAACCGCCGGCCGAGCCGTTCGACGGCGTGCTGCTGTTCGAGGCCCTGCACCACTGCGAACGCCAGGACGCGGTCCTCGCGGGCGCCGCCCGCCAGCTGCGACCCGGGGGCTGGCTGCTGCTCGGCGAGCTGACCTGGCTGCACCGCATCTCGCCGCGTGCACGCCGGGCGCGGCGCGAGCTGGGTTGGCTCGAGCGCGGGATCGCGCTGCGCGGGCTCCGCCGGGACCTCCGCGCGGCCGGGTTCGCCGAGCAGCGGCGATTCTTCGGGCCGACCCGACCCTACGAGGGGCGGATCGGCGCCTTCGCCTGGCAGCTCGCCCGCCTGCTGGCCGCCAACGTCGCCGTCGCGCCGCAGGCTCACCTTTGGCTCGCGGCGCGCCGGGGCTGACGGCTCAGTCCGGAAGCCGGGCCTCGCCGGCTTCGCGGACGATCAGGCCGTCGCGCTCGAGCCCGTCGAACGCGCGCTCCAGGCGGGCCCGCGTCACGCCGGGGACCCGGGGCTCGGCACCACGGACGAGCGCCGCCACGACCCGGCCCCGGACGTAGCGGTCGGTGTCCTCGAAGCGTTCGCCGCCCGTGCGGGGGCGCGGCGGCGCCGCGGTCCGCCCGCGGGACCCGCAGGCCGCCGCGAGCGGGCACGCGTCGCAGCGCGGCGCGCGGGCGGTGCACACCGTGGCCCCGAGGTCCATGATGGCGTGGTTGAACGCGGCCGCGCGGCCCTCGGGCAGCAGCGCGTCGGCTCGCCGCCGCAGCGCCGCGGGCGCCCGCCGCCGCCGATCGAGCCGCTCGATCACCCGGCGAGCGTTCGTGTCGACGGCCGCCACCTGAGCTCCGAGGGCGAACGAGGCGACCGCGGCGGCCGTGTACGGCCCCACGCCCGGCAACCGGCGCAGGCCGGCCTCGTCGGGCGGCCAGCCCTCGCGCACCACGACCCGCACGGCGCGCTGAAGCGCGAGCGCGCGCCGGTTGTAACCCAAGCCGCTCCAGGCGCCCAGGATGTCGGCCGTCGGCGCGGCCGCCAGGCTGCGCTCGTCCGGGAAGCGGGCGAGGAAGCGCTCGTAGTACGGGGCCACCCGGGCGGCCTGGGTCTGCTGCAGCATGACCTCGGAGACCAGCACGCGGTAGGGATCGCGCGTCCCGCGCCAGGGTAGGTCGCGGCCGTGGTCGGCGTACCAGCGCAGGAGGGCTTCGGCCGGGCGCACGAGGTCGACCATAACCGCCGAACCTTCATCAAATCCTCATCGCGGTCCCAGTAATGTCCCCGCATAGCCATCGGAATGCCCAGTGAAGTCCTGAGCCTCTCCGCTTCAGGCCACCGCGCTCCGCCCGAGTCGACCGGTGTCGAGCCGATCGTCGTGCGCGGGTGCACGCTGGCCGTGGTGCTGCGCCGTGATGCGGCGCCCGCCGCGTCCGGGTTCGTGAGCGCACCCCACGACGAGCTGCAGATGGGTGTGCGCCGCTACGCCGCCTCCGACGCCGTCGCCCCCCACGTCCACCGGCCGATCACGCGGCACCTGCACGGGACCGGGGAATTCCTCCTCGTGCGGGATGGGCATTGCGTCGTGGACGTCTACGACGCCGAGGAGCGCGTCATCGCCGAGGTCGAGCTGCGGAAGGGCGACGGGGTCATGCTGCTGGCCGGCGGCCACGGCATCCGCATGCTGGCGGACACGTCGCTGCTCGAGATCAAACAGGGCCCCTACGGAGGCCCGGCGGAGAAGCGACGCTTCTGAGGCCATGATCCCGGTCAGCCGTCCGCGGCTGGAGGAGCGCGACGTCGAGCTCGTGACGCGCTGTCTCCGAGAGGGGTGGGTGTCGTCGAGCGGGCCCTGGGTCGCGTCCTTCGAGGATCGCTGGGCCGAATACTGCTCGCGCCGCCACGGCATCGCGGTGGCCAGCGGCACGGCGGCGCTCGAGTTGGCGGTGGCGGCACTCGAGCTCGAACCGGGCGATGAGGTCGTCATGCCGTCGCTGACGATCGTGTCGTGCGCGCTGGCGGTCGTGCGCAACGGCGGGGTACCGGTGCTCGTGGACTGCGACCCGGCGACGTGGTGCGTGGACGCGCCGGCCGCCGAGGCCGCAATCGGACCCCGCACTCGGGCGATCATGCCCGTGCACCACTTCGGGCACCCCGCCGACCTCGAGCCGCTGCTGCGCGCGGCCGCGGAGGCGGACCTGGCGGTGATCGAGGATGCCGCCCAGGCCCATGGGGCCGAGTACCTGGTCGATGAGGACGGTGGCGAGCCGATCTGGCGGCGGTGCGGTTCGCTGGGAACCATCGGCGTCTTCTCCTTCTACGCCAACAAGCTGGTCACGACCGGCGAGGGCGGCATGCTCGTGTGCGACGACGACGCGATCGCGGCGCGTGCCCGCTCGCTGCGCGACCTCGCGCACGACCCGCAGCGGCGCTTCCGGCACGACCGGATGGGCTACAACCACCGCCTGTCCAGCCTCCAGGCGGCCCTCGGCCTGGCGCAGATCGAACGCCTGGGCCAGGCCATCCGGGCCCACCGCGACGTGGCGGCCCGCTACCGCGAGCGCCTGGCGACCGTTCCCGGGCTGCGCCTGCCGGTCGAGGCGACATGGGCTCGGAGCGTGTACTGGATGTTCGGCGTGGTCCTGGAGGACGACGGCCTGCCCGACGCGAGCGAGGTCATCGCCGCGCTGGGGCGGCGGGGGATCGACGCGCGACCGTTCTTCCTCGGCCTGCACGCGCAGCCGTGCCTGTCGGGTCGGGTCCGGGTGGCCGGGCCGATGACGGTCACCGAGCGACTGTCGTCCCGGGGTCTGTACCTGCCGTCGGCGCCCGACCTCAGCGACGCCGAGGTCGACGCCGTCGTCGACGGACTGCGGGCGGTGCTGGCGTGACCGGCGTGTTCGGCCCGGCCTACGTCCGCCTGTACGACGCGATGAACGCGGCGAAGGACTACGCGGGCGAATGCGCGGCGCTCGAGCGGGTGTTCGAGC
>DASYIJ010000006.1:0-2382 GCA_035997675.1 Solirubrobacteraceae bacterium
GTGGTCGCACTACGAGCAGACGGGGGGCGTCGCGCAGGCGCTGAAGCGCGAGACCGAGGGCTGGGCGGCCGTCATGCGGGTGCCGTTCGAGCCTCAGGGCGCCGAGGTGCGGGCTCTGTAGTTCCGCTGTTCGTCCGAGCGGGGTCGCCGACGATGACCGCTGCGGGCACACTAATGCGGTGGAGAACGTCCAGATCGCCGATCGCTTGGACGCGTTCGCTCTGCTGCTCGAGCTCGTCGAAGCGAATCCGTACACGGCCCGTGCCTATCGCCGCGCCGCCGAGACGATTCGCGGCGCGGCGCTCCCGGTCGCGCAGCTGGTGAAGTCCGGGCGCGCGCGCGAGCTGCGCGGGATCGGCCCGGGGATCGAGGCGCGGCTGCGCGAACTCGTCGAGACGGGCGAGATCGCCGAGCTGTCGGAGCTCGAGCGCGAGCTCGCGCCGGACCTCGTCGGCCTCGGGCGCTACCTGGGACTGGGTGCGAAGCGGTCGGTGCAGCTCGCGCGGGCGCTGGATGTTCGCACCGCCGACGAGCTTCGCGAGGCGGCGGCCTCGGGCCGCCTGCGGACCGTGCCGGGGATCGGGCCGAAGACCGAGGCGCAGCTTCTCGAGGCGCTCGCTCACGAGGCCGAGCCCCGACCGCGCCACGGGCTCCTGCTCAACCGCGCGTGGGCGCTCGTCGGGGCGATCGCGGACGCGCTCGACGGCGAGCCGGCCGGTGACGTGCGGCGGTGGCGCGACTCCTGCGAGCGGTTGGCCGTCGTGTGCGCCGCCGCGGATCCTCGTCCCGTGGTCGAGCGCTTCGGCGCGCTCCCCCAGATCGTCGCCGAGACGGAGCGGGACGAGCGGCGCGCAGTGGGTGTCACGGTCGAGGGCGTACCGGTTGAGCTCGTGGTGCCCGAGCCCGAGCGATTCGGGACCGCTCTGGTTCGCGCGACGGGCTCGCCCGCCTATGTGGCCGCCCTCGAGCCGCTCCCCGATGCGCCCGACGAGGAGGCGGTCTACCGCGAGCTCGGGATCCCCTGGTGTCCGCCGGAGCTGCGCGAGGAGCCGTTCCGCGGCGAGCCGCCGGCGCTCGTCGAGCCGCACGAGATCCGGGGCGATCTGCATTCCCACACCACGTGGTCGGACGGACGGGCAAGCGTCGAGGAGATGGGGCGCGCCGCCCAGGAGCGCGGTTACGACTATCTCGCGATCTGCGATCACACACCCGCCGTGGGCGCTGTCCCCGGGCTCACAGCCGATGACGTCCGAGCCCAGGCCGGGGAGATCGCGGCCGCGAACGAGGTGCTCGCCCCCTTTCGGGTCCTGCGTGGGATCGAGTGCGACATCCTCCCCGATGGGCGCCTCGACCTTCCCGACGACACCCTGGCCGAGCTCGACTGGGTACAGGCCAGCGTGCACGGCGGCCAGCGGATGCCGCGGCGAGAGATGACGAAGCGCGTCGAGGCGGCGTTGCGCAACCCCCACGTCTCCTGCCTGAGCCACCCGACCGGCCGGTACATCAATCGCCGGCCGGAGAACGCGGTCGACTTGGAACGCGTGTTCGAGGTCGCGCTCGAGGAAGGCGTGGCCCTCGAGGTCAACGGCCTTCCCGACCGTCTCGACCTCAGCGGCGAGCACGTCCGCGACGCACTGCGAGCCGGCGTTCAGATCGTCTGCTCGACCGACGCGCACTCGGTGCGCGGGCTCGGCAACATGGCCCTGTCGGTCGCGACGGCGCGGCGCGGCTGGGCGACGGCCGCCTCCGTCGTCAACACGCGACCGCTGCGGTCGCTCCTCGACGTACGTCGAGCGGCATCGCCGTAGGCCCGAATCCGGGAATCGCTTCTCGTGTCCACCGGCTCAGTCGCTCGATCGCCCTTGGGGAATCGTGGGAAACAGCGATGTCACCCGAAAGTCGCCCGTCCCGGTCGTGATCGCAACCGCGGCGACGAGGGCCACGAAGACGCCGACCTCCCGGCTGGCCCCAGACGGCCAGTCGAACAGGATGAGCCATGCGAGAAGGATCGCGGCCACCAGGCTCACGATGTCCGTCGCGCCATTCAGCGATACATCCCGCCGGAAGAAGCCGAATCGCCCACCCGTGATCGCGGCGGCCAGCCCGAACAGGCCCGTGATCAGAAGGAGGACGTCGGAGACCGTCAGCACCTCCCAACCGCTCTGGCTGACGCCCGCGGCACTCTCGCTCCACGGCATGAACAGCGAGCCGATGAGCAGAGCCCCGCCGCAGCCGGCGAGCAGTCGTCCGAATCCTGGGTTGATCGTGCTCATGGCGCTCCTTTCCCGAGCGCCTTGGCCGTCGCTCGGTCCGCGGGAAACAGCAGCTCGATTGCGAGCTCGGACGTGGTCACCTCGAACGGGGTGTCAAAGCTGGCGAACA
>DASYIJ010000095.1:0-4535 GCA_035997675.1 Solirubrobacteraceae bacterium
CACCACCGGGGAGGGCGGCATGGTGACGCTCGCCGACGCGGCGCTCAAGGAACGCATCGACTCCGAGCGCAACCAGGGACGCGCCCCCGACATGGATTGGCTCGACCACGACCGCCTGGGCTTCAACTACCGCCTCTCGGACGTCGCCTGCGCCCTCGGGCTGGCGCAGCTCCGCCGGCTGGACGACGTGCTCGCCCAGCGAGCTCGGGTGGCGGACGCCTATCGCGCGGCGCTGACCGGGATCGAGGGCCTCGAGCTCCCGTGCCCCGACGCCGACGGCGCGCGCCGCGGCTGGTTCGTGTTCGTCGTCCAGCTCCCGCGGGGAGCCGACCGCGAGGGGACCGTGCGGACCCTCGCCGCGCGCGGGATCCAGAGCAAGCCCTACCTGCCGGCGATCCACCTCATGTCGTTCTACCGCGAGCGCCTCGGCCATCGTGAGGGCGAGTTCCCCGTGTGCGAGGACGTGGCCGCGCGCTCGCTCGCGCTGCCGTTCTTCCCGGAGATGACCGAGGCCGAGGTGGAACGCGTGGCGGTGGCACTGCGCGGCGCGCTCGATCCGGCTTGAGTCCTCGCCACGATTCGGCACAATCCATGTCATGGCGGAGGGCGCCACCGACCCTGGCAGGGTGGAGTTGGATCTCGCTGCCCTGCCGCCACCGCCGTCCCCGGCCACGCCGGCTGGCGTTGACCTGGACGCGCTCCCACCGCCACGCGTCCCGGCACGCGTTCGGCCCCGCCGCCGCGTCCCGGTCGCGCGGATCGTGGCGCGCGACCGCCGGCGCCGCCGTCAGGCCCGCGCGCTCGGCGCCGCCGGCTTCGTGGTGGCGGCGGCGACGCCGGCCGTGCTCTTCCACCGCGTGATCCTGGACATCGCGCACGAGTTCCGCCTCGACGCCAGGTACTTCCTCGAATGGGCGCCGTGGGTGCTGCTCGTGCTCGGCCTGGCCTTCCTGCTGCCGGTGGCCTATTCGGCCGGCCTGGACCCGGACAGCCGCTACTTCCCACGCTTCCGCCGCGTGTACGCCGGCTGGGGCATCACGCTCTACCTGCTCGGGATCGCCCTGGCCACCCAGGTGGCCCAGCTGTACGCACTGCATCACTGACCGGCGCGCTTAGACTGGCGCGTCATGTCTCGCTTCGACGAGCCGCAGGACTCGGTGTTCCAGAAGCTCAACGCCTCGATCTCCTACGACTGGCGGCTGGGCCCCTATGACATCGCCCAGTCGCGCGCCCACGCCTCGATGCTGGCGGCGCAGGACATCATCTCCGAGGCCGAGCGCGACGAGCTGCTGAAGGCGCTCGACGACGTGGAGCGCGAGCTCGACGCGGGCGGCTTCCGCTTCCAGCCCGACGACGAGGACATCCACATGGCGATCGAGCGCCGCGTGACCGAGCTGGCCGGGGCGGTGGGGGGGAAGCTGCACACGGCGCGATCTCGCAACGACCAGGTGGCCACCGACGTCGCGATGTTCGTGCGGGCCCACGCGCTCGGGACGGTCGACCGCGTCAGCTCCCTCATGGCCACGTTGGCCGACCAGGCCGAGGCGCACCTCGACTGGCCGATGCCGGGGTACACGCATCTGCAACGGGCGCAGCCCGTCTACCTCTCCCACCACCTCCTGGCCTACTTCTGGATGCTCGATCGCGATCGCGAACGGCTGCGCTTCGCGGCCGCCCAGGCGGACCGGTTGCCGCTCGGCGCCGGCGCGCTGGCGGGTGTCAACTTCGCCACGGACCGCCGCGCCGTCGCCGCCGAGCTCGGGTTCGCGTCGGTGGTCCCCAACTCGATCGACGCGGTCTCCAACCGCGACTTCGTGCTCGACCTGCTCTCGGCCGCCGCGACCTGCGCGACACACCTGTCGCGCCTGGGGGCCGAGATCGTGCTGTGGACCTCCGAGGAGTTCGGCTTCGTCGAGCTCTCCGACGCCTACGCGTCGGGGTCGTCGATCATGCCGCAGAAGAAGAACCCGGACGCCGCCGAACTGCTGCGCGCAAAGGCGCCGCGGCTGGCGGCCCACCTCGTGGCGCTGCACGGCGTGCTCCACGGCCTACCGCTCACCTACAACAAGGACCTGCAGGAGGACAAGGAGCACCTCTTCGACGCCGTCGACACGCTCGACCTCTGCCTGGACGCCGCCCGCGGGATGCTCGAGGGCATGACCTTCCGGCGCTCGCGCCTGGCCGCCGCGGCCGCCGACGAGTTCCTCGCCGCCACCGACGTGGCCGACCTCCTGGTGCGCCGGGGCGTGCCCTTCCGCGAGTCCCACGGCGTCGTCGCGGGGCTCGTGCGCCGAGCGCTCGAGGACGGGGTGACGCTGTCCGAGCTCCCGCGCGAGGTGCTGGCCGAGCATTCCGAGGTGCTCGACGACGAGTTCTACGCGGTGCTCGCCGAGGGCGCCTGGCTGGAGTCCAAGGTCTCGGAGGGCGGGACGGCATTGGAGCGGGTGCGCGAGCAGCTCGCCGAGGCGCGGCGGACGCTCGAACCCCCGGCGGCGTGAAGCGCGCGTTCTTCGAGCGCCCCGTCCTCGACGTGGCGCGCGACCTGGTCGGGTGCGTCGTGCGCCACGGCGACAGCGCCGGCGTGATCGTGGAGACCGAGGCCTACCACGACTCCGAGCCCGCCTGCCACGCATACGTCGGGCTGACGCCGCGCACCGCCACGCTGTTCGGGCCCGCGGGCCACGCGTACGTGTACCGCTCCTACGGCGTCCACGCGATGCTCAACGCGGTCACCGAAGCGGAGGGCGTCGGCGCCGCGGTGCTCATCCGCGCGCTGGAGCCGCTCGCGGGCCTGGACGCGATGCGCGAGCGCCGGGGGCTCGACCGGATCGAGGACCTGTGCTCGGGGCCGGGCAGGCTGACCCAGGCGCTGGGCATCGACCTGGACCTCAATGCGACCGACCTCTCGACGGGGCCGATCCGCGTCGAGCCGCGCGGACGGGCGTGGCGCGAGCAGGTGCTCGCCACCGCGCCGCGCGTGGGCATCACCAAGGCCGTCGAGCTGCCGTGGCGCTTCACCGTCCACAGCAGCCGCTTCGTCTCGCGGCCGCGCCCCGTCGGGACGCGCGCGAACGCCGCCTAGCCCGACGGCGCCGCGGCGCCGCCGCTGCCACCACCGCCACCGCCCGACGGGGGCCCACCACCGCCTCCGCCGCCACCGCCAGACGGTGGACCACCCCCGCCGCCCCCACCGCTGCCGCCGGACCCACCAGAGCCGCCGGAGCCGCCCGACCCGCCGCCGCCGCCGGCGGCACCGGTGCCGCCACCGCCGCCGGAGGTGGACGGCGCCGACTGATCGGTGCCGGTGCCCGCGGAACCGGAGCCGGTGTCGGTGGACGACGAGCCCCCGGACGAGCCGGTGTCCGTGGACGTCGTGCCCGGCTTCTTGGGGTTGCGCGCGGCGTCGTCGGCGCGGTGCTGGGCGTCGATCCCGCGGGCCGCGAGCATGAAGTCGTGCCAGATGTCGGCCGGGAACGTCTTGCCGGTCACCGAGCTGCCGCCGTACTCGGTCAGCATCGGCTTGAGGCGGTCGGGGTAGCCGACCCAGATGGCGGTGGTGTAGCGCTCGTTGTAGCCGACGAACCAGGCGTCACCGGAGTTCTCCGTGGTGCCGGTCTTCCCGGCCTCGAACCCGCCGATCGCGGCGCCCGTCCCCGTGCCGCTTGCGATGACGCCCTGGAGCATCTGGGTCTCCGTCTGGGCGAGGTGCTTCGGCAGGACGCGGATCTTGGTCGGATTGTCGTTGACGGCGATGACGTTGTCGTGGCTGTCGCGGACCTCGTGGATGCCGACCGGGCCGGAGTGTTCGGCGCCGAGCCGCGGGTTGGTGATCTTCAGGCCGCCGGTCTCGATCGTCTCGTAGGCGTGCGCCATGTCGAGCGGCGTCACGCCCTGCTTCAGGCCGCCGAGCGTGATCGCGAGGTTGTGCGAGATCGGCGTTCGGATGCCCATGGCGTAGGCGGTGCGCACGATCCGCGGGATCCCCGTCTTGATGCCCAGCTCGGCGAAGACGGAGTTGTCGGACTGGGCGATCGCATCCCACAGCGAGGCGGAGCCGACGTAGTCGCCCTCGAAGTTGTGGACGGTGAAGACCTCCTTGCCGGCGCTGTGGGGCACGATGAACTCCTTCTGCTGCGACGCCCACACCGAGTCGGGTGAGTAGCCCTTCTGGAGCGCCGCGGCCAGCACGAACGCCTTGAACGAGGAGCCGGGCTGGCGCTGGCCCTGCGTGGCCAGGTTGAAGGAGGACTTCTTGTAGTCGGGGCCGCCGACCATCGCGCGCACCTCGCCCGTCTTGTTCTCGATGCACACGAGCGTCGCGGTCGGGCCGTTGGGATCGCTGAAGCGGCTCTGCACCGCGTTCACCGCCGCCGCCTGGAGGTCGAGGTCGAGCGAGGTCTTCACCTTGAGCCCGCCGATGAACGCCCGCTGGCGGAAATGGCTGAACATCTGCTGGCGAACCCAGTCGACGTAGAACGATGCGCTGGGATCCGTGACAGCCTGGGTCGGCGGCTGGATGCTGTCGCGCGTCGGCA
>DASYIJ010000165.1:0-15851 GCA_035997675.1 Solirubrobacteraceae bacterium
GCCCGCGTCTCCGCGACGCTCGTCCCGAAGATCTCGACGTCGTCGCTCTGGTCGGCGGGAATCCACTTCGGGCGCAGCACGCCGTCGGCGACCGGCCCCACCTCGGCGAGCGTCCGCTGGATCGCGTCGCCGTAGCGCGGCTCCTCGAGCGCCATGTCGCGCAGGAACCGCGCGCCGAACGCGACGTGACGGTGCTCGTCGCGGGCTACGTTGGTGAAGCCCTCGACGAAGGCGGGGAGCGTGCCCTTCTGCTCGTTGTAGTCGATGATGAAGTGCTGGCCGGTGAGGGCGAGCATGCCCTCGATGATCATGTGGTAGATCGTCACGGCCTCGACGAGCGTCTCCCTGTCCTCCGGCTCGACGGCCAGGCGGTCGACGCGCTGCTTCAGCAGCTGGTCGAACAGGTCGTTGAACTCCGGGTTCAGGTGCTCGCTGGTCTCCTGCAGCCGCTCGTTGAGGCCGTCGGCCTCGAGCACGCCGACCTCGGAGTAGAAGCGGTCGAAGAAGGCGACGTGGCGGGCCTCGTCGGCGATCTGGGTGCAGAGGAAGATCCGCGCGTCCTCGTCGGGCATCGCGCGCATCATCGGACCGAGCTCGGCGGCCACGCGCTGCTCACCGACGAAGAACGACGACAGGCCGTACATGCGGGCGTAGCGCTCCTCCGCGTCGATGCGCTCGTGCCAGTCGATCCGGTCCTGCGTGAAGTCGAGGTCCTGCGTGCGCCACTGCTGGCGCTCCCACAGCAGGTAGAGCGCGTGGTAATCGAGGAGATGGTCCTCGCCACGGTCGGCGGACTCCAGGACCGCCGGGTCGTGAGTCTCCTGGAAGTCGACGCGATCGGTGCGCGGGCTCGCTGTCTCGGACACGCTGGGACCTCTTCTCGCTCGGGGCCGTGGGGGCTGCCGGCAGCGTAGCGCACCGACTGGCTGGCTGGCCAGCCATAGGAGGGTGATCCCTCGGCGGGCCGATGGCAGGAAATGCCCGACTGTTGTCCTTGCGGCCAACCGCACCAGGACGGATGATGGACTCGTGGCGCGCCCACCGCAGCCCCGCAGCGTGGTCCTCCTCGCTGTCCCGGCCCTCCAGACCCTCGACCTCGTCGGTCCCGCCGAGGTGTTCGCGGCCGGCACGCTCGCGGCGCCTCCCGGGTACGCCATCACGGTCGCCGCCCCCACCCGCGGACCGCTGCGCAGCTCGAGCGGGCTGACCCTCACGCCCGATACCGCGATGGATGCCCACCGCGGGACGATCGACACCCTGATCGTGTGCGGCGGGGCGGGCGTCACGGCGGCCCTCGAGGATGCCGAGATCGCGGCCTGGCTTGCGCGCGCCGCCGGGCGCGCGCGCCGCGTGGCCTCGGTCTGCAACGGCGCGTTCCTGCTGGCCGCCGCGGGCCTGCTCGACGGCCGACGCGCGACGACGCACTGGGCCGCCTGCGATGAGCTCGCCCGCCGCCATCCCGAGGTGGACGTCGAGTCCGACGCGATCTTCGTGCGGGACGGGAACGTCTACACCTCCGCCGGCGTCACCGCCGGAATGGACCTCGCCCTCGCCATGGTGGAGGACGACCTCGGGCCGGCCATCTCCCGGCAGATCGCCCGCCAGCTCGTGCTCTTCCTGCGCCGGCCCGGCGGCCAGTCGCAGTTCAGCTCGCATCTCGCCGCCGAGCCCGCCGAGCGGGCGCCGCTGCGGGAGCTGCAGGGCTGGATCGCCGACCACCTCTCCGACGACCTCTCCGTCCCGGCGCTCGCGGCCCGGGCGCACATGAGCCCGCGCAATTTCGCGCGTGCGTTCCGCCGCGAGACCGGCCTGACCCCGGCGGCCTACGTCGTGGCCGTGCGACTCGAGCACGCCCGCATGGCGTTGGAGGGCGGCGACGAGGCGATCGAGACCGTCGCGCGGCGCTGCGGCTTCGGCACGGTCGAGACGATGCGCCGGGCGTTTCGGCGCCGCCTCCACGTGGCGCCGAGCGACTATCGCACCCGCTTTCGCAATCACGCCCACCCCGGTCCCGGAGGTCCCTGATGGACATCGCCATCCCGATCTACCCCGGCTTCACCGCGCTCGACGCGGTCGGCCCCTACGAGGTCCTCTCGAACCTGCCCGGCGCGACCGTGCGCTTCATCGCGGCCGAGCCCGGCCCCGTGACGGCCGACACGGGAATGCTGACGCTGGTGGCCGAGGCCTCGTTGGACGAGGTGCCGGCGCCCGAGATCGTGTGCGTGCCGGGTGGCCGCGGAACGGAGGCCGCGATCGCCGACCGGCGAATCGTCGACTGGGTCCGCGCGGCACACGATGGGTCCGAGTGGACGACGTCGGTGTGCACCGGCGCGCAGGTGCTCGGCGCGGCCGGGATCCTCGACGGTCTCGAGGCGACGACCTACTGGATGGCCCTCGACTCGCTGCGCGACTACGGAGCCCGGCCGTGTGTGCAGCGCGTGGTGCGCCAGGGCAAGGTCGTGACCGCGGCCGGCGTCTCCTCCGGGATCGACATGGCGCTGACGCTCGCGTCGCTGATCGCCGGCGACGACGTCGCCCAGGCGATCCAGCTGGGGATCGAGTACGACCCCCAGCCCCCGTTCGATGCGGGCTCCGAGGCCAAGGCGCCCGATCACGTGCGCGAGATCGTGCGCGCCGCCGCCGCTCAGCGCTCCCCCGCCTAGCGCGGCGCTACGGACCGACCTGGCCGCCGACGATCAGCGCGGCGCCGACGCCGCCCCCGACGGGGGCGAGCGCGTAGCGCCCGGCGCGCAGGCCGGGGATGCTCGTCGACGCGCGGCCGCCGGCCGGAACGCGCAGCGTGTAGGTGCGGCCGTCCGCGCGGAGCGCCAGCGTGTGGGCGCGACCATCCTGCGAGGCGAGCGTGAGCGCGATGCGGACGAACGGCGGGATCGTGACCGTAGGCGGCTCGACCCGGCCGGGGCGCGTGAAGATGAACGTCGCGGGGACGCGGATCGGCTCCGACGGGGTGGTCCCGGTGTCCGTGGAGGCGCCGGGAGGCGGGGTCGTCCCCTGCACGTTCGTCGGGCTCGTGGGCGCGGTCTGCGGGCCGGCTGTCGCCGCCGGCGGCGCCGTCGCGCCCGTCGAGACCGGCTTGACCGTGCCCGTGTCGCCTCCGCACCCGCCGGCGCCCGCGATCCCGAGGGCCACCAACACAGCGCTACTCGTGCGAAATGTCATGTTCTCTCGCCTCCTGCCGATAAGGAGCGCATCACATGGCCCGCCGCGCGCACGCCACCGCACCATGGATGCCTCATTCGACAGCCGAGCGCACAAGCCGATCGAGTATGACGCCGTGCGGCACCGACTGTGGCTGTTCGGTCAGCGATGCCACCACGGCGCGACGGGCGCGCTCGTCGCCGGGGTCGCGCTGACCGGCCTCCTGTCGGCCCGCGTCAGGCCGCGCGGGCTCGGCGCACTCGCCGCGACCGGCGGGCTCCTGATGGTGCACGACTGGAAGGACCGTGCGCTGTGGTTCGTGCGCGGGCGGCAGGTCGAGCGCTAGCGGTCACCGACCGCCGACGGAGAACATCGCCTCGAGGTCGTGCTTGGAGAACGCCTCGAACGCCACCATCGTCTGCGTGCGGGTGACCCCCTCGAGCTGGCCGATCTGGGCCGTCACGACCTCGGCGAGCTTCTCCTGCTTGGGCACGCGGACGATCGCCACGAAGTCCCATTCGCCGGTGACGGAGTACGCCTCGGCGACTCCCTCGACGTCGGCGAGGACCCCGCCGAGCGTGGGCAGCGCGGTCCGCTCGGCCTCGACCAGCACGATCGCGTGGGTCATGGCGAGTGCGTCTCCCCCGGCTCGAGCACGACGACCTTCGAGCTCGTCTGGGACTCGACGTCGGACTTGAACGCCTGAGCGTCGGTCTCGATCGGCGGGAACGTGTTGTAGTGGCACGGGATCACCGTGTCCGCCTTGATGAGGTCCGCGGCGACGACCGCGTCGTGGCGGTCCATGGTGTAGTGGCCGCCGATGCACATCAGCGCGACGTCGATCTTGTCCCGGCGCGAGACCAGGGCCAGGTCGGAGAACAGCGCGGTGTCCCCCAGGTGGTAGATCGTCTTGCCGCCGAAGTTGACGACGAGCCCCGCCGGCGTGTTGACCGTGCCCTTCGGCGTCGTCGAGGTGTGCCACGCGGGCACGACGCGCACCCAGCCCCAGTCGAACTCGACGGTCCCGCCGAGATTGGGGTCGAAGACGTCGACGCCCTCCTTGCCGATCTCGCCGGCCAGCTCGGTGATGGCCACAACGGGCGCCCCCGTGCGCTTGGCGATGTCCACGGTGTCACCGATGTGATCGGCGTGGCCGTGCGTGAGCAGGATCGTCGTCGGCTCGAGCTCACCCGGATCGGCCGCCGCCAGCGGGTTGCCGGTGAGGAAGGGATCGATCAGCACCTTCGTGTCGCCGTCGGAGAGCTCGAAGGCCGGGTGGCCGAGAAAGCGGATGTCCATGAATTCAGTCCTCCCTGGATGGGCGTTGCAGTTCGTGTGCAAGCTCATACCCCACCGCGACGCCGACGAGCATCCCGACGCGCGTCTCCTCGGCCACCAGCGTGGCAACCGCCCGGGCGCGCTCGGCCGGGTCGTCGGGCTCGGCGGCCGCCCGCACCTGCTCGTCGTGGGCCGCCCCGAACCAGCCGCCGCTCTCGAGCGCCGTGGCGAGCACGTGCTGGAGCTGCGGCGCGGCGCGCGCGACCAGATCCTGAGCCTCGCGCAGCCGGTCGGGGTCGGTCAGCGACTGCACCGCGGCATCGATCTCCGCGTCGCTGTAGGGGTCGTCCGGCACAGCGCGCCATGATAGGGGCGTGGCCATGAAGCTCACCTCCCTCTCCCACGGTGCCGGCTGCGGGTGCAAGATCGGCGCCGCCGAGCTCGAGCCGCTGCTGGCCGGGCTGCCGGACGCGAGCCGCGACCCCGCCGTGCTCGTCGGGCCGAGCACCGCCGACGACGCCGGCGTCTATCGCCTCACCGACGAGCTCGCGCTCGTGCACACCGCCGACTTCTTCACCCCCATCGTCGACGATCCCTACGACTTCGGGCGCATCGCCGCGACCAACGCGCTCTCGGATGTCTACGCGATGGGGGCCCGGCCGGTGACGGCACTGAACCTGGTGGCCTTCTCGCTCGAGGAGCTGGGCGGCGAGGTCCTCGTCGAGATCCTGCGCGGCGGCGCCGAGGTGGCCGCGGCGGCCGGGGCGGCGGTGATCGGCGGCCACTCGATCGACGACCGCGAGCCCAAGTACGGGCTGGCGGTGACCGGCGTCGTGCACCCGGACGAGATCCTCACCAACGCCGGCGGGCGAGCCGGCGACGCGCTCGTCCTGACCAAGCCGCTGGGGGCCGGCGCGATCTCGACCGCCGTCAAGCGCGGGCTCGCCGGCGCGGACGCCGTCGCCCGAGCCGTCGCCGTGATGACGACGCTCAACGCGGACGCGGCCGCCGCCGCCCGCGTCGCGGACGCACACGCGCTGACCGATGTGACGGGCTTCGGCCTGCTCGGGCACCTGCACGAGCTGACGCGGGCCAGCGGGGTGGCGGCCGAGCTCGACGCCGCCGCGGTGCCCGCGATCGACGGCGCCCTCGAACTGCTGGCCGACGAGGCCGCCGTGAGCGGCGGCAGCCGGCGAAACGCCGAGCACGCCGGCGAGTTCGCGTCCTTCGCCGACGGCATCGACCCGGCCCGGCGGCGCCTCGTGACCGACGCGATGACCTCGGGCGGGCTGCTCGCCGCCGTGCCGCCCGAGCGCACCGGCGACATGCCGGGCGCGGCGATCGGCCGGCTCGTGGAAGGGCCGCCGGGCGCGATCAGCGTCCGCGGCTGAGCGCCGCGAGCGGAAAGCCGAGCGCGAAGCCCACGACGGCGCCGGCCACGCCGGCCAGGGGATCGGCCTCGGGCACGGCGATCGGGAGCAGCAGCAGGACGCCGGCGATCACGGCCACGCCGAGCATGTCCGACTCGGTCTCCTCGCCACGCCGCCGCGCCGCCAGGTCGGGCACCGCCCACGCGCAGAGCAGCGCGAGCGCGGCGCCGTTGCCGCCGCTCACCACATTGCCGCCGAGGGTCTCGGCGGAGGCGGCGAGCACCATGCCGGCCGCTCCGGCGACGAGGAAGATCAGCGGCGGCACCAGCGGGCCGTGCCGGCGCTCGAGCAGCCACCCGAAGAGCATGACCGCCGCGAGCGCGACCAGCAGGTAGCCGGTGTTGAGGTAGACGAACGGAGCCGTGAACACCCGCCACCACTCGCTGCCCAGGCCGCCCACGATCACGACGTCGACGGTGTGGAAGGGCTTTCCGAGCTGGACCATCGCGCTCGCCACCACGCTCAGGAGCACGAGGCCGAGCGTCGCGTACGGGCGCGCATCGGCGCGGATGCCCGGGATCTCGCCGGACCGCAGCCGCCCGAGGCGTGGGGTATCGGCCCGGCGCCGGCGGCGCTCCTCCTGTTTGCGGGCCTTCTCGAGCTTGGGGGCGCGTTTGCGCAGACGGCTTCCGCAGTACGGGCACTCGGTGATGTAGGGACTCACCTCGGAGCCGCACTGCTTGCAGACGACGAAGAGGTCCGCGCCGCTGGACATCGAGTGTCGATTCTACGCCGCGGTCGCGGCCACGATCTCGGCAACGACCTCGCGGAGGTCGTGGTTGGCCTCGTAGACCACCAGCTGGCGCTGGGCGCCGTTCCCATGGCTGAGCAGGTCCCCCAGCTCCTCGAGCTCCGCGACCGACCCTAGGTCCTGGGAATGCTCGCGCAAACGATCGAAGATTCGCTGCGCCAGCTGCTTGGTCGAGACCCGGTCGGACGTCGGCAGGTCCACGAGCTCCCCCTCGAGCCCGTGGCGCGCGGCCAGCCACTTGTTCTCGTCCAGCATCTCGAACGGATAGCGCGAGAACGACTTGCCCGCGTCGAAGTGCTCTGCCAGCTCCTTGACCATCGCCTGGATGAGCGCCGCCAGGGCCAGCGTGTGCTCCACGCGCGTCTGGGCGTCCAGCACGCGAACCTCGACGGTGCCGAAGTTCGGGTGCGGCCGCACGTCGTGCCATAGGTATGTGTAGTCCTCGATCGCCCCGGACTCCACCATGAAGTCGATCCGGCGCTCGTAGTCGGCCCAGTCCTTGTAGGTGGGCGGGATCCCGACCCGCGGGAAGGCGCGGAAGATCGGCGTGCGGGTCGAATGCAGGCCGGTCGCGTCGGCGCGCCAGAACGGCGAGTTGGCCGAAAGCGCCAGCAGCACGGGCATGTGCACCCGCATGCCGTTGGCGACGTGGATCGCCTTGTCGGGGTCGTCGAGGCCGACGTGCACGTGGACGCCGAAGATGATCTCCTGGCGCGCGACGAAGCGCAGCGCGCTGATCAGGTCCCGATAGCGCGGGCGGGCAACGATCCGCTGGTCCTCCCACATCGCGAAGGGGTGCGTCCCGGCGGCGCCGATGGCCAGGTCGTTCTTGTCCGCCACCTCGCGGACGAGCCGGCGCAGGCCGCGCAGCTGCTCTCCCGCCTCCGCCGTGTTGCGACACGGCTGCGTCGCGATCTCGAGCACCGACTCCATCAGCTCGGGCTTGACCTCACCGGTCAGCTCATCGGGAGTTGCCGCCTCGAGGAGCGCCTCAACCGCGTTGGCGAGGTCCAGCGTCTCGGCGTCGAGGATCATGAGCTCCTCCTCGATACCGATGGTGTAGGAGGGCCCGCTGAAGCGGTGCTCCATCGTGCGCGCAAGCGTACCCGGGGCCACGGGCGGCTAATAGACTCCGCCGCAACCACGCGGATCTGGAGGTTTCATGGGCCTGGGTTACGACGGCAAGCTCTACATCCTGGCGTTCGACCATCGCGGGTCGTTCACCAAGCGGTTCGGCATCGAGGGCGACCCGACGCCCGAGGAGACCGAGCGGATCGCCGACGGCAAGCATCTGATCTTCGAGGGGCTCCAGGTCGCGCTCGAGCGCGGCGCCGACCCGTCGGTCACCGGCGCACTGGTCGACGAGCAGTTCGGCGGGCCCAGCCACGTGCCCGAGGAGGCCAAGGCCGCCTCGATCAAGCTCGCCATGCCGGTCGAGAAGAGCGGGCAGAAGGAGTTCGACTTCGAGTACGGCGACGACTTCGGCGCCCACATCGAGAAATACGACCCCGACTTCTCCAAGGTCCTCGTCCGCTACAACCCCGACGGCGACCCGGAGCTGAACCGGCGCCAGTCCGAGCGCCTCAAGCGCCTCGCCGACTGGCTGCACGAGCGCGACCGCAAGTTCCTCTTCGAGCTGCTCGTGCCCGCCGAGGAGGAGCAGCTCGCGGCCGTCGGCGGCGATACCGACCGCTACGACGCCGAGCTGCGCCCGGAGCTGATGCGGCGGGCCATCGCCGAGTTCCAGGACCGCGGCGTGGAGGCGGACATCTGGAAGATCGAGGGCGTCGACACCCGCGAGGACTGCGAGCGGATCGCCGCCCAGGCCCGCGCCGGCGGGCGCGACGGCGTGGTCTGCGTGGTCCTCGGCCGCGGGGCCGACGACGACAAGGTGGATCACTGGCTGCGGCAGGGCGCCCCGGTGGACGGTTACGTCGGCTTCGCGATCGGCCGGTCGATCTGGGGTGGGCCGCTGGGAGGCTTCCTCGACGAGTCGCTCTCGCGTGAGGAGGCGGCGGGCAAGGTGGCCGATAACTATCTGCGGTTTGTCGAGGTGTATGAAGCGGCCGAGCAGGTAGTCGTTAGTCGCTAGTCGCTAGTCGCCAGTTGTCAGTTGTCAGTTGTCAGTTGTCAGTTGTCAGTTCTGTTGCGCGGGTTCGTGACGCAGCTCGCGTAGACCGTTCGCGGTTGCCTTTGCGGGGATACGGTCGATGCGTGTCCTGGCGCCGTGCTGCACCCTGGCTGGTTCTCTTTGGGCTCCTCGCCGCGGTGGGTGCGGGCGTGCTTGATGGTCTCGGCGGTGGTGGCGGCCCGGGGGCCGGGGCGCGGATCGCCGCCGTTGTGACCCGGGTCGTGGATGGCGACACGGTTCGTGTGCGTTTTGGTGGCCGCGACGAGGCCGTGCGCTACATCGGCATGGACACGCCCGAGACGGTGAAGCCCAATGCGCCCGTCCAGTGCTTCGGCAAGGCCGCGAGCGCGGCCAACCACCGCCTGGTGGGCGGCGCACGCGTCGAGCTCCGACTCGACGCGGAGCCACGGGACCGCTACGGCCGGCTGCTCGCCTACCTGTACCGGCGGGCGGACGGGCTCTTCGTCAACGCAGAGCTCGTCCGGGGCGGATTTGCGCGGACCCTCACCATCCCGCCCAACATCGGCCACGCGGCCGAACTTGGGGCCCTGGAGCGCCAGGCACGCGCCGACAGGCGCGGTCTGTGGGGCGCGTGCACGCCCTGAGCCCGGAGTTATGTCCCGCCCCGGGTGCTAGTGTGCCGGCCGACCTATGAGGATGCGTCAGAGCATCGCCCAGCTTGAGCGGGCGTTCGTCGAAGAGGTCGAGCTCGATCGCGTGCGGCGGGACCGTTTGCGCCACACCGCGGCCACACGGTCGCGGGTGCGCACGATTCAGCGCCGTCGCGCGCAGAGCTCGTTGCGCTTCGCCCTGCTCGTGTTCACGATGATCGCGACGGCGGTGGTCGTCACCGTCGTGATGTTCCGCACGCTCTACATCGTCCTCGGCTGAGACCGAGGACGCCCCCGCGGCCGGCGGGTGGCGAGCGGCGCGGCTAGTCGTCCTGCTTGCGACTCGACAGCTCGGTCAGCGCGGCGTTGACGTCCGCCTTGCCGGCGGCCTCGGTCGCGCGATCCTGCTGAATTTCGAGATAGACCTCTTTGCGGAATACGGGGATGTCGCGCGGAGCGGAGATCCCGATCCGAACCTTCTCCCCCATCACGGACAGGACCGACACCTCGATGTCGTCCCCGATCATGATGCTCTGGTTGGACTTCCTGGTGAGAACCAGCATCTTGCGTGCCTCCCTGCTGCTACCGCCTCGGACGGAAATCCACTAAAGCAAGTCCGGCCACCGGATGCAATGAAGAGGTCAGGATCTGTGTAACTACGGGTAGCTTCGGCCTTGGTGGGCGCGGTACACCCGCCCGCATGTACTAGGCTGCGGCGCGCCAATGGCACGACGCTCGCTGCGCCCGCAGCTCAACCAGATCCGGACGTGGGTCCGCCAGGGACGGACCGACGCCTGGATCGCGCACCAACTCGACGTCACGGTCCAGCAGATCGAGGCCTTCCGCCGCGACAACGATCTCGGCGACAACGGCGACGCGGGGACCGACTACGACGACGAGATCGATCTCCGCGCGGAGGACGATGCCCTGATCGCGGCCGAGCTCGACGCGGCCGAGGCCGCGGCCGACCAGGAGCCCGAGAAGGAGGAGAATGACGGGGAGGGCTCCGACGAGGGCGACGGCGACGAGGCCCCCAAGCGGCGGCGGCGCGGCCGGCGCGGCGGCGGGCGCGGACGGCGGAGGTCCGGCCCGACCGAGCTGGAGGGCACCTTCGATCACGGTGAGGAGGGCTACGGGCTCTGGCTCGACCCCGCCGTGCAGGACGACCCCATCTACGCCGAGCACTGGGCAGGGCACCGGACGGTCAAGGTCATCGTCGAGGACGACCAGATCGTGATCCGGCGCGCCGGCGGCGACGACGAGGACCAGGCCGAGGACTAGGCCCGCTCGCGCGGGCGGCTACTCGGTGCGGCGGCCACCGGCGAAGTCGCTGGCCTCGCGGACGTAGCGCGAGAAGGCGGCGTCGGCGACGGTCCCGGTCTCCCACGCGTGCGGGTCCTCGGGCGCGGTCGCCACGGCGAGGTCGAGGCACCAGTCGGTGCCCTGCTCGTAGAGCTCGGCGAGCTCGCCGGCCGTGAACTGGCCGCCGAGCCGGCGGCGCAGCTCGGCCACGATCTGATCGGTCACGCGCTCGAGCGCGGCGCGGCGCACGGTCGGGGCCTCGGACAGGCGACGGCGGCCCTCGTCCCACTGATAGATGGCGTTCTCGAACGGCACGAGCCGGCCAGGGTAGGCCGACATCGGGGTGGCGTCAATGGGGCGGCAGGCCCTTCACCACGAAGGCCCGCTCGGTCGGGCGAACCATGCCCAGCTTGCGTGCCTCGGCCTCCAGGGTGCGGGGGTCGCCGAGGGCGCGCCGCCGCGCGTCCAGCCGGGCGTGCTCGGCGGCCAGCCGGCGCACGTCGGCGCGCTTCGCGTGGGAGTCCTGCCAGGTCGAGTAGAAGGACCGCGCGGGTCCGAGATACAGCAGGATGATGAGTCCGAGGACCAGCAGCAGCGCGACCCGGCCCACGCGATCCCAGCGGACGCCGCCGCGGGAGATCCGTCGACGGGCGGCGTGGGAGGCGGTGGCCATCAGCGCGCCTTTCGCCGGCCGCGGCCGTCCTCCTGCCCGGGCAGGAGCATTTCGCGTCGGTGCCGGAATCCTGGCTTACACTCGGCTCGACGATGTCCGAGACTGCGGCCAGCAGCGAAGGCGCCGAGCCGGGGTCCGCCTTGCGCGTGCTCGTGGTCGACGACCACCGCCTGTTCCGCGGCGGCCTGCGAGACGTGCTGGAGGACAGCGGGATCGCGATCGCCGGGGAGGCGAACTCGGGCGAGGAGGCCATCGAGCTTGCTCCGAGGCTGTCGCCCGACGTCGTGATCATGGACCTGAAGCTGCCCGGCATCTCCGGAGCGGAGGCGACCCGGCGCCTGCTGGCGGCCGAGCCGGAGCTCACCGTGCTCGTGCTCACGGTGTCCGCGGAGGGCGGCGACATCGACGAGGCGCTGGCCGCCGGAGCCCGCGGCTACCTGCTCAAGGACGCCACGGCGAGGGAGCTCGTCGCCGGCGTGCGGGCCGCCGCGTCGGGCGAGGCGCCGCTCTCCCCCCCGGTGGCGACGCGGCTCGTCGCCGCGATGCGCGACGCCCGGCGCGCCCGGGACGCGGCCGGGGGCGAGAGCCCGGTCGAGCTGTCCGAGCGCGAGCTCGAGGTGCTGCGCCTGATCTCCGAGGGGCGCGACAACCCGCAGATCGCACGGGCGCTGTACATCAGTCCCGAGACCGTCAAGGACCACGTCTCCCACATCCTCGCGAAGCTGGGGGTGGAGAACCGCATCCAGGCGGCGGTGTACGCGGTGCGGACGGGCCTCGTCTGAGCTAGCGGCTCGGGCGGCCGGCGTGCTGGCGCAGCTCGGCGATCGCCGCGCGCACCTCGGCGAGCTGACGTCTGGCGCGCTCCAGCTCGGGTGGGAGCCGGCGCAGGCGCTGGGCGACCTCGGGCAACGTCGCGTCCGGCGCGAGGTCGGCGATCTCGCGCTCGAGACGCCGGCACTCGGCCTCCAGGGCGAGCGCCAGCGCGCACCCTCCGGTCAGGAGCTCGTCGGCGGCGGCCGGGGACGGTGGCGCGATCCACGCCTGCGCGACGAACTCGCGGACCCGGACGCCGTAGGAGGCGACGTCGGCGCGGCCGGTCCAGCCGACCGCGCGGTGCCAGGCGGTCATTTCAGCTGTGACGGTGAGGGTCGTCGAGCGCCGAGTCCGGTGCCGCCGGTCCCGCCACCGTCGGCGTCGCCATCCATGGCGTCCGACGGGGCGGGGCCGCCGCTGGGGAGGGTCACGGTGAAGCGGCAGGCGGACTCGGGGACTGTGTGCTGGTCGGATCCATCCGAACTCGCAGCATGGACGCCGCCCGGAGGGGGTTCAATGGCCCGTCAGAGGGGAATGGCGTTCAGTTCCGTGAACGCCCGGTGTTCAGGAAGCTGAACGCTGTCGGTGCTCTCGCGAGCGCCGATCAGGCAGGCGGCGACGGTCGATCAGGCGGACGGCGGCCGCGCGATCGCGGACGCGAAGTTTGCGCACGATCCCCGATATGTGCCGGCGCACCGTCACTGGCGATACCTCCAGATCCTTCGCCATCTCGGCGGTGGAGCGGCCGAGGCGCAGCCCCTCCAGGACCTCCCATTCGCGGGTGGTGAGCTTGGCGCCGTGGCGGCGCTCGAGCAGGAGGCGGCGGCGCCCGTCGCGGCTGCGGAACTCCTCGATCACACGTGCGGCCAGGGTCCGCGGCAGCGCGGCCTCGCCGTCGAGCACACCCTGCAGGGCGAAGGGCAGGCGGTCGGGGTCGGTGTCCTTGAGCAGGTAGCCGTCGGCGCCGGCGCGCAGCGAGTCGAACAGGTCGGACTCCTCGAGCGACACCGTCAGCATCACGATGGAAGCCGAGGGCACGCGCTCGCTGATCTCGGCGGCGGCGCGGATCCCACCGCCCGCGGGCATGCGCACGTCGAGCAGGCACAGGTCGGGCTCCTCGCGCAGGGCGGCCTGGACGGCCTCCTCGGCGTCGCCGGCCTCCGCGCATACCTCGAAGCCGCCCTCCTCGAGGGCGACCCGGATGCCGTTGCGCGTCGCCGGGTGGTCGTCGGCGAGCAGGATGCGAGCCAGGGGTCCTATGGGAGCACCACCTCGATCTGCGTCCCCACGCCAGGCGTGGACAGGCACTGGAAGTCCCCGCCGGCGGCCCGGGCTCGCTCGCGCATGCTGGTGAGGCCGAAGCCTCCGCGGGAGGCGTGGGCGGGGTCGAATCCGACGCCGTTGTCGGCGATGCTCAGGCGGATCCCCGGCTTGCCCGTGAGCTCGACGCTGATGTCGCTGGCGTGAGCGTGACGCACCGCGTTGGTAACGCCCTCGCGCACGATGCGCACGAGCGCGTCGCGGGTCGCCGGAGGCAGCACGACGCCGTCGGCGGCGGCCACCCGCACGGACGCGCCGGTCCGGTGCGCGAGCTCCTCGGCCGTCTGCGCGACGGCGATGGCGAGCGGGCGGTTCTCGCCCGCGCGGAGGCCCTCGATCAGCGCGCGCGATTCGTCCAGTGCCCGTTGGGCGGCGCCCGTGATGGCTGCGAGCGCGTCCTGTTCGGAGTGGCCCATGGCCGCGACCCGACGGGTCTGCGTGACGATGAAGGCGAGCTCCTGGGCGAGACCGTCGTGAAGGTCGCGCGCCATCGCCTCGCGCTCGCGCCGCACCGCGGCGCGGCAGGAGCGCCGTGCGAGGAGGGTGGCGCCGAGCCCCGTCACGAGCGCAGCCGCGAGCACGATGGCGACTTGGGTCATCATCGCCCACGTCGGCCCTTTCGCACGCGCACGCGAGCCGCGGGCCCAAAGTTGGCCGCTTCTCCGAGCCGAGAGCCCGCTAGGCGCGAAAGGCGGAGCGGCCGGGGTAGGTCGCGCGCTCGCCCAGCGCCTCCTCGATCCGCAGCAGCTGGTTGTACTTCGCGACGCGATCCGAGCGCGAGGGCGCGCCCGTCTTGATCTGGCCACAGCCGGTCGCCACCGCGAGATCGGCGATCGCGACGTCCTCGGTCTCGCCGGAGCGGTGCGACATCACGGCCGTGTAGCCGGCCGCGCGCGCCATGTCGATGGCCTCGAACGTCTCGGTCAGGGTGCCGATCTGGTTGACCTTGATCAGGATCGAGTTGGCGACGCCCGCGTCGATGCCGCGGCGCAGGCGCTCGGTGTTGGTCACGAAGAGGTCGTCGCCGACGAGCTGCACGCGATCGCCGAGGCGCTCGGTCAACGCGCGCCACCCGTCCCAGTCCTCCTCGTCCATGCCGTCCTCGATCGAGACGATCGGGTAGCGGTCGACGAGATCGACCCAGTAGGCGGCGAGCTCGTCGCTGGCGAGCCGGCGCCCCTCGTGGTGCAGGTCGTAGTCGGTCTCCCCGAAGATCTCGCTCGTGGCTGGGTCCAGCGCGATCGCCACGTCCTCCCCGGGCCGGTAGCCCGCCGCCTCGATCCCCTCGATGAGGACGCGCAGGGCGGCCTCGTTGGAGTCGAGGTCGGGCGCGAAGCCGCCCTCGTCCCCGACGGCGGTCCCGAGCCCGCGGTCGTGCAGGGTGCGCTTGAGGTTGTGGAACACCTCGGCGCCGACCCGTAGGGCGCCGGAGAAGGTCGAGGCGCCGACCGGAACGACCATGAATTCCTGGAAGTCGACCGCGTTGTCGGCGTGAGCGCCACCGTTGAGCACGTTCATCATCGGCACGGGGAGCACGTGGGCGTCCTCTCCTCCGAGGTAGCGCCAGAGCGGCCGACCGGCCGACGCAGCCGCCGCCTGGGCGGTCGCGAGGGAAACGGCGAGGATCGCGTTGGCGCCCAGACGGGACTTGTTGGGGGTCCCGTCCAGCTCGACCAGCGCGCGGTCCAGCCCGGCCTGGTCGGTGGCGTCGCGCCCCCGCACCGCATCGGCGATCTCGCCGTTGACGTGGCCGACGGCGGCGGTCACCCCCTTCCCCAGCCAGGCGTCGCCGCCGTCGCGCAGCTCGGTTGCCTCGAACTCGCCGGTGGATGCGCCCGACGGCACGGCGGCGCGGCCGTGCGCACCGTCGGCCAGCGTCACCTCCGCCTCAACGGTCGGGTTGCCCCGCGAGTCGAGTATCTGGCGGGCGTGGACGGTCTCGATCGCGCTCACGGGCTTCTCGTGGTCTCAGGGCTGGACTCGACGCGGGCGCGAAAACGGTCGGCCGCCGCCCGCAGCGCAAGCTCGGGGTCGATGCGCTCGCGGCGGCCAAGGTCGACGAGCGCGAACAGCGCGTCGCCGAGCGCCTCGGTACGGTCGCCGCCGGCCGCGCCGTCGAGCCGGGCGAGTGCGTCGCGCGGATCGTCCGCGGCCTCGTGCCGCCCCGCCGACGCGGCCCGGCGCTGCAGCTTGCGCGCGTACAGCGGCCCGGGGAGGTTGTCGGGCACCTCGCCGAACACGCCGGGCTCGCGGCCCGTCTCGGCGCGCTTGATCTCGTCCCAGTTGGCGAGGACCTCGGATGCGTTCTCGACCTCCACCTCGCCGAACACGTGGGGATGGCGGCGAATCAGCTTCTGGCGGCAGTGCTCCGCCACCGCCGCGA
>DASYIJ010000220.1:0-3149 GCA_035997675.1 Solirubrobacteraceae bacterium
CTCAGCTCGCTGCCATGACCCGCAAGGACGTCCGCACACAGCATGAGGCGGTCGCCTGCGACGTGTGCGGTCGCACCCTTCTGCGGGGTGAGCACGCCGAGACGTATCTGGCGGGCGCGTCCCGCCGTCAGGTGTGCGAGCTGTGCACGGCGCGGGCCACCCATCAGGGCTGGATTCGCGAGAGCTCTTCGCTCGAGGTGTCCGGCGGCGGCCGCGACCGCTCCGAGCGCCGGCCGCTGCGCGGGCGGCTGCTCGCTCGCTACGGCTGGGACCGCCGCGCCCGTGAGGCCGCCGAGCCCGAGTCGGCGGAGGAGGAGCCCCTGGCGGACTCCGCCCCGACCGCGCGGACGTATGACCCCGAGCGCAGCGTCCACGCCGTGCCCACCAACGGCGAGATGAAGGCGGCGCGCGCGGTGGACCTCTTCAACGCGAGCGACCATCCGCGGACGGTCGCCGGCGTGGCGCGGTCGCTGGGGGCGCCGGGGGTGACGGTTCGCGCCGGCGATGAGGGCAGCATGGTCGGGATCGTGGTCGCCTGGGAGCTGTGCTGGTACCGCTACGAGGTCGACCTCGCGGAGGGGCCCACCGCGGTTCGCGTGGCCGCGCAGGGCTACGAGCTGGACGAGCTCACGCCGGAGGATCAGGAGGCCAACGCGGCGGCCGACGAGTACGGCGGGCTTGCGCTGGCGGGTTGACGACCGTCGACGCGCTAGGATCCGGAGCCGCGCGGGGCATGGATTTGCCTGCAGCCAACACGATTTGATGCCATTCCGATGATCTACTGCGTCGTCCCCCAGGAGCTCGCGGACGAGCTCTACGACAAGCTGTCGGATTACTACGAGGACGACCCGAACGTGAAGGTCATCATCGACCGTCGGAAGGGCGACCGGCGCGGCTCCAGCGCCCGGGACACCGAGGATTCGGGCAATCGCCAGGTTCGAGATCGCCGCCGCGCGCGGGTGCCGGGCGAGTTCCCCCCGACCGACGTCAACCACTAGCCTCCCGCGCTCGATGAAGCTGGTCGTCCACGTGGACGGCGGCGCCCGAGGCAACCCCGGGCCGGCCGCCGTGGGGGTGGTGGTGTCCACGCCCGACGGCGAGGTGCTCGACGAGACGGGCCAGGTCATCGGCGTTGCAACGAACAACGTGGCCGAGTACCGCGGGCTCCTGCTCGGTCTCGAGCGGGCCCGCGCGCTCGGTGCGACCGAGGTCGAGATCGTCAACGACTCCGAGCTCGTGGCGCGGCAGGTGATGGGCGACTACAAGGTCAAGCACGCGGGACTCAAGCCGCTCCACCAGGAGGCGCTGGCGGCGCTGCGCGGCTTCGACCGCTGGTCGATCAGATCGGTGCCGCGCGAGCGCAACGCGCGCGCCGACGCACTCGTCAACGCGGCACTCGACGGGGAGGCGGTGGGCGATGGAGCACAGTGACCGCGTGACGCGCCGTACCGATCAGGCGCGCGCGATCCAGCGGCGCCGCCGCATCGCGGGTCTCGGCCTCCTCGGCGTAGCGGCCGTGATCGTGGCCGCCGTGCTCCTGTTCGGGAGTGGGGGCGGGGGAAGCGGGCCTGCCTCACCCGCGGCGTCGTCGGGCGGCTCCGGCTCGCGGCCGTCGGGCGCCGCGGGCGGCCCCGCTGCCGCCAAGCCCAGCGGCCTGCTCGGCCCGATTCCGGCCAGCGCCCCCGGTGCGCACCGGGCCCCGGCGGAGCCGGTGCCGATCCTCATGTACCACGTGATCGGCACCGTCAAGCCGGGCACGCCGTTCCCCGAGCTGTGGGTGACCGCCTCGGACTTCAGCGCCCAGATGCACGCCCTTGCCGCGCGGGGGTACCACGGCGTGACGCTCCAGCAGGCCTGGGACGCGTGGCACCACGGCGGCCTGCTTCCGTCCAAGCCCGTCGTCGTGTCCTTCGACGACGGATACAGCGGGCAGTACAAGGACGCCATGCCGGTGCTGCGCTCCCTGCACTGGCCCGGAGTCCTCAACCTCAAGTTGGGGAACCTGCGCGACCTCAAGGCGGCCCACGTCCAGGAGATGATCGCCAACGGCTGGGAGGTGGACTCGCACACGATCAATCACCCCGAACTGCCCCTGATCAGCGACGCGAACCTGCGCTACGAGCTCCAGGCCTCCAGAGCCCGGCTGAAGAAGGAATTCGGGATCACGGCCAACTTCTTCTGCTACCCGGCGGGGCGCTACGACCAGCGCGTGATCGCGGCCGTGAAGAGCGCCGGCTACCTCGCAGCCACCACCACGGATGAGGGATTCGCCCGACCGCAGGACACCTACGTGCTGGGCCGGGTCCGCGTGAACGGGTCGGACAGCCCGTCCTCCCTGCTGGGCAAACTCACGGGAACCGACCCGACCGCCGCGCCGACGCTCCGCGTTCAGGGCGGCGCCTGATCCGATCGGAATGAACCACCGCCTCGCGATCCTGGGAGTGCTCGGCGCCGCGCTCGCGGGCTGCGGCAGCCAATCGCATTCGGCCACGACGACCTCCGGCGGCACGCCGGCCGCGACCGCGACGCACGCCGCGCCGACGTTGCCGCGCCCGCCACAGTCGGCGGGCGCGAGCGGCAACGGGTCGGTGGCGCAGGCGGGGGCGATCTGCCAGGGCTTCGTCACCCATCTCAACCGCGGCCTCGTGCGGGGCATGGGCAGCGTTTCGCCCCAGGGCGCCGCGGCCCTCTACAGCGAGCTCGAGGGCCTGTCCAGGAGGTTGCAGTTCCTCAGCGGCTCCGCCACCGCGCGGGCGGGCGCCGCGCACTGGGCAGCCGACCTCGATCGGGCCGCCATCACGGCCAACCGGTTGGCCGGGATGGAGGTCGCGTCCGCGGGCGGCCGCCGACGCTACGTGGCCGCGCTGACCACGGAGCGCAGGGAGCTCGACCGCGCCAACGCCGACGCGGCGGGCCTCGGCCTTCGCAGCTGCCACATCGCGGTCGAGGGCGCCCCCGGTGGGCGCCCGCCGCGCTGACGCCGGCCGATATCGACCTCGCCTCGAGCGCATCTGCGCATCGGCGCGGACCCGACGCCGGTGTAGGCTCGCGCCGAACCGCCGCCACCGCGGCGCCAGCCAATCGAGGAGGGGACCAGCATGTCGATCCGTCGCGTCGTCGTCGTGGCCGCGATCGCGGCGCTTGCCGGA
>DASYIJ010000253.1:0-4985 GCA_035997675.1 Solirubrobacteraceae bacterium
CTGCGACTCGGCGAGCCCGCGACGATCGAGCCGCTGCGACGCCGACTCGACACCTACCCGACGCTGCGCTTCAAGCTCGACCCGACCTCGTCGTGGGACGACGCGCTGATCGCCGAACTGCGCGAGACGGGGGCGGTCGACTCCGTGGACTTCAAGGGCCTGTACAAGGGCACGGTCGTCGACCAGCCGGCGGATCCCGACCTCTACGCCCGCGTCGTGGAGGCATTCCCGGACGCGTGGATCGAGGACCCGGCATTGACGCCGGAGATCGACGAGCTGCTGAAGCCCCACCGCGATCGCATCACGTGGGACGCTCCGATCCACTCGATCGCGGACATCGAGGCGCTCCCCTTCCCGCCGCGAATGGTCAACCTCAAGCCCTCGCGCCTCGGCGGCCTGCGCTCGCTGTGCGACGCCTACGACTACTGCGCCGAGCACGCCATCGGCGCCTACGGCGGCGGCCAGTTCGAGTTGGGGCCGGGCCGCGGTCAGATCCAGTACCTCGCGGCGATGTTCCACGCCGACACGCCGAACGACGTGGCGCCGGGCGGCTACAACCTGCCCGACCCCCCGTCCGGGCTGCCCTCCAGCCCGATGCCGCCGGCGCCCAGCCCGACGGGCTTTCGCTGGGGATAGCCGACTACGCGGCCACCGGCTGAGCCGCCGTCGGGCGCTCGCCCTCGAGCCGCATCGCGTTCACCGTGGCGCCGCCGAGGATGATGATCGCCACGGCGTAGAACCACAGCAGCACGATGAGAATGAACACGAGGGTCGTTCCCAGCGCGGCGAAGCTCGAGACGCGCGAGAGGTAGAAGGGGAACGCGAAGTCGACGATGCCGATCGCCAGCGTCGCGAGCGCCGCGCCGGGCCAGATCGCGCGCCACGGCATGGGGCCGTTGGGCACCGCCCAGTAGATCAGGCACAGGATCGCGAACACGAGCACGAGCCCGGCGACGAGTGTGAGCGTGAAGACGAGGCCGCGGACGTGGTTGAGCCCGAACGGGAGCTGCTTGGCCCCCTCGGCGAGGATGCTCTGCAGCGCGGGCACCGCGATCGTGGCGGCGATGAACACCATCGCCACCACCAGCATCAGGAGGGCGAAGCGCTTCTGCTCCAGCCAGGAGCGGCAGCGGAAGTGGAAGATCCGGCAGAAGGCGGTGTCGAGCGCGCCCCAGAACGACGCGCCGATCCAGACCGAGGTGACCAGCGCGGCGATCCCGATGCTCGTCGACGAGGTCTCCACGCGATTGAGGGCGTTGGCGACCGTCTGCTCCGCCGCACCCGGGAATATCTTGCGCAGGTCGCGGATCACGCTCTGCTCCAGCGCGTTGCTCTGCACGACCTGGCCCGCGATGAACAGCGACAGCAGCGCCAGCGGCAGGATGGAGAGGAGCAAGTTGTAGGCGACCATGGCCGCCTGGCCGGTGAGGTTGTCCTCGTAGGCCTTCCAGTAGAAGGCACGGATCGCCCGGCCGGCGCGGCGCAGCGGTGCCGGGACGCTCACGCGCGCAATCCTCTCACGCCCATCGCGTTCTTCGAGATTTCTTCACTGCCGGGAAGCGGGCTCTTATCTAGCGCTGGGAGGGTCGTCGCGGCACCCACGAGAAGGAGCTCCGCGTGTTCTACCTCTCCTACATCGGCGCCGAGCTGCGCCGTCGCGCCGGCCGGACCGCCCTGACGGCGCTCGGCCTGGGCGTCGGCGTCGGCCTCGTCGTCACCGTCACCGCACTGTCCAAGGGCCTCGACGACGCCCAGCAGAAGGTGCTGAAGCCGCTGACCGGCGTGGGGACGGACATGTCGGTGACGCGGCCCCTGCGGGTGAGCGGCAGCGGCAGCGGACAGACGTTCACCCCCGGCGCCGGCGCCGGCGGCGGCGGGCGGGGAGCCGGCCTCTCCCAGGCCGAGCGCGATGCCCTGCGCAAGGAGAACGGCGGCGGCGGGCGCCTGAACCTGCGGTCGCTGGGCGCGCCGGGATCCAAGTTCTCTCGCGACAGCTTCCTCTCCCGCAACCAGCTCTCGTTCCCGGCCACCGAGGTCCAGCAAATCGCCGGGCAGAACGGCGTCAAGGACGCCGCGGGCGCGCTGACGCTCACCAGCCTGCACGTCGAGGGCACCGTGCCCCAGGGCGCAAGCCAGGGCGGCCTCGGCGGCCTGCGCCAAGGCGGCCCCGGCGGCGGCGGGGCCCCCGGCGGCGGCGGCGGCCCGCCCGACAACATCAACTTCGCCCCCACGTCGGTGACGGGAATCGATCAGACGAAGCCCGGACTGGCCCCGGTCACGCCCGGCCAGCTCGCGAGCGGGAACTACTTCTCCAGCACGGGCGGCGCCTACGAGGCCATCCTCGGCGTGTCGTACGCGCGCTCGAAGAACCTCAACGTCGGGAGCACGATCAAGCTCGGCGGCAAGACCTTCAGGGTCGTCGGGCTCTCCAAGGCGCCACTGGGCGGCCAGGCCGCCGACGTGTACGTGCAGCTCGGCACGCTCCAGGCGCTGTCCAACCGCACCGGGCGCGTGAACACCGTGCAGGTGCGGGCGAACAGCACCGGCGACGTCGGCAGCGTGTCGAAGACGATCGAGGGCTCCTTCACCGGCGCGCAGGTGACGACGGCCAAGGACCTCGCCGACCGAGTCGGCGGCTCGCTCGTCGACGCGAAGAACCTGTCCAACGACCTCGGCACGGCGCTCGCCATCGTGGCACTCGCGGCCGCATTCCTGATCGCCAGCCTGCTCACGCTGTCCTCGGTCACCAAGCGCATCCGCGAGCTCGGCACGCTCAAGGCCCTCGGCTGGCCGCAGCGCCTCGTGGTGCGCCAGGTCGCGGGCGAATCGCTCGCCCAGGGCGCGATCGGCGCGGTCGTCGGCGTGGTCATCGGGATCGGCGGCGCGGCGCTCGTCAGCACGGTGTCGCCGTCGCTCACCGCCTCGGTGGCCCAGGCCGCGCCGGCGGGCGGCGGGCCGTTCGCCCAGGCGTTCGGCCAGGGCGCGGTCGCGTCGGGATCGCAGTCGGTCGCGCTCAACGCGCCGATCGACCCCGGCCTGCTCCTGCTCGCGGTCGTCCTGGCATTGGCCGGCGGGCTGATCGCGGGAGCGGTCGGCGGGCTGCGCGCCGCGCGGCTGAGGCCGGCCGACGCGCTGCGCCACATCGATTGACAACCGGAACGGAGACGGACACACATGGAGACGACATCGCTGTACCACCTGGAGGGCGTGGGCCGGCGCTACGGCCAGGGCGCGACGGAGGTCCGCGCGCTCGAGGGCATGGACCTGCGGATTGCTGCGGGTGAATTCGTCGTCGTCGCGGGCCCGAGCGGTTCCGGCAAGACGACCCTGCTGCAGCTGCTCGGCGCCCTCGACCGCCCGACCGACGGCGTGGTGCGCTTCGAGGGACGCGATCTCACCGGCCTGGGCGACGGCGAGCTGGCGCGGCTGCGACTGGGCGAGCTGGGTTTCGTGTTCCAGCAGTTCAACCTCATCCCCACGCTGACCGCCCGCCAGAACGTCGAGGCGGCGCTCGCGCCGACCGGCGCGGACACCACGGCGCGCCACCTCCGCGCCGGCGAGCTGCTCGAGGCCGTCGGCCTGGCGGCGCGGTCCGAGCATCTGCCATCGCAGCTGTCGGGGGGCGAGCAGCAGCGCGTGGCGATCGCCCGCGCCCTGGCAAACGATCCGCGCGTGCTGCTGGCCGACGAGCCGACGGGCAATCTCGACTCGGCCACCGGGCGCGAGATCCTCGCACTCCTGCGCCAGCTGGCGGACAACCGGGGACTGACGATCATCGTCGTAACCCACGACCCGACGATCGCCGACGATGCGCCCCGCGTCGTTCACATGCGCGATGGCCATGCGGTCGAGCCGGATGAACTGGTTCCCGCTCAGCCCGCGAGCTGATGGCCGCCCGGCTGGCAGCCCTCTTGGTCGTCGCCGGCCTCGCCGCGGCCGCGGCCGGCTGCGGCTCCTCGTCGTCCGCCAAGCCGGCGACCACGGCCGCCCCCGGCGGGCAGCGCGGGGCCCGCTTCCAGGCGCTGGCCCAGTGCCTTCAGTCCAAGGGCTACAAGCTCCCGGCCCGCCGCCAACAGCCCGGCAGCGGCCCGCCTCCGGGCCTGAACCTGAGCGATCCCAAGTTCCGCCAGGCCCTGGTGGCATGCCGCGCGCAGGTGTTCGGCAACTCGCGGCCCGGAGGGCCGCCCGGTGGTCCGCCCGGCGGTGCTCCACCCGGCGGCGGAGGCGGCACCTTCCAGTAAACCGCGCCGCGTCGGGCGCGCACGGGACAATGAGGTCGTAGATGCGCGTCCTGGTCGTCGACGACGAACCCGCCTTCCGGCAGGCAATCACCCGCGCGCTGACGCTGGACGGCTACCGAGTCGACGACGTGGGCGGCGGGGCCGAGGCCCTGGAGCGGCTCGCCGACGGCGGGATGGACGCGATCGTGCTCGACGTGTCGATGCCGGCCCCGGACGGGCTCGAGGTGTCACGGCGCCTGCGCGACGCCGGCGACCGTACGCCGATCCTCATGCTCACGGCCCGCGATGCGATCGATGACCGGGTCGCCGGCCTGGACGCCGGCGCCGACGACTACCTGGTCAAGCCCTTCGCCCTGCAGGAGCTGCTCGCGCGATTGCGCGCGCTCATGCGCCGCGGCGGCGAGGGGCCCAACGAGGTGCTGTGCTTCGCGGACGTGCGCCTCGACCCGGCCGCGTACGAGGTATCTCGCGGCGGGCGGGCGATCGAGCTGACCCGCACGGAGTTCCTGCTGCTGGAGCTGTTCATGCGCAACCCGCGCCAGGCGCTCCCGCGCTCGACGATCTTCGAGCGCGTCTGGGGCTATGACTTCGGCACGCGCTCGAACTCGCTCGGGGTGTACGTCGGCTACCTGCGGCGGAAGCTGGAGGAGGGCGGCGAGCCGCGGCTCCTGCACACGATTCGCGGCATCGGCTACGTCCTGCGGGAGCCATGACCTTCACGCGCCGGCTCACGCTCATCGCCGC
>DASYIJ010000278.1:0-9376 GCA_035997675.1 Solirubrobacteraceae bacterium
TGCACCATCGACATCTCCAAGGCGCGGGAGGAGCTTGGCTACGCGCCCGTCCGCACGATCGAGGACGGGATGGGCGAGCTGCGCGCGGACGCCGCGGGCTGAGCCGTTACGGCCGGGCGGGTGCCGCAGCGGGCTCGGGCCGCGGGACGCGCCAGGCCCAGTGGTTGGGCCGCAGGCGCGTGAGCGGGTACTTCGCCAGCAGCACGGCGAGCCCGGCGCACATCGCTCCCACGAGGCCGTCGAACCAGAAGTGGTTGCCCGTGGCCACGACGATGTAGAGCATGAGCAGCGGGTAGCACGCCCACAGGATCTTGGCCCAGCGGCGCCGGACGAGTACCGCCGCCGTGACGCCGAGGATGAGGGCGAAGCCCACGTGCACGCTGGGTACCGCCGCGTACTTGTTCACGAGCGCCGAGATCGCGCCCTGGTCCTGGTCCACGCCGGAGAAGCTGAAGATCGTGTCCACGAACCCGTACTGCGTGAGCAGGCGCGGCGGGGCGGTGGGGAACACGGCGTGGATGACGATCGCGATGGCCATCGTCCCGATGTACACGTTGCGCACGAAGTAGAAGATCTCGTTGCGGCGCAGGTACAGCCAGGCCAGGAAGGCCGTGGTCAGCGCGAAATGCAGGTTCATGTAGAGGAAGTTCGTGACGTCGACGAGCCAGCGATCGTCGAGGAGCGTCCGCTGGAAGTTGACCTCGAAGAACGTGTGGGTGGTCTGCTCGAGCTCCACCACCCGGTTGCCGTTCGCGAAGGCGGTGGCGTGGCTGCCCTCGGTGAGCCCCCGCACCAGCTCGTAGATGCTGTCCACAGCCACCCAGATGCCGACCTGGAGCAGGGCGTCGGGCCAGCCCTTGGGCAGACGAAGGATCCTGCGGAGGAATGACCGGACGGCGCGGACGTGACGACCCATGAACCTAGAAATACTGACAGGCGCGCCAACCGTTACGTTGCGCAGCCCATGGGACCGCGAGGTATTGCGCACTGGCGCGGCCGCCGGGTGTGGCTGCGCGATCCCGCGCGGGCGCTGCGGCTGTTCGGCGACCACCCGGAACGGCTCGACGCCGAGTCGGCCTCCATCCGCGCCTGGCTGCTGCTCACGTACACGCGCGATCTCGAGCTCGCCGAGGCGGCCGCGCGCGCGGCGCTGGCGCGTGACGGCGACACACGATTCGCCTCCGCCACGCTCGCCGAGGTTCAGATGCGCCGTGGCGAGGCCGACGAGGCGATCGCCGTGCTCGAGGCCGCGCGGGCCAGGCTGCCGGACGTCAAGTGGTACGCGCTCACGCTCGCCGACATGCTCGAGGAGGCCGGCCGCCTGCCCGAGCTCGAGGCCCTGCTCGAGGGAGCGCTCGCCGATGCCGAGCTGCGCCGGCACGCGCTCAAGCGCCTCTCGCGCCTCGCGCTCGAGCGGAACGACCGCGCCCGCGCCCGCGAGCTCTTCGCCGCGCTGGTCGCGCTGGAGCCCGACTACCTCGTCTACGCGTCCGACTACGTGACGCTGGGAACGCTGCAGCTCGAGGACGGCGACCGCGACGCCGCGCACGAGACCTGGCGCGCCGGGGCGGGGGTGTACCCGCGCAACGCCGAGCTGCGCCGGATGCTGGCCGAGCACTTCGACGAGACGCCGCCCGAGAAGGCGCCGAACGTCCCGCCGGTGCGCGAGGAGGAGCTGGGCGTGCGGCGGATCCCGGTCCGCACGCCGATGATCACGGCCCGTACCGGCGTGCTCGACGTCGTCGACGAGGCGACCGGCGAGGTGCGCCGCTCCGACGACGTCGTCGCGCTGGCCGAGAGCGCGGCGGCCGCGGGGCAGGGCCGCCTCGTCCCGCTCGAGCTGATCAAGCCGGGGCCGCTGGCCCGGCTGCTGTCGCGCTTCGTCGGCAAGATCGGGCCCCTCCACAGCCCGGAGGGGATGCAGGGCGCGATCATGGAGGCGGGGCGGCCGCGCATCGTCGCCGGCACGGTCGCGGCGATCGTGACGAAGCCCTTCCGACGTCGCGGCTGGTTCTACCGGATCGCCGGACAGGGAACCGCGCTGATCGACGACGTGGCGGCTGCGCTGCCACCCAACGACCACCACATGGTGTTCGGCCCACGCGATCCCGACGCCCTCGCATCCGAGCTCGCGGCACGTCTGGGCTGCGGTGCGGCGATCGTGGACGCCAACCACCTCACCGGTGCCTGGGTGGTGGCCGCGTCGGAGGGGATCGATCGCGGGTGGCTCGAGGCGGCGCTGAACGACAATCCGGCCGGCAACCAGGACGAGCGCACGCCCGTGGTGATCGTGCGGCGAGTCGAGGTCAGCTGATGGTCGAGAAGCGCTGCGGATAGCGCAGCGCGCGGCCGGCCCGGTCGAGGGCGCCGAGGATGTGCTCGAGGCTCTTCGCGCCGATGCCGTCGAGCTCGAGCACCTCGGCCTGTGTGTGCGCGGTGAGCTGCTCGATCGTCTCGATGCCGGCCTCCGCCAGCGTCCTCTCGACCCGGTCGGACAGGCGAAGCTCCGCCAGCGGGGTGGCCCTGCGCAGGGCCGCGGGACCGGTCGAGACCGGTGACGGCGGGATCGGCGCAGGGGTGCGCTCTCCCGTTCGCCGGCGTTCGTCCTCGTGCCGCCGGCGCTCTTCGGCCAGCCGGCCTCGCTCCGCGCGCCGCTCCTCCACGGCGCGACGCCGCTCGTCCTCGGCCTGGCGGCGCAGCTCGGCGGCGCGGACACGCTCCGCCTCGGCGCGCCGGCGCTCCTCGAGGCCGCGCCGGTGCTCCTCGCGCCGGCGCTCGTCCTCGCGGCGCCGTTCCTCCAGCCGCCGCCGCTCGGCCTGCTCGCGGCGCTCCTCCCGCCGCTTGAGCAGGTCGGCCGTCGCGCGCTCGGTCACGCTGGGATCCGGGGGCCGGGCAACCGAGCGCGGGCCGGACCGGGGTACGACGGCTCGGGTCGCCGTCTCGGCCCCGTCTGGGCGACGCCGCGGCACGGGGCGTCGCTTGGGCCGCTCAACCGGCGGGAAGAGCTGGCGCCAGCACCAGTAGCACCACAGCCCCGGCAGGATGGCGAGGAAGAGCATGAGCACGGCCGGCAGCGAGGAGACCAGATAGGGACGCAGCCCGATCTGGTTGCCCGGCACGAGCAGGCTCGCGATCGCCGACGTGATCAGCCCGAGCGTGACCGAACCGGTCACGACCATGCCGACGAACAGCAGCATCGTGCGACCGGTCATCGGAGCACCGGGGTCGCGTGCCGCCCCGCCGCGCTGCCTGTCGTGGGTCCTGTCGGAGATCGACGCCATCGTCGGGCCCTGCCTGGCGGCTCAATGCTAGATCGCCGGGCGCACGGGCGTGGGAAAGACGGCCTTTGCCGCAACCAGTACCCGCTCGACGTGACGATCCTGCATGGCCTGGTGCACGGGCAGCGCCAGCAGGCCCTGCCGCGCCGGTTCGAGCTCGGCGAAGCGCTCGCGGTCGAGGATCGGGTGCGGCACGGGCCACACCTCCAGCGCCCGCACGCCGTGGTCGAGCAGCTCCGCGATCGCGGCACCGCGATCGGCGGCCAGGACGGGGAAGTACAGCGGGCAAATTCCCTCCGGAAGCTCGCGGAAGGGCTCGAGCGTCAACTCGGCCAGCTCGTCGCGCAGGGCCTCGTAGTTCGCGCGCCTTCGCGCGCGAATCGCGTCGCCGTCCACGCGGGTGACGGCTGCGGCGGTCAGCCGCGACGGCGAACGCGCCGCGGCGTCCAGGTCGGCCGGCTCCAGCCCCCACTCTCCGATCACCGTCTCTGTCAGCGTGCCCTCGCGCGCGGCCGCGTCGGTGCGGCTGGCGCGCCCGATGGCCTCGGCCGCGCGCGCGCGCACGAGGCGCGGACGGGCCATCGCCGCGCGCCCGGCGACCAGCGAGGCGACCGACCGTGCCATCGCCCGACCCTCCGGGCGGCCGGCGACGGCATCCATCCGCCGGCCCTCGTCGCACAGCAGCAGGGCGCCGCCGTCCGGCGTGCCGAGCGACTTGCGCGGGCAGAACACGGCTGCGTCGCCCCCCGCGCCCAGCGCGCGCCCGGCGGCATCGCGCGAGAACAGGCCGTGCGCGGCGTCCTCGATCACGCGGGCGCCCGCGGGCGGCTGGGGCATCGGAAAGCCGAAGCAGGAGATCAGGTACGTGGCGTCGCACGCGGCCGCCGCCCGCGCGAGGTCCTCCTCGTCCACGCGCAGCTGCGCGTCCACCCGGTAGAAGTCGATGTCGATGCCCGCCAGGTGCGCGGCCTCGACCTCCGAGCCGCAGTGATACGCGGGCATCGCGATCCGGCTGCCGCGGCCGAGCCCGAGCGCGCGCAGGGCGAGCCATACCGCGCCGCGGCCGAGATGCGTCAGCGTCAGTCCCGGTTCGGCGAACGGGTACGCGGGCGGCCGGCGCCGCGGGCGCAGGGCGGAAAGCTCGGCGGGCGGATAGACCCCGATCAGGACATCGGCGCTCACGCGCGGTGAGGCTACCCGGGCAAGCGCGCCTTGCGGGTCGCCGGCGCATACGATCGCGCCAGAGGACCGCCCGAGGAGAGGAGTTGCATGCAGATCCGTGCCGCGGTACTGGAGGAGTTCGGCGCTCCGCTCGCCGTCCAGGAGGTCGAGCTGGCCGGGCCGAAGGCCGGCGAGGTGCTCGTGCGCCTGCACGCCTGCGGGGTGTGCCACACCGACATGTACACGGCCTCCGGCGCGGACCCGTCCGGCTACGCGCCGGCGGTGCTCGGGCACGAGGGGGCCGGCGTGGTCGAGGCGGTCGGCGACGACGTCACCCTCGTCTCGCCCGGCGACCACGTCGTGACGCTGTTCTCGCCGCAGTGCGGCGAGTGCGTCCACTGCCGCAGCGACAGGACGAACATCTGCCTCGCGATCCGCGAGGAGCAGAACCAGGGGCACCTGCCCGACGGGACCACGCGGCTGTCGCGCGACGGCGAGGAGATCCGCCACTTCATGGGCACGTCCACCTTCGCCGAGGCCACCGTGATGCCGGAGATCGCGCTGGCGAAGATCGACCCCGAGGCGCCACTGGACCGCGCGTGCCTGTTCGCCTGCGGGCTGTCCACGGGCCTCGGCGCGGCGATCAACACCGCCAAGGTCGAGCCGGGCTCGACCTGCGTGGTGTTCGGCGCCGGCATGGTCGGGCTCGGCGCGGTGGCGGGGTGCCGGCTCCAGGGCGCGGAACGGATCGTCTGTGCCGACCTCTCCGCCGAGCGCCGCGAGCTCGCGCGCGGCCAGGGAGCCACGCATGTGCTCGACGGTGGCGAGGATGCTGTCGCCGCGGTGCTCGAGATGACCGACGGCTTCGGCGCGGACTACACCTTCGAGGCGACCGGCAACGTGAACGTGATGCGCCAGGCGGTCGAGGCGGCGCGGATGGGCTGGGGGCTGTGCACCGTCGCGGGAGTGGCCGGCAAGGGGGAGACGCTGGACATCGTGCCCCGCCTGCTGATCACCGGACGGCGGGTGGCCGGCTCGAGCTTCGGCGGCGTCAAGGGCCGCGACCATGTTCCGGTCTTCGTCGAGCGCTGGCTCGCCGGCGACATCGACGTCGAGCCGTTCGTGTCCCACCACCTGTCCCTGGACGAGGTCAATCGCGGCTTCGAGCTGATGGACGCGCAGGACGGGATCCGCAGCGTGATCCACTACGACTGATGCGCCTCGCCACCCGACCCGACAACCCGCTCGAGCGGCTCGCCATGGTCGCGGGCCAGGTCCCGACGCCGCTGTTCGACACCTACGTCGCCATGTTCACCGCGCGCGCGGTGATGGCGGGCGCGTCGCTGGGCATATTCGCGGAGCTGGCGGAGCGGCCGGACGACGCCGCCGGCCTCGCGGGTCGGCTCGACCTCGACCCGGCCGGAGTCGAGGTCCTCGTCACGGCGCTGCACGCGCTCGGCTACCTCGATGCCGCCGAGGGCCGCTACGCCGTGGCGGCGGCGACGCGCAAGTGGCTGCTCGACGAGGGCACGTCCGTCGCCGCCTTCGCCACGGTGTTCGACTACGACATGTGGGACCACGTTGGCCGCCTGGAGGAGGGGATCCGCAGCGGGCGGCCGATCGGCCTGCACGAGCGCCCGCCGGACGACCCCTACTGGGAGCGCTACATGCGCGGGCTGTTCGAGCTCTCGCGCCTGTCCTCCGACGTCGTGGCCCGCCTCATCGGGGCGCGTCGCCCGAGCTCGGCGCTCGACCTCGCGGGCGGCCACGGCGAGTACTCGATGGCGCTGTGCCGCCGCCACGAGGCGCTGAAGGCCACCGTGGTCGACCTCGAGGGCGCCGCCCGCATCGGGCGTCGCATCGTCGAGGAGCAGGGCATGGCCGACCGCGTCACGTTCGAAGTCGGCGACTTCTTCGAGGCGGACCTCGGCCACGACCACGACGTCGCGATGGCGAACTCGATCACCCACCACTTCGACGAGGAGCGCAACGTCACGATGCTGCGCCGCGCGCGCGAAGCGCTGCGGCCCGGCGGCACGATGGCCGTGTTCGACCTCGAGCGCGCCGAGCCGGGCAAGCGCGGCACGCAGATCGGCACGCTGACGGGCCTCCTGTTCTACGTCACGAGCCACGCTCGCACGTACAGCGGACCTGAGCTCGAGGCCTTCCTGGAAGCGGCCGGCTTCGAGCGCGTGCGATCGCGCCACCACCGGCGCCTCCCGGGCAGCGTGCTCGTCCTCGGACGCGCTCCCGGGGATTAGGAGCGGCCGGGCCGGGCATGCGACGGGCATGCCGGAAAAGCGTTCCAGAGAGTCGCGACTGACCGTCGGCGAAGCGGCGCGCGCGGTGCCCGAGGACTTCGGGCGCGCGCTGGAGAGCGCCGACGAGCGCGTTCAGCGCACCCTGCGCCGCACCCCGCTGCTCGACAACCTCGCCGATTGGCGGCTGGTGCTGCTCGCCGGTGCCATCGGCCTGGTCGTCGGCGGCGTCGCGCGACTCGTGACCTCCTGGCTCGCGGCGGTCGCCATCTTCCTGGTCGTTTTCGTCACCGTGATGCTCGTGATCGCCGGCCGCCGCACCGGCGACTGAACGGGCCCGCATTTCTGGCCCTGTAGCCGCGGGGACCGGCTGAGGTTTGACCGAGCGGGTCGGGGTATCCGGGGGTTTCCGCCGAGCTCGGCCACAAGCTGACTGGCCCAGCTACGGCACCAGCGGGAGGACAGAGTGCGGCTGCCGGAGGGCATGGAAACAGGCAGCCGCGCTCCCCGCTGCACCGGCGTTTCGTCCGAGCGCGGATCCGAGCGTTGCCCGGTGCGACTCGGTCACCCGGCGGGCTGTGGGGCCCCGCCGCCCGCGCCCCCGGATGGCTCGTCGTCACCCTCCTCCTGCATGGAGCCGAACTCGCGCCGCACGAACAGGTACGCGATGGCGCCCCCGATCAGCGGTACGAGGAACCCGATCGCCTGGTAGAGGACGACGGCCGCGACCGCCTGGTTGTGGTCGATGCCGAACACAATGAGCATGCCGGTCATGCCCCCCACGGCGCCGAGGTTCGCCGGCAACGGGATCGAGCCCGCGAGCCCGCCGATCAGGTAGCACATGGACACCACGGCGAAAGTCGGGACCGGGTGGGCGTCGATCGCGACGAACGCGCCCTGAAGGACGAGCATGTCGAAGCCCAGGTAGGCGATCGCCCCGAGGACGATCTTCGCGCTGCCGCGGTGTCGCAGCATGTCGCGGGTGTTCTCCACGGCCGAAGCGAGTGTGGCGACGCCCTTCGCCATCCTGGGCCGCTTGTGCTCGAGGCGCTCGACCAGGCGCTCTGCGCGTCCGGTGACGAACAGCGCCAGCGCGATCCCGATTGCCACCAGGGCCGCGGGCAGCAGGGTGAGGGCCAGGTTGTCTTCGCCTTTGAACACGCCGATCGCCAGGCCGAGGCCGAAGAAGACGATCGCGAGGCCGTCGACGCCGCTGTTGAGGAACATGAGCGTGAACTGGCGCTCGCCGACCTTCTCCATCGGCATCCCGAGGCGATGCAGCATGACCGCCCCGACGCCCATGCTGCCGAGCGTTCCGCCCGGCACGACCATGCCGCCCCCGAGCTGTGCCCAGGCGACCCTTGCCCCCAGGTGCTTGCCGCGTCCATCCTGCCGGAGCAGGGAGTCGGGGTCGAGTATCCCCCGCCAGGACACGACGTATCCGATCTCCGAGAGCGTCTCGACGGCCATCGCGGCCACGACCCACCCGAGGCTGACGTTCTGGAGGTCGCTCAGCGCCTTCTCGAAGCCCGGGATGAGCTTGAGGAACAGGATCACGAAAACGACGAAGGCGATGAGGTGCAGCGTGCGCGTCGACAGGCGCCCGCGCGCGGCCTGCAGCGCGTGCCGCGTGCGGCGCAGCCGCTCGTGCTTTTTCTCCACCCCGGCTTCGGCCGCGGTCCCCGTCACGTCAGCCACGGGCGCACCATCCCGCACCCGGCCATCGCGTGCAACCAACGCGGGGTGATCTAGCCGCTCATCGCGGCGAGGTCCAGCTCGAGCGCGGGATCCGCCTGGACGGCCGCCCCGACCACCACCAGGAAGGTGTTGACGAGCAGCTCGCGCAGCCCCTCGCGCGGGACCGTGCGCCGCTCCAACCAGCTCAGGCTCGTGGCCTCGACGTAACCCACCCAACCCTCCATGGCCAGGCGCAGCAGCGTGGTGGGCTCGTTCACGAGCGGAAGGTCGGCGATCGCGCGGTCGATGATGACCGCGCGGCTCTCCTCGACGATCGCCCGGACCTCGGCGTCCGATCCGATGCCCCCGCGCATCAGCGCGATGTAGCCCTCGGCGTGATGCTCGACGTAGTCGAGGTAGGCCTCCAGCGAGACGCGCAGGCGCTCGGGGGGCGACAGTTGAGGGTCGGGCTCGACGACGTCGCGCAGCTGCGCCGCGGCGGCGCGAACGCCGGCGACGTAGAACTCGCGCTTGCTCGGGAAGTAGTGGTAGAGCAGGCCCTTGGAGATCCCCGCGCGAGCCGCGATCTCGTCGATTGAGACGGCGTCGTAGGAGTTGGTGCTGAACAGCTCGAGGCCGATGCGCATGAGCTGCTCGCGGCGGGCGTCGAGGTCCAGGCGCACGCGGGGGACGGGGGGTGGGGTGGTCATTCCGTGGTCAGTGTCACACGCTCTTGACTCAGATTCAATAGTCTGCTTCCATCCTTATTGAACCGAAGTCAACCGGTTCTGGCCAAGACCGGGAGGGAGACGAGATCATGCCCGCCACCGAGACACTCGAGCGCGACACGACCGACGCGACACCCTCGCAGGCGACCCGGCGGGATGCCCCCGCCCGGCACGTGCGCGTGGCCATCGTCGGCAGCGGGTTCGCCGGCCTCGGCATGGCCATGCGCCTCAAGGAGCGGGGGATCGACGACTTCGTCGTGCTCGAGCGCGCGCA
>DASYIJ010000279.1:0-5344 GCA_035997675.1 Solirubrobacteraceae bacterium
TGATAGCAGAAAAACGTGGCCGGTCCCGGCCGCGCGCCCCCAGGCCGCTACCCTAGTTTTTTCCATGGTCGACCCGACCGTCGTCATCTCGGCGCCCGACGTCCAGTCCCAGCGCCCAGCGGTGCAGGTCTCGCTCTCCCGCGTCGGCGTGACCGGGGTCGAGAAGGTCATCCGCATCCGCCAGAACGGCAGCGAGCAGCTCTTCCACGCCCGGCTGGAGTGCTACGTCGATCTCGGGCCGGCCCAGAAGGGCGCCCACATGTCTCGCTTCGAGGAGGTCGTCAACGACGCGATCGGCGAGGTGATCCTGGGCGAGGCGAGCTTCCGCGCCGAGACACTGGCCGAGCACGTGGCCGAGCTGGTGCGCGAGCGCCAGGGGGCCCGCCGCGCCGAGGTCACGCTGGCCGCCCGTTTCCCGGAGCACAAGCCGGCGCCGGTGTCGGGGATCACCACGCAGGAGATGTACACGCTCTTCGGCTCCGCCGTGGCATCGGAGCGCGGCACGCGCCGGCTCGTCGGAGTCGCCGCTCAGGGCATCACCGCGTGCCCGTGCGCGCAGGGCCTCGTCGAAGGGGCGTCGCGCGAGCGGTTGGGGGCGGACGGGTTCACCGACGAGCAGATCGAGCGGGTCTTCGAGCACGTCCCGGTGGCGACCCACAACCAACGCGGCCTGGGGACGCTGCACATCGGCTGCACCGAGGCGTGCGACGACGAGATCGACGCGCTCGTGCTCCTGCGCATCGTGGAGGACTCCATGTCCTCGGAGATCTACGAGCTGATGAAGCGCTCCGACGAGGCGGCCGTGGTCGAGAAGGCGCACCGGCGCCCGCGCTTCGTCGAGGACTGCGTGCGCGAGATGGTCGGCGGCGTGATCCAAGCGTTCCCCGACCTGGCCGACGCGGCGTTCGTGTCGGCGCGCCAGGAGAACCTCGAGACGATCCACCAGCACAACGTCCTGGCCGAGCGGTTCGGAACGATCGGCGAGCTGCGTCACGAGGTCGCCACCGGCGAGCACGCCGCCTCCCACACGGCGCTGCGCGCCTGGATGAACGGCGAGAACTAGATCCGCGGGGGGTCGAGCCCGCCGCCGCGGCGGGTGCGAGCCTCGGCCATCCGGCGGCGCAGCCCGAAGAAGTAGTCGACGCCGGAGAGGATGGTCACCGCGACAGTCGCGTAGACCAGCAGGTCCAGCCACACCGGCGAGCCGCGCTCGATGATGAGCGCGAAGACCATCGCCACCTGCATCACCGTCTTGACCTTGCCCAGGGCGCGCGCCGGAGTGACGACGCCGGCCTGGCTGGCCGTCATCCGCAGCAGCGTGACCGCGAACTCGCGCGTGATGATGACCATCGCCACCCAGGCGGCGAGCCGGCCGAGCGATACGAGCGTGAGCAGCGCACCGATGACCAGCAGCTTGTCCGCCAGCGGGTCCATGAGCTTGCCGAAGGTCGTGATCGACCGGCGCCGGCGTGCCAGCCAGCCGTCGACCGCGTCGGTCATCGAGGCGGTCGCGAACACGATCGCGGCGAGCAGGTCGCCGTTGGGCGTCTGATCGAGCAGGGCGACGACGAGGACCGGCACGAGCAGGATCCGCAGGACCGTGAGGACGTTGGGCACGTTGACCGGGAACATCGCCGGCAACGGTACCGGCCGCGGCGCCGCCCGAGCGCAGCTGCAATTACGGCTTCAGGCGCCGCCCCGTGGAGAAGAGCCAGGAGCTCCAGGCGACGGCGCCGGCGGCGAGCGCGGCCGTCACCGCGAGCGCGAGGCCGACCGGGACGTCGCTCGTCCCGAGGAATCCGTAGCGAACGGCGTTGACGAGGTAGAAGATCGGGTTGGCGTGCGAGAGCTCGCGCCACGGCTCGGGGAGCCTGTCGACCGAGTAGAAGACGCCGCCGAGGAACGTCAACGGCAGGATCAGGATGTTGTTGACGAACGTGTGGTGGTCGAACGTCTCGGCGTAGATCCCCACGACGACGCCCAGCGAGGAGAACAGCACCAGCGCCAGCGTCACCGCGAGCCCGAGCACCAGCGGCTGGTTCACCGGGACGCCGGTAACCGGCAGCGCGAGGGCGAACAGCGACACCGCGATCGCCAGCGCGCGCACGGCGCCGCCCAGCGACAGCCCGAGGTTGACCTCCCAGTTGCGCATGGGCGCCGCGAGCACGTCGTGCAGGTAGCGGTCGAAGCGCGCCTGGAACACGGAGGACGAGTTGTTCGCATAGGCGGCCTGCACCATCGCCATCGTGATCAGGCCGGGAACGATGAACGCGTCGTAGGGGAACCCGTCCACCTGCTTGATGCGGGCGCCCAGCGACAGGCCGAACACGAGGATGAACAGGAACGACGCGATGACCGGAGCGGCGATGGTCTGCGTCCACAGCTTCGTTACGCGCAGGACCTCGCGGGACGTGAGCCACAGAAGCGGGCGGTGGCGTTCGAACCAGGCCATCAGCGAAGGCCTCGCGCAAGAAACTTCAGCTCGCTGTCGAAGCGGGCCGACCAGAGGTCCCAGCCGTGTCCGGCGCCGCGCACGAGCGAGAAGCGGTGCGGCACGCCCAATGAGGTGAGCCGGCGGTCGAAGGCGACGTTCTCGGGCGCGAACCGGTCGCGGGAGCCGACATAGAAGGAGATGCGCGGATGGAGGACTCGAAGCGGCGGCTGCATCTCCCCCGCGTAGAGCTGCGGCGAGTAGGCGTGCCACAGCGCCGAGCCCGGATTGTCGACCGACGGCGTGTTGGCGTTGAAGTACCCCGACCACGCGCTCACGGCGGCGAACTCGTCCCGGTGGTGCAGCGCCACGTTCATCGCGCCGAACGCACCCATGGAGTCGCCGCCGATGGCGCGGCCCTCGCGCCGCGCGGTCGTGCGATACCGCGCGTCCAGGAAGCGCACGAGGTCGGACGCCAGGAAGGTCTCCCAGCGCTCGCTCGCCCGGACCTCGGAGTCGGCCCACTCGTTGTCGTCCTCGGGGTGGTCCGACCCGGCGGGGAGGGCGGCGATCACCGGCGGGATTGCGCCGCTTGCGATCAGCCGGTCCAGGCGACCGGCGATGCCGTGGTCGACGAACTCCTCCGGCCGGCCCGGCACGCCGTGGAGCAGGATCACCACCGGATAGCGGCGCGCGCGCCTCGCGGAGTAGCCGGGCGGCGTGTAGACCAGGACCCGCTCGCTGCGTCCCAACGCGCCGGAGTGCAGGGTCATCTTGACCACCCGGCCGCGGGGCGCGGCGCCGCGCGCGGGCAGGACGAGGACGGCGATGCCCACGACGAACGCGAGCAGGATGGCGGCACGGCCGCCCCTCACGTGCCCATGGCCCTGACGTAGACGTCGGCCAGCGAGTCCCCGCCGTACTCCGCGCGCAGCCCCTCGGCGGTGTCGCGCGCGATCATGCGGCCGCCGCGGATCAGGGCGATGTCCTCGCACAGCTCCTCGGCCTCCTCGAGGTAGTGCGTCGTCAGCAGGATCGTGGTTCCGGCGCTATGGAGGCGGCGGATGTAGCGCCACAGCTCCATGCGCAGTTCGAAGTCGACACCGGCCGTCGGCTCGTCGAGGATGACCAGCCGCGGCTCGTGCATGAGCGCGCGGGCGAGCAGGAGGCGCCGTCGCATGCCGCCGGAGAGCTTGGGCGCCCGCGTGCTCTGCTTCGCGCGCAGATCGAACACGTCCATCATCTCGCCGGCCCGGCGATGCGCGTCGCGCCGCGACATGCCGTAGTAGCCGCCGTGGTAGACGAGCGTTTCCTCGACGTCGAGGAAGCGGTCGAGGTTCACGTCCTGCTCGGCCAACCCGATCATCCCGCGCGCCTCCAGCGTGTGATGCGGGTGCCCGAACACGTCGATCTGCCCGCCGCTGATGCGGATCAGGTTGCACACGGCGCTGATCAGCGTTGTCTTGCCCGCGCCGTTGGGGCCGAGGAGGCCGAAGAATTCGCCGTCGGGGATCTCCAGCTCGAAGCCGTCGAGCGCCAGCAGGCCGTCGTCGTAGCGCTTGGTGAGGCCGCGCAGGGACAGGGCGGGAGTGACCGACATCGCCTCCGAGGCTAGCGAGGCGGTCATCCCCGCCCGCGTCTCTACACTGCGGCTCATGCCCCTCGTCCCGACCGTGATCGAGCGCAACTCGCGCGGCGACCGCGAGTACGACCTGTACTCGCGGCTGCTGAACGAGCGCATCGTCTTTCTCGGCACGCCGATCGACGACCAGGTCTCGAACCTGATCGTGGCCCAGCTCCTGCACCTGGAGTCGGCCGATCCCGACAAGGACGTCTCGATCTACATCAATTCACCCGGCGGCGACGTGTACTCCGGGCTCGCGATCTACGACACGATGCAGTTCATCAAGCCCGACGTGACGACGCTCTGCTTCGGCATCGCCGCGTCGATGGCGTCGCTGCTGCTCGCCGGAGGGGCCAAGGGCAAGCGGCTCTCGCTGCCCAACAGCCGGATCCTCATCCACCAGCCCTCGGCCGGCTTCGAGGGCCAGGCCTCCGACATCGACATCCACGCCCGCGAGGTGCTCGCGCTGCGCGACCGGATCGACCAGATCTACGCCGACCACACCGGCAAGCCGCTCGAGCAGGTGCACGACGACCTGGAGCGCGACCGCTTCTTCACCGCCGACGACGCGGCCGAGTACGGCCTCATCGACCGCGTGATCGACAGTCACTAGTCCTCAGGCTGGCGGCGCGGCGGCCTCGACGGCGTGCTCGATGGCGCCGAGGCCCGCGACCTCGATCCGCACGACGTCGCCGTCCTGCAGGAACCGCGGCGGGTCCATCGCCACTCCGACGCCTGAGGGGGTGCCGGTGAGGATCAGGTCGCCGGGCGAGAGCGTGTGGGTCTCGGACAGGAAGGCCACCAGCTCGTCGATGCCGAAGATCAGGTCGGCCGTGGTGGCGTCCTGACGCAGCTCGCCGTTCACCCAGGTGCGCAGCCGCAACGCCTCGGGGTCCGCGACCTCGTCGGCCGTCGTCACCCACGGTCCCCAGGGGCAGAACGTGTCGGCGCCCTTGGCCCGGGTCCACTGCGGCTCGCGCCCCTGCAGGTCGCGCGCGCTCACGTCGTCGGCCACGGCGTAGCCGGCGACCGCGCCGTCGTCCCCGATCACCGCGGTCATCTCACCCTCGTAGTCGAGCCGGCGCACGACCGCCGGGCAGCGCACGGGCCCACCGGGCGGGGCCACCGAGTTGCGCACCTTGACGAAAACGATCGGGCGCTCGGGAGCCTCGCCGCCGGTCTCCTGGGCGTGGGCCGCGTAGTTGAGGCCGATGGCGTAGATCGTGCCCGGATCGGGCACCGGCGCCAGCAGCCTGACGCCGGCCAGGGGGAAGGACTCGTCGTCGGCC
>DASYIJ010000327.1:0-13037 GCA_035997675.1 Solirubrobacteraceae bacterium
CTCGGCGAGCTCGTCCAGCGCGGCCTGCACGGCCCGCTCCGTCTGGTTGTCCAGCGCGCTGGTGGCCTCGTCGAGCACCAGCACCGGCGGGTTGCGCAGGACCGTGCGGGCGATCGCGATGCGCTGCTTCTCTCCGCCGGAAAAGCGGTACCCCCGCTCCCCCACGACCGTGTCGTAGCCCTCGGGCAGGCCGGCGATCAGGTCGTGGATCTGCGCGGCGCGAGCGGCCGCCTCGAGCTCCTCGTCGCTCGCCGTGGGCGCGGCGAAGCGCAGGTTCTCGCGAATGGTCGCATGGAAGAGGTAGGTCTCCTGCGAGACGAGGCCGACGGTGCCCGCGAGCGAGGCGAACGACAGGTCGCGCACGTCGATCCCGTCGATGGCGATCGTCCCGGCCGCGGGGTCGTACAGGCGCGCGACGAGATAGCCGAGGGTCGTCTTGCCCGACCCGGTCTCGCCCACGATCGCCGTGTGCGTTCCGGCCGGGACCTCGATGTCGATGCCCTGCAGCGTCGCCTCGCCGCCGGCGTCGTAGGCGAAGTCGACCGCCCGGAAGCTGACCTCGCCGCGCACGGCGGCGGGATCGAGCGCGACGGCGCCCTCACGCTCGCTGATGTCGACCGGCAGGTCCAGGTACTCGAAGATGCGGTCGAACAGGGCGAGCGAGCTCTGCACGTCGACGCCGACGGACAGCAGCGACTGGATCGGGAAGAACAGCCGCGTCTGGAGCGTGGTGAACGCCACCAGCGTGCCGATCGAGATCGCGTGCGAGCCACCCGCGATGCTCTGCCCGGCAAACCAGTACACGGCCGCCGGCATGATCGCGAAGCTCATCTGGACGGACGCCATGCGCCAGCGCCCGGCCATGCGCGAGCGCACCTCCAGGTCGGCCAGTGCCTCGGACTCGCGCGCGAAGCGGTCGGCCAGCTCCGGCGAGCGCCCCATCGTCTTGCCGAGCAGGATGCCCGAGACGGAGAGGGATTCCTCGACCAGCGAGGAGATGTCCGCCATGCGCCCCTGGCGCGAGGCCGCGATGCGCTTGCGCTCCTGGCCCACCCGACGCGTCAGCCAGACGAAGAACGGCAGCAGCGCGAGCGAGAAGACGGCGAGGCGCCAGTCGAGGGCCACCATCGCGACCAGGGCGGCGATCACCGTCGTCACGTTGGAGACGATCGAGGTGGCGGTGCTCGTGACCACGTTCTGCACGCCGCCGATGTCGTTGGCGATGCGCGACTGAACCTCCCCCGTCCTCGTGCGGGTGAAGAAGGCGAGCGACAACCGCTGGAGATGGCGGTAGACCGCCGAGCGGAGGTCGTGCATGACGCGCTGGCCCACGACGTTGGAGATCCACGTCTGCGCGACGCCGAGCGCGCCGGTGGCGATCGAGATCCCGATCATGCCCAGCACCAGCCAGGTCAGGAGCGTGGTGTCGCGGGTCGGGATCGCCGTGTCGAGCACCTGGCGCAGCAGGAACGGCGAGACCATCCCGAGGCCGGCCGACAGGAGGATGAGCGCAAGCACCGCGCTCAGCCGCGCGCGGTAGGGGCGGAACAGGCGCGCGATCCGGCGCACCTCGGTCTTGCGGGTCTCCTCCATTACTTACGAACGATAAGTGGGCAGTCAACGGGGCCCACGCCCCCGCCCCTCAGGCCGGTGTGGGCAGCTTGCCCTCGGCGGAGAGCGTGTCGCGCAGCCCCTGCTCGAGCGTGCGCGGCGCGTAGCCCAGCTCCCGCACGGCCTTGTCGTGGCGCGCCCAGTAGGTCACGCCGTCCGACGCGGAGATGAGCTCGCCGAAGTTGGGCGGGAAGCCGAGCGCGGGGCCCATCACCGGACCGAGCGGGCGCGAGATGCGCAGGACGGTCACCGGCATGTTCAGCCGCGGCGGCTTTCGGTCGACGATGCCGGCGAGCGTCTCGATCATCCCGCGCATCGTCGTGATCTCACCGCCGAGGATGTAGGCCTCGCCGGGGACTCCACTGTTGAGCGCCAGCAGCACGCCGGCGACGACGTCGTCGCGGTGCACGAGGTTGAAGCCGAGGTCCCCGAACACCATGGCCGGCAGCTTGCCCGCCGCGAAGCGGTCGATCAGGTCGCCCACGGCGGAATGGTCGTCGGGGCCATAGACGCCGCCGGGTTGCACGATCACGCACGGCAGCCCCTGGGCGATCAGCTTCTCGGCCGCCTTGTGGGCGAGCACCTTGGTCTCCTCGTAGTAGGAGCAGTACTCCCCCTGGTGCTCGTAGCCCTCCTCGACGATCTCGCCCTGGGTGTTCCCGAAGACCCCGACCGTCGAGACGTACACGACCTTCGGGATCTTGGCGTCGAGCGCCGCGTCGAGCACGTTCTCGGTCCCGACCACGTTGGCCTCGTACATCGCCGGTCGCTCGGACTTCTTGATGCCGATCTCGTACACCGCGGCGTTGTGGATCGCGGCGTCGCAGCCCTCCATCGCGCTCCGGATGGCGTCGCGGTCGGCCAGCGAGCCGGCGACGAGCTCGACCCCGGCCTGCTCGAGCTCCGTGGCCTTCTCCGGGCTGCGGACGAGCGCACGGACCTCGTCGCCGCGCTCGCGCAGAGCCCGCGCGATCCCGCCGCCGATGAACCCCGTGGCACCTGTGAGGAAGACGCGCATCCTGCGGCCGATCCTATCTCGATCCGCTCGGTTCCAGGCCGACGAGACGCTCGCTCTCGTGCCACAGTCGATCGGCCAGGTCGATGTCGGCGGCGGCGGCGCTCGTGCCGACGGGCCGGGAGCTCTCGTAGTAGCCGCCGGTGACCTCTCCCCCCTCCTCGGACGTCGCCAGGTACACGATCGTCGAGGCCCCGCGACGCGGCGATCCAAAGAACGGACGGCCGAGCGTCCACATGAGTCCGGCCAGGCGGCCGGCCCCGCCTCCCAGCTTCGTGTTGATCACGCCGGGATGCAGGCAGTTGGCCGTGACCTCGGCGGCGTCGACGCGCATGGCCAGCCCGCGGGTGAAGAGGATGTTGGCCAGCTTCGAAGTGCCGTAGGCCCGCATCATCGACCACGACCGCTCGCCCTGGAGATCGTCGAAGTCCAGGCGCCCGCCCCCGTGCGCCCCCGAGCTCGTCGTGATCACCCGCGCGGGCGCCGATGCCCGCAGGCGCTCGAGCAGGAGATTGGTGAGCAGGAACGGGGCGAGGTGGTTGACCGCGAAGGTCTTCTCATAGCCGTCCTCGGTCAGCTCCCGCCCGCTCGTCACGAGTCCGGCGTTGTTGACGAGCACGTCGATGCCGGCGTGACGCTCGAGCAGCTCGTCGGCCAGGCGCCGGACCTGGGCCAGCGAGGCGAAGTCGGCCTGGAGCGGCTCTCCGCCCACCTCCACGGCGACCTTGGCCAGGCGTCGCCGGTCGCGTCCCACAGGCACGACGGTGGCGCCGAGCCCGGCCAGCTCGGCCGCCGCGGCGGCCCCGATACCGGAGCTCGCGCCGGTCACGACGACCACCTTGCCGTTCACCGCAGCTCCTTGCGGATCACGAGCTGGAGCCCGGACCAGGTTTCGTCGATCGCGGCGACCTTGTTGTCCACCAGGCCGAGCGGCAGTGCGACGTCGCGCACGACGTCCTCGGTCATGTCCGTCTGCACCCTCGACGCGCGCTTCGGCCAGGCGATCCACAACCTCCCCGCGGGATCGAGGGCCGCCTTGCACCGCCCGATCCGGCGCTCGAGGTCGGCGCGCCGGACGGTGAAGAACACGATGACGTCGAGCGGCCCGCGCAGCCGGTCCCGCACGGTCACGCCGTCCGGCGGCGGCCCGAGCGTGTCGGCGAAGTCCGCGGGCGGGTCGAGGAAGGCGACGGCGGCACCCTCCTTGATCCCCAGCTTCTTCGGCAGCGGAGTGCCGCTGTAGCCGGTCGTTCGCGAGCCGCTCATGACGTCCAAGCCTACGTCCGAGCGTCGCCCCGGCCCGCGTCACTCCACACGCGCCGACCGCCGCTGCGCCAACGTTCCAGGAGTTTGCTTGCCGTAGCTCTCCAAAGCTGTCGCTCGATTTCCCGAGTACCGGCGACGGGTCCGTCCCGCTGGTAGCGTCGCGCCGCGGCGTGAATCGTCACGCCGCTTCTACGAGGTGAGGGGATCTGGATGGGATGCTCGGAGATCGGTCCGATGGGCGCGCGTGCGCGCCGGTTCGGCGCAATGATCGTCGCGACCGTGGTGCTCGGCTCCGTATTCGTCGGAGCGGCTGCCCTCCGCCCCTCCCGCGCTGAGGCGTGGGCGTGGAAGGACACCTGCACGATCTTCGTGTTCAACAAGACGGGTGCGCAGACGAACGTGCGCCCGATCCTCTACACGCCGGTCATGCCGAACCCGGCCTCGATCGCGCAATACGTGACCTTCGCCGCCATCGGAGTGCCCACGCAGGGCGCCGGCGCCGTGCTCACCAACACCGGGATTCCGCTCACCTGGGGGTGCCACACCTTCATCAACTTCGCCAACCCGGGTCCGAGCGTCCATTGCGAGATCTCCGCGCCGACCAAGGGAGCCAACACGTTCAGCTGCGGCGGGAACTCCACCGTGAGGATCATCAAGGACGACGACGACATCGCGGGCAACGTCTTCATCCCCTCGGGATCCGGCGACACCGTCGGCAAGCCGCCGTCGAGCACCCGGCCCCCGGCCACGGGGCCGGCGGCGTTGCGCAGCAGCGAGCTTCCGGGCGGCGGTTGGCGCACCGCCAAAAAGGGCCTCGACGACCTCGGCGTGGTGGGCAAGTTGATGAACGTCAACACCCTGTCGAGCTCGTGCAAGGCGGGTGGCGGCCCGAGTGAGACCGCGCCCACGACGACCTCGTCGGGCCTATACACCCGCCACGCCGGTGGACAGTGGATCGGCGCGGCATCGGCCACCTTCGCCACCGCGGCGCAGGCCCGGGCGACGCTCGCCGAGGCGCTCTCCTCGTCGAGCCTGCGCTGCCTCCGGGGCCTGCTGACCTCCACGCGACTGCGCACCAGCACTTCCAACAGTCTGCTGCTGACCGGCGGACTCGGCAGCAGCGTGAGGGCGACTCGACTGGCGGTACGTCAGGGTCTGGGCGGACGCCGCTCGAGGACGCATTACCTCGACGTGGTCGGCGCCGCGAAGGGCCGTCGCATGGCGCTCGTGATGCTGGCGAGCTCCGGGACGCCCACGAGCGCGACGCTCGAGCGCGCCGCGGTGCGTGCGGCGCTACGGCGAATCGGCGCCTGACGCGGCCTCGGCGATCACGGCAGACAGCCGGCCGCCCTGCCAGGCGAGCGGAGACTGCCCCGCATCCTCGGCCACCAGCCGGGCGCCCGGGATCGCGTCGGCGTAGGCCTGCGCGAGCGCGAACGGGTGCTCCGGATCGGCCTCGTCACGGCTGGCCACGACGACGACCGGGGCGGCGATCGCGGCGAGGTCCTCGATCGCGACGAACGGGTGCGATCGCGGCACGACGGACAGCGCGTCGGCCACGGCGGCGGGATGCTGGTGGGCGCCGATGCGCTGGTGCAGGACCTGCCGGACGGTGCCGCGCCAGCGTTCGGGCACGGCGGGCTCGCCGTAGGCGGCCACAAACCCCTCCACACCGCCCTCGCGTAGGCCGGCGGCGAGGGCGTCCCAGCGCGCGAGCCGGTCGGGATCGTCGGCCGTCCGCGGGTCATAGCCCGGCGTGATCGCCACCACCCCGGCCACGCGCTCGGGCGCCTGGAGCGCGAGCCGCAGGATCGTGTGGGCCCCCATCGACGCGCCGGCGAGCACCGCGCGCCCGACCTCGAGCCTCTCGAGCACCGCCGCCAGGTCGGCGGCGAGCTCGTCGTAGCCGTATGCGTCGGCCGCGGGTGCCGGCGTCGACTGCCCGTGGCCGCGCGCGTCGTAGGCGACGACCCGGTGGCCGGAGCGTTCGAGCGCCCGCGAGCCCATCACGACGTACCGCCGGGTCGCCGTCAGCCCGTGCAGCAGGACGACCGGGATCCCCTCCCCTGCCTCCTCGACCGACAGGCCCACGCCGCCGCGCTCGACCGTTGTCCGGGTGGCCACGCGGTCTACCCTAGAACGCATGGTCATCGACGTGACAGAGGACACCTTCGAGACCGAGGTCCTCGAGCGGTCCAAGGCCACGCCCGTGGTCGTGGACTTCTGGGCCGAGTGGTGCGGCCCGTGCCGCCAGCTCACCCCTGTGCTCGAGCGCGAGGCCGCCAAGCGCGAGGGCAAGGTCGTGCTCGCCAAGCTCGACACGGACGCCAATCCCGCGATCTCGCAGGCGTTCGGCATCCAGGGCATCCCGGCCGTCAAGGCGTTCCGGGACGGCCGCGTCGTCGACGAGTTCGTCGGCGCCCAGCCGCCTCCCAAGGTCGAGCGATTCTTCGACGGGCTGGTCCCCTCCGAGGCGGACGCGCTCGTCCAGACGGGCGACGAGGCCTCGCTGCGTCGCGCGGTCGAACTCGAGCCCCGCCGCGCCGACGCCGCCGTACCCCTCGCCCGTCTCCTCCTGGGCCGCGGCGAGGTCGACGAGGCGCTCGAGTTGGTCGAGCCGATCGTGGGCGACTTCAGCGCCGACGGGCTGGCCGCCCGCATCCGCCTGCAGCAGGACGGCGACTCCGACCTTCAGGAAGCCTTCACGGCGCTCGACGCCGGCGACGTCGAGGGCGCGCTCGACAAGCTGCTCGAGTCCCTCGCCGCGAGCGCCGACGGCGCGCGCGACGACCTGCGCCGCGCCATCGTGGGTGTGCTCGACGAACTCGGGGCCGAGGACCCTCGCGCCCGCGAGTACCGCCGCCGCCTGGCGGCCGCGCTGTACTGAGCGGCTCGGGCGCTACTGGGCGGCCGCCGCGCCGGTCGCCGCGTGCTCGCGCACGAGCTCGGCCGAGCGCTCAGGGCGTTCCCACCAGAAGAGGTGACCGACGCCGTCGAAGATCTCGAGCCGCGCCCGGGGCATCAGCCCGGCCATGTGACGGGCGTTGGCGACGGGCAGGATCTGGTCCGCCGACCCGTGCACGATGAGCGTCGGCGCCTCGATCTCGTGCAGGCGCGCGCTCGTGTCGTGCGTGGAGATCGCCTGGAGCTGCGCCAGCATGATCGGAAGCTCCATGGGCAGCTCCTCGGCGATCTTGCGGAACGGTGCCAGGTTGGCGTCGTCGGCCGCGAACTCGGGAGAGACGTTGAGCCGGAGCCCCTCGGCGAAGGCCTCGCCGATCTTGCCCGACATGAACAGCTCGCCGAGGCGCATGACGACCGCGGGGTCGGTCGGCGTGCTGTCGGGGCCTCCGGCGAAGGTGCAGCCGAGGGTGAGCGTCCGCAGGCGGTCCGGATGGCGCAGCGCGACCTCCTGTGCCGTCATCCCGCCCATCGAGATGCCCACGATGTGGGCGTCCTCGATCTCGAGCAGGTCGAGCAGGGCGATCGCGTCGTCGGCCAGGTCGCCGATCGAGAACGGATCGGTGACCGCGGCGGAGCGCCCGATCCCCCGGTGGTCGTAGTAGATCGCGTCGAAGTCCGGCTCGATCAACGAGAGAAACGGCTCGCCCCAGTGCATGTGGTTGCCGGTCATGCCCTGGATCAGCAGGAGCGGCTCTCCGCTCCCCCGGCGCTCGTAGTACAGCGGGCTGCCGTTGACGTCCACGTGCGGCACGCAGCGAACGCTACACGGGCAGGGCGAGCTGCGGAGCGGCGTCGTCGGCCGCGGCCTCGAAGCTCGCCACGCGCACGCCGAGCAACCTGACCGGCCTGGGCGGGGCGAACTCCCGCAGCAGCTCGCGGGCGATCGCACCGACCTCGGCCACGTCGTTCAGCGCCCGCGCGACCGTCCGGGCGCGGGTGTGCGTCGAGAAGTCGTCGAGGCGAACCTTGATGCCGATGGTCCGGCCGCGCCGGTCCTGCTTGACCAGCGCCGCACACAACCGATCCGTGAGGCGATCGAGGACCTCCTCCATCTCCTCCAGTGCGGCGATGTCGCGGTCGAACGTCGTCTCACGCGACTCGCTGACGGCGACGCGGACCGAGGTCACCGGCGAGTCGTCCTCGAAGCGCGCCCGGTGTGCGAGGTACGGGCCGAGCCGCGCCCCGAAGCGCTCGGCGAGGGCGTCGGGCGAGGCGGCGGCGAGCGCCGCGATCGTGGCGATGCCCATTCGGTCGAGGCGCTCGGCGGTCTTCGGCCCGACGCCGGGGAGCAGGCCGGGCGGCGCCTGCGCAAAGCGCGCACAGGCCTGTTCGCGCGAGAGCACCACGAAGCCGCGCGGCTTCTCGGCGTCCGAGGCCACCTTGGCCACGAGCTTGCTCGGCCCGATGCCGACCGAGCAGCCGAGTCCGGTCGCCGCCCGGACGTCCGCCACGAGGCGGCGCATCGCCGCGTGCGGGGCGACGAGGCCGCTGAGATCCAGGTACGCCTCGTCGAGGCCCGCGACCTCCACCGTCGGGACGGTCGCGCGGACGCGTTCCATCACTTCGCGCGAGACGGCGCGGTAGGCGTCGAAGTCGGGCGCGACGAACACCGCGTCGGGGCACAGGCGCCGCGCCCGCGACGCCGGGGTCGCCGACCCCACGCCGAACTTGCGGGCCTCATACGAGGCGGTCGTGACGACCGCACGCGGGCCGCTGCCGGCGACGACAACGGGCAGTCCGCGCAGCTCGGGCCGGCGCAGCAGCTCCACGCTGACGTAGAACGCATCCAGGTCCACGTGGGCGATCGCGCGCATGGTTTCCCCAGCGTACGCCGGGGCCCAGACGCACGAAGGGCTCCCGAATCGGGAGCCCTTCGCACTGTTCGGGATGCCGCGTTTCGGTCAGCGGCTGACCCAGATGGCACCGGTGCCGTCGAACCCGAGGGCGCCGGCCACCGCGCCGTTGAGGTCCCAGTCGCGACCGCCGACGAAGGGCCCGCGGTCGTCGACCGTGGCCACGACGCTGCGACCGCCGTAGCGGATCGCCACCTTGGTCCCGCACGGCAGGGTGCGGTGCGCGACGCCGTAGTGGGCATGGAAGCCGCACGCGGTGGCGCCGCCGTCCTCATACCAGGAGGCATAGGACTGGTTGTAGGCGTTCACCACGCCGGCCGGGCTCCAGGCGGCCGCGTTCACGCGATCCCCCCGGAAGCGCAGGCGCAGCGGCGTCGTCCCGGCCCCGGACGTCCGGTACCTGACCACGAAGCGGCCGTCGGCGCCGGTCGTGGCGCTGGCCAGCACGTGGCGGCCCGGTCGCTCGAGGGTCACTCGGCGGCCGGCGACGCCGGGTCGCAGCGTGCCGCGCAGGACCGCGACACGACCGGCGTTCACGTCGATCGCGCCCCAGTGCCCGGCGAACGTGCCGGCCACGCTGACGGGCTGCACGGTGCCCGCCGCCCCCGCCGTCGGCGACGGCGTCGGGCCGCCCGCGGTCCGCGTGGCTGCGGCGCCATCGGCGAAGCTCACGCGAGCGTCGCCCGAGCGCTCGGCCCGGACGCGGAAGCGGTAGCGGCCGTCGGCCGCCGGGGTCGTCGTGGCGGCCGGGGCCCAGTCCGCGCCCCGCGGGCGAAACTCGAGCACCAGGCGGCGTCCGGCCGACTGGGCCGGCACGCGACCCGTGACGACGAGCGACTGCCCGTAGGCCAGGGTCCGGTCGGGGATGGTCATCGCGAGCTGGGGATCGGGCTGCGCCGGCGCGCTCGCGGGCGCCCTGGTGGCAGCAAACATGGTTATCGAGAGCGCGCCCGCCACCGTCAGGGCAGTCGCGACGCGCGCGTTCATCTTCGGCCTCATGAAGAGGTCGACCTCCTTGCGTTCGTCGAGCCGGCGCCTACGGGGTTAGCTGTCGGGCTCGCGCGGCCGACCGGGTATCTGGGACAGTCCGGGCGGCGGCGCTACGCGGGCATCAGCCCACGATTCGCCCCGGCAGGCGCGGCAACAGCTGCGCCACCCCTGCAGTGGGTCCCCCGTTCACCGCCGCATCGTGCAGCGGTGATTAGGCAGTCGAACAGCTGTTCGGAGGCTAGTGGCGAAAAATCGGTCTGCTGTGACCACCGTCACACATGCCTGTGAGGGTGGTCACACAGCGGGAACGGCGACGCCGGGCGTGCCCGCGAGCACCGAGGCGGCAAGCGTGGGAAAGCTCACCGCGAAGCGCCCGGCATCGGCCTCCACGGCGGCCTCGGCCCTTTCGGTCAACGCGCGGACGGCGCGCAACAGCGGCTCCTGCGGATCGTCGACCGGAACCTCGCAGGCCAGGCGCGCCAGGGCGAGGGGCTCGCTCGGATCCGCGCCGCCGAACGCGCGCGAAATCGCGCCTTCGAGATGGGTCAGGGCGCGGGCGGCGGCCAGCCACGGGGGACGCTGCGGCGGGCCGGGCGCCGGGCCCAGATCGGCCGGATCCTCCCCGGCGAGCAGCCGCCGGAGCTGACCGCCGACGATCTCGCCCGTGACCTCGGGATCGAGGCCCACGCTGGCGGCGAGGCGCAGCACGATCAGCCCGCACGAGATCCCGCTGCCGTAGGGGATGTCGCTGCCATAGAGGATCTGGCCGGGGGCGACCGTCGCGAACAGCGCGGTCAGGTCGGCGACGTTCCACCAGCTGGTGTCGAAGAACAGGTTGGGAAGCCGGCGGGCCTCGGCCCAGATCCAGGACAGGTCGCTGATGCCCGCATGGGCGAGCACGATGCGCGCGCCGGGGTGGCGTTCGGCCAGCGCGACCGCGTCCCGCCCGAGGGCCGGGATCCCCCGGCCCGCGTGCACGAGAACCGGTAGGCGGCGCTCGTCCGCCAGAGCGACGATCTCCTCCACCGCGGGCTCGGAGAGCTGGAAGCCCTCCGCCCGCGGGTGCAGCTTGATGCCCACGGCGCCGGCCTCCAGGCAGCGGCGCGCCTCCGGTACCGGATCGGCGTGCGGATCCAGGCGGCAGAGCGCACGCAGCCGGCCGGCGGACGCCTCGGCCTCGGCGAGCACGCGGTCGTTCGCGGCCGGGTAGCCGTCGGGCTCGTGCATCGCGAACACGAGCGCCTGGGCGTGGCCGGCGCGGTCGAGGGCCCCCAGCACCTCCTCGGCCGTACAGCGGAAGCCATCGGGGTCGTTGGCGCCGGTGTGCGTGTGGACATCGAACCACTCGGCGCCGGGCGGCAGGTTCGCCGCGAGGTCCTCGTAGAACGGCCGCATGGCGTCGTCGTGGGGTTCGCCGGGCACGCTCACGGAGGGAAACGCTAGCCGCCCTTGCCACACTCGGCTCGCGTGAGGGAGAATCAGCGCGTGGCAAGACCCGACCGACTCACCGGGCTCGATGCTTCGTTCCTGCACCTCGAGCGCGACTCCGCGCACATGCATGTCGGCGCCGTGCTCGTGTTCGACGGCGCCGAGCCCACCCACCAGGAGCTGATCGACCAGATCCAGCGCCGCCTGCATCTCGTGCCGCGCTACCGCCAGCGGCTCGCGTTCGTTCCGCTGCAGCAGGGGCGCCCGGTGTGGGTGGACGACCCGCACTTCAACCCCGAGTACCACATCCGCCACACGGCGCTGCCGCGCCCCGGCACGGAGGCGGAGCTCAAGAGGCTCGCCGGGCGGCTGTTCTCGCAGGAGCTGGATCGCTCGAAGCCGCTGTGGGAGATCTGGCTCGTCAGCGGGTTGAGCGGCGACCGCTTCGCGATGATCAGCAAGACGCACCACGCCCTCGTCGACGGCGTGTCGGGCGTGGACGTGACGACCGTGCTGTTCGACACCGCCCGCGACCCGACGCCGACGCCGGAGCCCGAGCCGTGGGTTCCGGGGCCGGAGCCCAGTGGGGCCCAACTGTTCGCCGACGCGCTGCTCGAGCGCGCGACGGTTCCGGGCGAGATCGTGCGGGGAGCGCGTGCCGCGCTGCGCGGGCCGCGCCAGATGATCGGCCGCGCCCGCGAGAGCCTGTCCGCCCTCGGTGCCTTCGCGTTCGCCGGCGGCGGCGCCCCGTCCAGCCCGCTGAACGTGACGATCGGGCCGCACCGGCGCTTCACCTGGGTCGAGGGCGACCTCGACCAGTTCAAGGCGATCAAGAACGAGCTGGGCGGCACCGTCAACGACGTCGTGCTCGCCGGCGTGTCGCTCGCGCTCGGGCGCTTCCTGCGCGGCCGCGGGATCGACACGGACGGGATGCGGCTGAAGGCGATGGTGCCGGTGTCGATCCGCGCCGAGGCCGAGCGCGGCGCGCTCGGCAACCGCGTGGCCGCGATGTCCGCGCCGCTGCCGGTCGATCTCGAGGACCCCGTCGAGTGCTTCCAGGTCGTGCACGACGCGATGGGCGGCCTCAAGGAGTCCGGCCAGGCCGTCGGCGCTCAGGTGCTCACCGACCTGGCCGACTTCGCGCCGCCGACCATCATGTCCCAGGCCGCGCGGCTGCAGGCCCGGCAACGCTTCTTCAACCTCGTGGTCACGAACGTCCCGGGGCCTCAGTTCGAGCTGTACATGCTCGGGCGGCGCCTCACCGCGCTGTACCCGCAGGTGCCGCTGACACAGAACGTGGCGCTGGGCATTGCGATCATGAGCTACCACGGCCGGCTGAACTTCGGCCTGCTCGGGGACTTCGACGCCATGCCCGACCTCGAGCAGGTGGGCCGGGACCTGGGAGCGGCGATCGACGAGCTCGCCCTCGCCGCGGGCGTGGTCGCCGACGGCAAGGCCGCGAAGGACGCCAAGGCCGAGGACAAGGTGGGCAACGGCCGCCCTGCGCTCGGCATCGACATGCCGCGCGGGCGCCCCGGCGCCCGGCCGAGCTCCCGCAAGCCGGCACCGCGCTCGGCTGGCTGAGTGCGGCGCGCCGCGGGCGTCCTGGCCGCGATCATCGTGGCGGTGGCCGGGGTCGTCGGGCTGATCGCATTCTTCTCCGGCCGCGACAGCGCGCCCGTGTCGCGCACGTCGAGCGGCCCCGGTCAGGAGTTCGCCGATCAGGGTGCGGCCCTCTTGGCGCCCGGGCAGCGACCGCCGCAGCCGTATAACTCCGACCCGCCGACGAGTGGTCCGCATGTGCCGGCGCCCGTGACGCGCGACGGCACGCGGCTGTCCAACGACCAGCTGTTGACGGCGCTGGCCGCCGGGAACGTCGTGCTCTTCTACGGCACCCCGCAGCCGTCGCC
>DASYIJ010000352.1:0-1704 GCA_035997675.1 Solirubrobacteraceae bacterium
GCGACGCCAGCGCAGGCCGTGCTCCTCGAGCGCGAGGGCACGGATGGCCGGCGAGGCGACGGCCAGCGGATAGAAGGCCGAGAACAGGTCGGAGGTGAAGCCGGGCTCGACGAGCTCCGCGGAGCGCACCGCTCCGCCGACCTCGTCGTTGGCCTCGAGCACGAGGACGTCCCAGCCGGCATCGGCGAGGTGGTTGGCCGCCACGAGGCCGTTCGGACCGGCTCCGATCACGATCGCGTCGGGCATGGCGCGGACCGTAGTGGAAGTCGCGAGTCGCGAGTCGCTAGTCGCCGGCGGCCCGCCGCAGCCGCTCACGCTGGGGCTCCACCGTGTACTTCGGATCCGCCGCCGACTCCCGGCCCGCCTCGAACACCGCCCAGCGCTGGCAGACGGCCCCGGCGAGCACGGCGCCGCCGCCGGCAATCGCAGTCGCGCGACTCCTGTGCCCACGCGCGCCCACAAGTGCGGCGCCGGCGGCCGTGAGCGCGCGGGCGGCCTGCGCCAGGCGCCGGGCGCGCCCAGTTCGGTAGGGCTCCGCCAGGCTGCCGAGCCGGCGCGTCATGAGCTCGGCGGCGCCGAGCTCGAGGACCGCCCCGCTCACGGTCAGCCGGCGGGCCGGCCCGGCGTGCGACCGGGGCGTCAGCGCCGCGCTCGCCGCGCCCGCGCTCGCCATCGCACTGCCCGCGAAGACGAAGGGAAGCTCGCGCCGCGCCTCGTGCCACGCGGGCACGGCCGTGTCCGCCACCAGCACGCCGGTGTAGGTCGCCAGCGCCGGCCCGAGCGCCGTCGATGCGACCTTCGCGAGCGGGCCCAGCCGCCCGAACCAGCCGAACAGCTCGTGGCCGGCGGCGACGGTCGTGGCGCCGCCGCTCGCCGCGAGAACCCATGAGCCGACACTCATCGGCGACGTGACCTTGAACACGCGCAACATGTTCATGAAGCGCGCGGGGCGGCCCAGATCGGAGATGAGCAGCGGCGGGCTGGCGCTCACCCCGGCCACCGCGAGCAGCCAGGCGCGGCGTGCCAGCGTGTGGTTGCCCGTGGCGTCCGCCGCCGCGCCCAGCACGGCCGAGGCCCCGGCCAGGCCGCCCGCGAAGAAGTACCACGGCACCTCGGCGGACCACACAGGCGCCTTGATCACGGGGCGTCCGTAGTAGGAGGCGGGCTCGGCGCGCGGGACCATGGCGGCCTCGCCGCGTCCCCGGCTCACCTTCTGCCTCCCGCGAACGCCGCCGCCACGCCGGCCAGCAGCGCGCCCGCGGCCACGGCGGCCGAGCGGTACATGGCCGGCAGGTCCCGCGTCGTGGCGACGGGGTCGGGCGGCAGCCCGTAGGTCTCGGGCTCGTCGAGCAGGAGGAAGAAGGCGCCGAACCCGCTCACCCCGTCCGACGGGTCCTCGCCGTACAGCCGCGCCTCCTCGACCCCGGCGTTGCGCAGCTCCGTCACGCGTCCCTGTGCACGTTCGCGCAGGTCGTCGAGCTCACCGAACTGGATCGAGTCGGTCGGGCAGGCCTTGGCGCAGGCCGGCTCCTGACCGTCCTCGAGGCGGTCGTAGCAGAGGGTGCACTTCCAGGCGCGGCCGTCGTCCTCGCGGCGATCGATCACGCCGAAGGGGCAGGCGCTGACGCAGTAGCCGCAGCCGTTGCACACGTCCTCCTGGACGACCACCGTGCCGAACTCGGTACGGAACAGCGCGCCGGTCGG
>DASYIJ010000039.1:0-3260 GCA_035997675.1 Solirubrobacteraceae bacterium
CGTTCGGTCAGCGTGCCCTCGCGCTCGATGTGGGCGCGATGCTCGGCCAGCGCGGTGGCCAGTTCCTCGACCCCCTTGCCGTGAGCCGCCTCGGTCGTGAGCACGGGAATCTCCCAATCGGCCTGCGGCCCCAGGTGCAGCACCCCGCGGATCTCGCGGAGCATGGTGTCGGTCAGCGGGTGGTCGGCCTTGTTGACGACGATCACGTCGGGGATCTCCATCACGCCGGCCTTCAGCGCCTGGATCGAGTCCCCCGAGCCCGGCTGGAGCACGAGCACGATCGTGTCGGCGTGGTCGATGATGTCGACCTCGGCCTGCCCCACGCCCACGGTCTCGACGAACACGTCGTCCTTGCCGGCGGCGTCCATCAGCAGCGCGGCCTGCAATGCCGCCTCGGAGAGCCCGCCGAGCGCCCCCCGGTTGGCCATCGAGCGGATGAACACGCCCGGGTCGAGGAAGTGCTCCGACAGGCGGATGCGGTCGCCGAGCAGCGCGCCGCGGGTGAACGGCGACGAGGGATCGACCGACAGCACGGCGACGTCGCGTCCGGCCTCGCGCTGGGACTTGGTCAACGCGCCGATAAGAGTCGACTTGCCGACCCCGGGCGGGCCGGTGAACCCGACCACCGACGCCTGCCCGGTGCGCGGGTAGACCTCGCGCACGAGGTCCCATCCCGCGGGGTCGTCGTCCTCGACGAGCGAGATCCCGCGCGCGAGCGCGCGCTTGTCGCCCGCGACCAGGCGTTTCGCAAGATCCGGGTCGGCGGCCATCGGCGGGGCATCATCGCACCAGCGGGGCACTAGCCTTCCCCGCGTGGACCCCGTCGCCGCCCCGCCACCGGAGATCGACGCCGTTCCGGCCGCCGTGCGCGGCGATCCACCCCCGCGCCGCGGCGGGCCCTTGGTGCTGCTGCGCTTCCTGCGCGCCCACGGCATGCTCAGCCCGAAGTACGCGCGACTGCTGCTCCGCCTGGGTTGGCTGAAGCTGCGCTTCGGCCGCCGCCTGGTCACGGATGGGATGTGCTTCGTGGGTCCCGGCGTGACGCTCGAGATCAAGCCCGGAGCGCGCCTGGTGCTGGGACGCTGGTCGTGGATCGGCCACGGCTGCAAGATCCGGGTGCACGAGGGCGAGGTCAGCATCGGGGCCAAGACCGTCCTGGGCCAGGAGTGCACGATCTCCGCGTTCCAGCACGTGGCGATCGGCCGCGAGTGCGTGATCGCCGACCGCGTGATGCTGATCGACTTCGACCACGGCGTGGTGGACGTCGAGCGACCGATCCGCCTGCAGGGCATCTACAAGCGCGACGTGAACGTCGGGAACAATTGCTGGATCGGGTACGGCGCCTGCGTCCTGCGCGGGGTCACGGTGGGCGACAACAGCGTGGTCGGCACCAGCGCCGTCGTGACGAACGACGTGCCCGACAACGCCGTCGTGGCCGGGATCCCGGCCCGGGTGATCCGCATGCGGGACGCGCCGCGCACCCTGCGGTGGACCTAGCAGCGGGGCCGGCCGAAATCGATCACCTCGGCCAGCGAACCGCGGTGCCTTACACCGCCGCCCGCCCCAGCTGGGCGTAGAGCGCCGCGGTCTGGCGCGCCACGTCGGCCCAGTCGAAGCTCAGCACGTGCTCGGACGCCTCGGCCACCAGCCGCTCGCGCAGCACGTCGTCGGTGAGCAGCCGCTCGACCATCACGGCGAGGTGCTCGGCGTCGCCGCCGTTGAAGCGCAGGCCGACGCGCTCGTCCTCGGGCACGATCTCGCGCAGCCCGCCCGTGTCGGCCACGATGCACGGGCAGCCCGAGGCCATCGCCTCGAGCGCGACGAGCCCAAACGGCTCGTAGATGGAGGGCACGACACAGAGGTCGGCGATCCGGTAGAGCGAATGGAGGACGTCGTCGCCGATCCAGCCGAGGAACGTCCCGTGGGCGTCCAGACCGAGCTCCGCGGCCTGGCGACGCAGCTCCTGCTCGTGCGTCCCCGAGCCGGCCACGAGGAAGCGCACGTCGCCGAGGCGCTCGACCAGCCCGGGCAGCGCCTCGAGCGCGAGCTGAAAGCCCTTCTCGTACACGAGGCGGCCGACGAGCACGACGAGCCGCTCGTCGGGCGCGGCGAACTGCGCGCGGAGCCGGTCGAGGTCGTCGACGGGCTGCAGGTCCAGCGGGTCGATCCCGTTCGGGATCACGGTCACGCGGGATTCCTCCAGGCCGTAGACGTCGGCCACGTGGCCGCGCATGTAGTGCGAGCAGGTGATGACGCGGTCGGCGCGGTTGGCCATCCAGCGCTCGACGCCGTGGATGTGCGACTGCGGGTGCTTGTCGATCCAGCCCTGGTGGCGCCCGTACTCGGTTGCGTGGATGGTCACGACCAACGGGCAGCGGAAGCGGTTGGCGAGGTGGTCGCCGGCCACCGCCACGAGCCAGTCGTGACCGTGCACGAGGTCGAAGTCGAAGCGGTCGCCCAGCTCCACCCCCGCGGCCAGCATGTCCGCGTTCATGTGCTCGACCCAGGTCACGAATTCGCCGAGGTCGCGCGGCCGCCTGGGCTCGCGCACCCGGTGGACGAACACGCCGTCGAGCTCGTCCTCGCCGGGCATCCGCTCGTCCCCGCGCGTGAGGACGTGGACCTCGACCTGCTCGACCGCGACCAGCTGCTCGGCGAGCTTGCGCACGTGGCGGGCCAGGCCGCCCTCGATCAGCGGCGGGTACTCCCAGGACAGGATGAGGACGCGGGTCACAGCGCTGTGCGGGACAGCTGGGGCGCGAGATTGCGCAGGCCGGCCTCGGCGGAGCCTATCGAGGCCAGGGCGCGGTCGAGCGCGGCGGCGTGGCCGGCCGCGCGCTCGCGCGGATAGTCGCCCGAGAGCCCGCGCGTGACCATGAAGGCCCAGTCCGAGGACTGGAGGGCGAGCAACTCGCGCAGCGCCCGCTCCCCGGCGGCGTTCCCCGCGGCCGCGACCCGCAGCTCGGCCGCGCGGGCGCGCCAGGCGAAGTCCGCCACCGCCGGCCCATCCCAGGTCGAGAGGTCGCGTGGCGTCCCCCACGAGGTGACGGGCAGCGGGTCGTCGAGGACCGCCGGCTCGCGACGCGCGATTGCCTCGTCGAGGCGCGTGAGGGCGACGTCCTGCGCGCCCGCCTCGTCGATCACGGCGTCCAGCCACGCGACGCCCTCGTGCCACCAGTGGCCCAGCAGCTCGGTGTCCAGCGCGCAGACGCAGAGCGCTGGCCGGCGCCCCGTGCTCCGACCCTCGCCCAGGCGCCGCT
>DASYIJ010000057.1:0-20420 GCA_035997675.1 Solirubrobacteraceae bacterium
CCAGTACCACCCCGGGCTGCCCGCGGCCCAGGTGGCGCAGCTGCAGACCCTGATGAAGGAGCCGGTCACCGCGACGCCGGCCGGCAGTCAGTCCGCAGGGTTCGCGCAGCTGCTCTACCAGAACACCACCGGAATGCCCTATGCGGTCGCCGCCACGGCCTGGACGCACCGGCTCGCGTGTCCGACGTTCAAGGGCGCCGCCACGCTGAACGCGCTCCGCGCCTTCCGCGCCGCCTACATCCTCAAGGGTCCCGAGTTCATCCCCGTCCCCGAGTAGGCGGCGCCTCAGCGCGCCCCTCGGCCGGATCCCACGCGGGCAGCGGCCCCCGCCGCAGCCAGTCCCACAGCCCGGCCGCGGGCGACGCGGTCGTGAGCACGTAGTAGCGCGCCAGGAGCAGCGGACGCAGCGGGACGACGGGGGCGAGCAGCGCGGCGCTGAGCAGGGCGGCCTGCAGCGCGAGCGTGACGACGTACAGCGGCCCGGAGCCGATTGCGACCAGCGCGACGTTGGCCGCGAGCGCGATCAGGTGCAGGAACGGCGTGGCGTAGCGCAGCACGCGATGAGAGGCGATCATCAGCGCGTAGGCCGGGCCGTAGCCGCGCGGCGACAGCATCCCGCCGCGCAGCACGATCGGCCACCCGCGCCGCATCATCCGCCGCTTGCGGGCGAACTCGCCCTCGATCGACGGGACCGGGCGCTCGGTGGCGCGGGCGTCCGGGGCAAACACCGCGCGGCGGCCCCGCTTGACCATCGTGAACGGGAAGGCCAGGTCGTGGGAGGAGGCGGAGTCGAGCTCGACGTAGGCGTCGCGGCGCACCGCGTAGATCGCGCCGTTGCCCGCGGTGACCGAGGCGACGCGCGACTCGAGCGCGCGCAGGGCGGTCTCGTAGCGCCAGTACACGCCCTCCTGATTGGTGCCGCCCTCGTCCACGAGCTCCAACGAACCGCACGCATAACCGACCTCGGGGTCGGCGAGCGGCGCCACCAGCGCCCGCAGCGCATCGCCCCGCCAGCGCGCGTTGGCGTCGGAGAACGCGAGCACGTCGCCGCGGGCCCGGCGGACCGCGGCGTTCTGCGCGGCCGTCTTGCCCGCGCGCGGGAGCTCGAGCACGAGGTCCGCGCCCGCCGCGCGGGCGCGTTCGACGGTGGCCGAGTCGGCGCCGTCGCAGGCGACGATCACCTCGAGTCGGCCGCGCGGGTAGTCGAGCGCCAGCGCGTCCGCCACCTTGGCGGCGATCACGTCCCCCTCGCGGTAGGCGGCCACGATCAACGACACGTCCGGCTCCTCGGCGGACGCCGGTGACGGGCGGCGGCGGCGCAGTCCCGCCAGCGCGGCGAGCAGCACGGCATAGCCGGCCTGGGCATACACCAGCAGGCCGACGGCGACCCAGAACACGACCTGCAGGGCCACTGACACGTCGCGCGATCGTACTGAGCGTGCCGGTAGCCTCCGGGCAGAATGGCTCCCCAGCGCCACCGTGTCCAGCGCGCGGTCAAGCGTGCGATCGACGTCGTCGTGGCGGCGGCCGCACTCCTCGTCCTCTCCCCGGTGATGGCGCTGATCGCGATGGGGATCCTGCTGACGATGGGGCCGCCGGTGCTGTTCCGGCATCGCCGGCTGGGGCTCGGAGGCCGTGAGTTCACCCTGCTGAAGTTCCGCACCATGCGCGGCCGCCCGCCCGGGCCGGGCGCCCCGCTCGACGACGAGCGACGGATCACGCGGCTGGGGCGGCTCCTGCGAGCGCTCACGCTCGACGAGCTGCCGGAGCTGGTGAACGTCCTGCGAGGCGATCTGTCTCTCGTCGGTCCCCGCCCGCTGCTGCCCGAGTACCGCGAGCTCTACACGGCGGAGCAATGGCGGCGCCACGAGATGCCGCCGGGCATGGCCGGCCCGGCGCTCGCGGCGGGACGCAATGCCCTGAGCTGGGAGGAGAAGTTCGCGGCCGACGTCGACTACGTCCGGCACTGGTCGCTGTGGTTGGACGCCCGGGTGCTCGGCCTGAGCATCTGGCGGGTACTGCGTCGCGAGGGGGTCAGCGCCGAGGGACACGCCACCATGCCGCGCTTCGAGGGGCCGCGCGAGTGACCGGCGCGCCGGTCAACGTGCTGTTCACCAGCGTGGGCCGCCGCGTCGAGCTGGTCCGCGCCTTTCGCCGGGCGTACGCCGATCTCGGCGTGGACGGGCGCATCCTCGCCGTCGACATCGATCCGCTCGCGCCCGCGCTGGGCGAGTGCGACGACGTCTTCATGGTGCCGCGGACCGATGAGCCGCACTACGTCTCCACGCTGATCGAGCTCTGCGGCCGCGAGCGGATCGCGCTCGTCCTACCGCTGATCGACCCCGACGTCCCCGTGCTCGCCGTCCACCGCGATGCGCTCGACGCAACCGGCGCGCGGACCATGGTGCTGCCCGGGCCCGCGGCCGTCACGGTGGCCGACAAGCGGGCGACGGCCGATCTGTTCGCCGACCTCGATGTGCCCGCGCCGGCGTGCTGGACCTCGGAGGAGGCGGCGGCCGCGACCGACCTGAGGTTCCCGGTCTTCGTGAAGCCCCGCTTCGGCAGTGCCGGCGTGGACGCCCACCGCGCCGACGACCGCGCGGAGCTCGACTTCTGGCTCGCACACGTGACGGAGCCGATCGTCCAGGAGCATCTGCCCGGGCCGGAGGTCACGAGCGACGTGCTCTGCCTCGAGGACGGCCGCGCGACCGCAGTCGTCTCGCGCCGGCGCCTGGAGGTCCGCACGGGTGAGGTGTCCAAGGGCGTGACCGTGCACGACCCCGACATCGTGCGCCACTGCGTGCGCATCGCCGAGGGGATCGAGGCGCGCGGGCCGATCACCGTCCAGTGCCTGCGGCGCGACGACGGGTCGCCGGCGTTCACCGAGGTCAACGCCCGCTTTGGCGGCGGCGCGCCGCTCGGCTTCGCCGCCGGCATGCGATCGCCGCACTGGCTGCTCGCCCAGGCCGCCGGGATGGAGCTGGACCTGCCCGAGCTCGGCGCCTACGAGGTCGGGCTGTACATGACCCGCTACGACGAGTCGCTGTTCCTGCGCGAGGAGGAGCGTGCCGCGCTGGCGAGCCGTCGTCCTTGATCTGGACGACACGCTCTACCCCGAGGCCGCGTACGTGCGCTCCGGTTTTCGGGCGGTCGCCGCGCGCGCGCAGGAGACGCTCGGCGTCTCCGCGGCCGAGGCCGAGGCCGAGCTGGTCGCGCTGTTCGATGAGGGGGTCCGCGGCGACACCTTCGACCGCTGGCTCGCGGCCCGTGGGCTCGGTGGCGACGTGGCGGTGGGCGACCTCGTGGCCGCGTACCGGGGGCACGCCCCCGACATCCACGCCTTTGCCGCGGCCGAGCCGCTCCTGCGCGGGCTGCGGGCCGGCGGCTCCGCGGTCGGCCTCCTGTCGGACGGGGATCCCGCCGTGCAGCGCGCCAAGCTCGATGCGCTGGGCCTGCGCGGCGCCTTCGACGCGATCGTGGTGACCGGCGAGCTGGGCGAGGGCGCCGGCAAGCCCAGCCCCCGCGGATACGAGGAGGTGCTGCGTCGGCTCGAGGACGCTCCTCCCGACGAGGCCGTCTACGTGTCCGACAACCCGGCCAAGGACTTCGTCGGCGCCCGGCGCGCCGGGATGCGCTCGATCCGCGTGCGCCGGCCCGACGGCATCTACGCCGGGCTCGAACCCGAGACCCCGGAGCACGCGGCGGACGCGGAGGTCCCCGCGCTCGACGAGGTCGCACGGGCGCTCGAGGATCTCTGAGCGGCGGCTAGAGCTCCGTGTAGAGCTGCAGCGTCCGCCGCCCGATCGCGTCCCACGAGTACGGGCCGGCGGCCGCGGCGACCGCGGCGGCGCCCATCGAAGAGAGCGCGTCGGGATCGGCGAGCAGGCGCGCCAGCTCCGCGTGGAGGGCGACCGGGTCGCCGGGTGGGACGAGCGTCGCGGCGCCGGTCGCCGCCAGGTCGGGGAATCCGCCCACGTCGCTGAGGAGGAGCGGCCTCCCGAACGCAAGCGCGGCGAGGGCCGCGCCGGACTGGTCAACGCGAGTGTGGGGAAGCACCACGAAGGCGGCGCGGCGGAAGTAGGCCGCGACCTCCGGATCGGGCACGAACCGGGGTACGAATCGCGCGCCCGGGGGCGCCGCGGCGCGCAGGGGGCCGATGTCCATGCGCGGGGCGCCGACGATCCACAGCTCGGCGCCTTCGACGCCGCGCCACGCCTCGAGCAGCGCGTCGATCCCCTTGTAGGGACGCATGAGGCCGAAGCACAGGACGACCGGGCCCTCGACGGCCGCGAGCTCCGGCGGCAGCGGGCGCTCGTCCGGCAGGCCGGTCAGGTACGTGAACGCGCCGTGGGGGATCACGTGGACCCGGTCCGCGGGCGCCGCCCGGTGCTCTCGCAGCGCCAGCGCGGCGGCCTCGGAGTGCACGACGACCGCGTCGGCGCGCGAGCACATCCGGCGCTCGGCCCGGCCGAGGCCCTCGCGGGCAGCATTGTGCGCCGTGTAGACGAGGCCGCGCCGGCCGGCCGGCATCAGCCGGGAGTCGAGCGGCGGCACCGCGAGCCACTGGACGTGCACGACGTCGGCCGCGCGCGCGGCGGTGCGATAACGAAGGAGGTCGGGGCCGTGCTCGGCCAGCTTGGCCGCGCGGCGGGCCGCCGAGCCCGTGCTCCCGGGCGCGTGCCGGTAGAACGACTCGCGTACCGCGAACCCCTCCGCCGGCGGCCGCGGGCCGTGGTCGAATCGGCTCGTGATCAACTCGACCTCGGCGCCCGCTCGCACCAGGCCGGCGCACAGGGCATGGTCGTAGGGCGGCGTGAACGCCGAGGGGTCGACGACGTGTACGTGCACAGCGCCACACGCTATGGGAGTGGCGAGTCGAGCCGTCAGTCGTCAGTCGTCAGTACGGTTGCCCCGTTGCGTGAGTCCAGAGCGGCATGGAGGGCACGATCGGCGGCCGAGCTGCTCGCGGCGGGGCCTGCCACGGGTTGGCGGGCGACCGTCGCGTTGCTCGGCCGGCTGGCAGGCGGGGCCGTGTTCGTCGTCTTCGGCGTCGGCAAGTTCACCAATCACGCGTCCGAGCTGGCGTCGTTCCATCAGTACGGCCTGCCCGCCCCCGACGCGTTCGTCTACGTGATCGGCGTGGTCGAGCTCGTCGGAGGAGTGCTGCTCATCCTCGGGCTGGCGACCAGGGCCGCCGCCATCGTGTTGGCGGGCGACATGGTCGGCGCGATCATCGTCTCGGGCATCGGCCTCGGCGAGCTCGTGAGCCTCACGCTGGCACCGGCGGAGCTCGCCCTGTGCCTCTTCCTGGTCTGGACCGGACCGGGTGCCTTCGCGCTCGACCGCCGCGTCTGGCGTCCGAGCACGTATTAGTCGGTCCACGGGTCTTCGACCGGCTGCCCGTCTCCCGGGTGGTGGGGACCGAAGGCGAGGAACTCCAGACCCTCCGGTCCGGCCTCGAACGCCCGCGCCGTCGCGGGCGCCGCGCGTATCGCGTCCAGTGCACCGACTTCGAAGAGCTCGTCGTCGAGCTTGACCCGGCCGCTCCCGCTGAGGACGACGTAGATCTCCTCGGCCTCGGTGTGGCGATGTGTGAACGGGCTGCGCTTACCGGGGAGCAGGCGGAAGAGCGTCACGCCGGTGTGCTCGGCAGCCAGAGCCTCGCGCGCAACCCGCGCTTCCCAACGGTCGCCGAACCCGTTTCCCGGGGCGGCGTCGTCGACCGCGGCCAGGCTGATCTTCGTGAACGCTTCAGGCAAGAGACTCGATCTCCCGGTGTCGGCCGTCAGTCATCAGATGCCCGCGTCTGGACGCGAGCGACTGACAACTGACAACTGACAACTGATCACTGCGTTGCCGCCTTCTGCAGGTTCACCCGCCCGAAGCCGAACGTGGAGTCCCGCCCCGGTGCGCCGAGGTCGTCCACCGCCGCGTCGAGCTTGGCGCGGATGGTGGAAGCCGTGGCGGTCGGGTACTTGTCCCAGATGATCGCCGTCACGCCCGAGGCATGCGGCGTCGCCATGGAGGTGCCCGACAGCGTCTGGTAGGCCGTGTTGCCGCTGCCGTACGTGGACAGGACGTTGACGCCCGGCCCGTCGACCTCCACATCGCTGTTCGTGTTGGAGAACGACGCATGCGCATCGCGATTGTCGCTCGCGGCCACAGAGACGACCTCCGCGTAACCGGCCGGATAGGACACGTTCGAGTTGCCGTCGTTCCCGGCCGCGGCGACGAGCACCGATCCACCGGCGCCCCCACCCGACCAGGCGTACTGGACGGCTTGGGCCAGCGTCGTCGAGGCTCCGCCGCCGAGGCTCATCGAGATGACCTTGGCGCCTTGGTCGTGCACCCAACGGATGCAGTTGGCGACGTCCGACGTCGAGCCCTGGCCCAGAGGCCCGCTGAGTGCCTTGCAAATCACCAAAGGCGAGTTGAACGCCACGCCGGCAACGCCCTTCCCGTTGTTGGCGTTCGCGGTGATCGTCCCGGCCACGTGCGTGCCGTGGCCGTTGTCGTCGGGACACGAGCCGACCTGGATCGAGCCGCCCAGGACCGGCAGCACACCCTGGGACTGCGCGCAGGCGACGGTCTTGCCGGTCAGGTCCTCGTGCGTCTGGAGGATCCCGGTGTCCACGATCCCGACGCGGGCGCCGCCCGTGCTCGGGAAGGCACCGAGGCCGGCGGCGTCCCAGCCCGCGGGCGCCTTGATGTCGGCGCCGGGCGTGCCGCCGCCCTGGCCCGTGTTGTTCAGCCCGTAGAGCTCGCCGAACCGCGGGTCGTTGGGGATCGCGGTCGCGCGAAGGATGTAGTTGGGCTCGGCGTAGGCCACGCCGGCGGTGCGCTTGAGGCGAGCGGCCACGGAGGCCGGGTCGCCCGACACGCGGACGACCTGGGCGCTGGTGCCGTAGATCCCGCCCAACCGGCTCAGGACTCCGGCGCGCGAGCCGATCTTGGACTTCGCCCCGGTCGTGAGGCCCGACGAGTACTTGACGATGACGGTGTGCGCGTCGTACGGCGCCGAGAGCGCCGTCGACGCGAGAAGCAAGCACGCTGCGACGACGAGGAGCGTCGCTCCGACCTTACGAGCCATGTGGCATGTCCCCCTGCTTGGCGTTGACGGATCCCGCGAGTCCGCGCCTCCAGCGCCCCCCGCGCGCGACGGCACAATACCCGGATCCGAGGCCCTTGAAGCCTCAGACCTCCGCCGGCTCGGGCGGTGGGGCACCGCCTCGCATCCGGCGCACGAGCGTCCGCAGCCGGGAGCGCTCCGCGCCGTCGAAGAACCCGGTGACGGCGAGCAGCAGCGGAATCGCGAGGAGCGCCGCGGCGCGCTCGACGAAGGCCGCCGCGCCGCCGACGGGCAGGAGCAGTTCGCCGGCGACGGTGACCGACACGACGACGACGACGACGTGCGCGAGGCGCCGCCACTCGAACGGCACCGGGAAAAGCCGGCGCGTGAGCAGGTGCATGACGACGATCATCACGACGTACGCGCCGCACAGCGCGATGCCCGCGCCCGCGATGCCGAGCGGGCCGACGAGGACGACCAGGAGCACGACGTTCGTCACGAGGCCCGCGAACGCGGCCGGGAAGTTCCGGCTCGTGCGCTGTGCGCGCCCGGCGACGACGACAAGCATCACGAACACGCCGTACAGCGCCCACCCCAGCGAGACCCACGGCAGCGCGGGGAACGCGGCGTAGAAGTTCGGGGCCGCAAACACCTTCAGCACCCAGCGGCCGAGCAGGGTCGCGCCCGCGACGACGAAGCCGGCGAGCAGGACGTAGTACGTGGCCACGAGCGCGTACAGCCGGCGCGCCTCACGCTCCTCCGCCACCGAGTAGGCCAGCGGCGGCCAGGCGAAGCGCAGCGCCCGTGTGAGGAGCACCACCACGGTGGCGAGCTTGACCGCCAGCGAATACAGCCCCGCCTTGCCCGCGCTCGCCGCGTGGTAGAGGTAGAACCGGTCCACCACGTTGAGGGCGTAGACCGAAACCTCTGCCGGCACCGTGGGTGCGCCGAAGCGAAGCATCGCCGGCAGGCGCCCGAGCTCGGGGCGCAGGCCGATGCGGTGGCGCAGCACCCACCACAGCCCCGCCAGCACGATGGCCGAGCCGAGGAAGTTGCCGGCCAGGAGCCCGCGCGCGCCGTCGTGCTCGACCACGACCAGCCATAACGTGAACACGATCGTCAGTCCCACGTTGGCGAACGACGCCCTCAGATACGTGCCGGCCCGCTCGTCCACCCGCAGCTGCGCGTTCGCCAGCTCGATGTTCGAGAACACCCACAGCCCGCCGATGGTGATCAGCATGATCGTGGTGTCCCGATGGCCGAGCACGAGCTCCGACAGGGGGCCGGCGAAGGCGCATCCCACCAGCGCCACCAGCGAGGACACGATCAGTACGAAGGCGGTGGCGGTGCGCGCGAGACGCTCACGCCGTTCGGGATCCTCGTCGTGGTAGTAGAAGCGCACGAAGGCCTCGTCCACCCCGGCCCGCAGCACCATCGACACGAGGAAGACCCCGGTGAGCAGCAGCTCGGCCGTGCCGTAGTCGGCGCGCGTGAGCTCGCGCGTGTACACGGGCAGCAGCAGCAGCGCCGGCACCTTGGCGAAGGCCTCGGCGAGCTGGTAGGCGGCGCCCGTCCGCGCGAGGCGCTTCAGGTAGCCCCACATCACGCGGTCGCGGCGGGAGCGGGCTCGGACCGGCCCGGCGCCGGCTGGGGCGAGCCCGTGCCGCCGGCCGCGGCCAGCGCCGTGCCGACGGCGAGCAGCGCCCACACGAGCGGGTCCTCGAGGAACGCCGCGTAGAGGAAGGTGTGCACGACCAGCCCGGCGAAGGCGGCGAGAATGGCGGCCCGCGCCGGCGATCCTCGCGCCCCCCGCCCCAGACGGCCCAACGCGACGATCAGCAGGAGCACGTAGAGCGCCAGTCCGAAGATCCCCTGCTCGGCCGCCACCGTGATGGGGATCGTGTGCGAGGCGGCGGCCGCGCGCTCGTTCGAGGTCTCCTTCTGCACTCGGAACTCATGTGCGAAGGACCCCGAGCCCCACCCCTGCAGGGGCCGCGCGGCGAAGAGGTCGATGCCGCCGCGCACGAGGTCGGCACGCCCACTCGTCGAGCCGTTGAGCGACTGGAGGTTGTTGACGTTGAGGCGGATCGTGTGCGGGAAGGCCACGACGATCACGAGCCCGACGGCGAGCGCCGCCCCGACGGCGGCGGCGGCGCGGCGCGTGCCGAAGCGCAACGCCCCCAGGACCGCCAGGCCGACGAGCAGGCCGGCGAGGCTCGACTGCGAGAGCGACAGCACCAGGCCGACCCACAGCACGGCCAGGCACAGGGCCACGCCGAGGATCCGCGAGCGCGCGCGCTCCCACAGAAGCACGGCGGCGAGCAGCGTCATCACCACGGCAAGGAAGCGCCCGAAGATGTTGGGGTCGAAGAACAGCGAGTTGACCCGGAAGTAGGACTGGAACTGGTTCGCGCTGATCACCTTCGGATTCAGCAGCAGGGTGCGCGTCGCGTACTCGACCACGCCGATGCACGTGAAGGCGACCGCCAGCGTGGTGAGCACGGCGAGGCAGATGGCGAGCCGACGGCTCGTCCACTCGTAGCGCACGAGCATCGCGAAGAGCAGAGCGAAGGGCACGTAGAAGAACACGACCTGCTCGAGCGCCTTGGGGAACGCGCTCGAATAGGCGGCCTGGACGGCGTACAGGGACACGAATCCCAGCAGCACCCACTCCAGCCAGCCCGGGCGACGCGGGGCGGGCAGGAACGGACGGCCCCGCAGATCGGCGACGAGCACCGCGACGGCGCCCGCCGCTACGACCAGGTACAGCGGCACGAGGAGGTTGGCCGTGTCCCCGCCGGACGCGATCGGGATGCGAAACGGAAGCACCGCCACGGCGGCCACGGGCAGCAGGCCGGGCCGACGCGTGATCAGCCAGGCTCCGGCGGCCACCGCCGCCAGGCCCGCGACCGCCAGCACGAGGGCGAGCGCCGGCCGCTCGCGCAGCGGCCGGAACTGGGGGGTGTTCCAGATCTCGGCGATCAACAGGACCGGGGTGAGGCCGAGCGCGCCGCCCGCGGCCAGTGCACGCACACGCACGGTCGGGGCGAGCACGGCCGTCGCCGCGAGCAGGGCGACGACGATGACCCCCGCCTTCTCGAGGTCCCGCCCTAGCGCGAGAGCAGCGACCACGCCCGCCTCGTCACCGCGTCGACGTTGCCGTCGCGCCCCAGCAGCGCGCTCCATCCCGATAGGCCGGTGCGGATGACCAGGCCCTTGCCGAGCGAGTAGGCGACGACCACCGGTTGGCCCTCCTGCGGACCGGCCGCCGACTGCACCTTCGAGCCGAGGCCCTCCGAGCGCTCGCCGGACCCGAAGCCGGTCAACAGGCCGTCCGTGTTGGTGAACAGGCCCAGCCTGTCGTCACGGAGCACGGGGAGCTGCCCGACCTGCGCGAGCGGGACCTGACGATCTCCGAGCGCGTCGACGGCCGTGGGCCCGGTCGGGCGCGACAGCTGGTTGCCGCTCAACTGCGCGGTGCGGCGGAGCGCATCGGTGCCGAACAGGAGAACGCGGCCGCCTCCGTCCACCCACGTGCTCAGCTGGGGCGCGGCCGCGGCCGGCAGCCAGCGCGGCACGCCGGCGAGCACGGCGCCCCGGTGGCCCTGGAGCATGGGCGGGCCGCCGCGGGCCAGCGCCACGTCGGTGGTGATGTCGTAGCGCAGGCCCGCGCCGTCGAGGAAGGCCAGCAGCGGCGCCTCCTGGCGGGAGAAGCCGGCCGGCAGCCCGGAGCCCGCGAACGGTCGGTCCAGGCCCACCGGCCCGCCCCGGTCGAGCGTGTTCGGCACGCCGTTGCCGTCGTCGTCATACGGGTTGGCCGCCTGCCAAGACGCCGCCGGGACGACGAGCAGCACGGCGTGGTGCGCCGGGCCGCGGACCAGCAGCGGCGCCTGGGCCCGGAACGATCCGGCGCGGACCGTGAGGATGTCGATTCCCGACGCCTGACGCGGGACCGTCAGCCGCAGCGCCGTCCCGGCGCCCTTCCCGCGCGCGAGCGGCCGGCGCACTCCCGGCCGAGTGAGCGTCCAGTCGTAGCGCCCGGCGGCGGGGCCGTCCACGGCGGCGGTGACCTGTGCGCCCACGGACACGGGCTCGAGGTGGGTGCGGGCTGTCAGGTAGCGCACGATCACGCCGTTGCGCGACTGCCCCGCGTGCGCCGGTGGTGGTCCGAACGGCGGGGACACGCCCTGGTTGCCGACCCGGTCGCTCGTGCGGACCGCGATGGCGTAGAGCCCGGCCGGCGCCGGTCCACCGGTGATCCGGCCGTCCCAGGCACCCTGGCCGGTCGCCTGAGCGCCAAGGAACCGCGCGACCAGCCGCGGCGCACCGGCGTCCATCCGGTAGACCTGGAAGCGCGGAGCCGCGAACAGCGGCGTCTCGGTATGGACGGTCACCGCACGCACGCCTGGCGCCGGGAACAGCGCCGGGCCGGCCCCGCCCGGGGACGTGATGCTCACCGTCGGCCGCGGCGGTGTGGTGTCCACCGTGATCTGGCGACGGAGAGTCACGGTGCGGCCCTCGTTGCGCAGGCCGATCCGCACGCGGTAGGGCCCGTCGGGCACCACCCGGTGGTTCTGGTTGCGGCCGTCCCAGATGAACTGGAGCGCCTGGCGGCCCGGCTCGCGGCGGTCGGTGGCGAGGAGGCGCACCACCGAGCCCTCGCGGTCGACGATCGCAACCGTCACGTCGTCGGAGCGCTGGAGCGAGAAGCGGATGCTCGCCCGGTCCCGGATCCCGTCGCCGTTGGGGGAGAACGCGTCGGTGACGGTGCGCTGGCGCACGACCAGGGGGGAGCGCTTGAGGCGCTGCGTGACGAAGAACGCCCCCAGGGTGGCGCACACGAGCAGCGCGAAGGTGAGCTGCGCGAGCCGGGTCACCGGCGCGACGTTACTGAGTGCGGTCGGTCCCGACCATCACCACGATCTGGGCCTCCGACCCGGCGATGGCCTGCGTGCCCGGGTCGATCGGCTGCACGCTCTTGAGCTTGAGCAGCTGCGCGATCTCGTCGGCCGCGCTCTTGTAGCCCGGCGCGTAGAGGACGGCGGTCGTGGATTGCTGCTGGTCGGCGGCGTTGGTCACGTTGCCCCGCTTGAAGCCGCCGCGGGATAGCTGGTCGGAGACCGTCGCCGCCAGGCCCGGGGTCGTCGTCCCGTTGAGCACGGCGACCGTGATGTTGCCGCGCTGTACGCCCGCCGTGGCGGCCTTGGGCTTGGCCCGGGTCTTGGTCTTCGTCGCCTGGCTCGCGGGCCCGAGGGTGTTCTGCGCCTGCGGCTTGGCCTTCGCACCGCCACCGCCGCTCTGCGTCGCGAGCAGCAGCCCGCCGACGACGAGCACGAGCAGGACGAGGGAAGCGATCGCGGCACCGCGGCGACCGAGGCGCCCGCGGATCCCGCGGCGCCGGCGAGCGGCCGCGGGCGGCGAAGCGGTCGGGCGGTTGGACCGCAGGGGCTGTGCACGGCGGGCCGGCGGCGGGGTGGCCGCGGGCTGCTGGGGGGCCGGGCGCGCCGGTGGTCGCGCGTTGCCCGGTGGCACCGTCCCGCCGGAGGCGTTGCCCTTCGCCGCGGCCGCGGCCGCGGCGGTGCCGGCCGCGGGCACGGCGGGCGATGCGGGCTTGGGACTGCCGCCCCCCGGGGTGGCCGCCGCGGGGGTTGCCGGCTTGGCGGCCGGCTGGCTCTGTCCGTCGGCCGGCTTGGCCGCGGGAGCCGCCGGCTTCGCCGCGGGCTTGTCCGCGGTTGCCGCGCCGGCCGTGGCCGGGTTCGGGCTTGCCGCCTGTGCGCCGGCGGGAGTGGGCTGCGCGCCCGGCTTGGCCGCCGGCGCCGGGTTTGGGCTCTGCGCGCCGGCGGGAGCCGGCTGCCCGCCCGGCTTGGCCGCCGGTGACTGGCCCGCGACAGGTTTGGCTCCGGCGCCGGCCGCGGCTGCGCTCGGGGCGCCGGCGGCGGTGGCGGGGGCAGCGCCGGCCGGCCGGGCTGCGCCGGGGCGCGCGGCGGGCTGGGCGACCACGCGGCCGCCGGGCTGCGGCGGGATCGTGCCGGTGCGCCCGGCCTGCTCGGCCACGCGGTCGTGCAGCTCCTGGGCACGCTCGGGCGCGCGGCCCGCCCATTCGCGCAGGCGCTTCACCTCGCGCGCCTGCGCGAAGTAGAGCAGGGACAGAATGGCGAGCCCTGGGATCGCAACGAGACCGGCCACGGCACCGATGTCCGTCAGCGGCCCGCTGATCGAGAGGGCGAACACGGGATCCATCAGATTGCGGGAGTTTAGGGGGCCGCCCGTACGCCAGTGTTCGCGCGACCGCCCGCCAGCTCCACGACGCGGGCCGCGAGCGCATCCGCGTTGTCCTCGAGCACGAGGACGTTGACCTGATCGAACACCGACTCGACCCATTCCGGGTCCGGCGGCTCGCGCTCGGCGAGCTGGATCTTCTCGGCCGCCGTCGGCTTGGGCCGCTCGTCCGGGTTGAAGAGCTGCTCGTGCAGCTTCTCCCCCGGGCGGCGCCCGACGACGTCGATGGCGATGTCGCTGTCGGGCTCGAGCCCGGACAGCCGGATCATGTCCCGGGCGAGCTCGACGATCCGGACCGGCTCGCCCATGTCGAGGACGTAGACGGGGACGCCGTCGGGCATCGAGCGAAGCGAGCCCGACCGGATGATCAGCTGGACCGCCTCCGGGATCGTCATGAAGTAGCGGGTCATCTCGGGATCGGTGACCGTCACCGGGCCGCCCGCGGCGATCTGGCGCCGGAAGATCGGGACGACGGAGCCAGAGGACCCGAGCACGTTGCCGAAGCGCACGACGGCGTAGCTCGTCGCGGCGTGGCGGGCGCCGGCTGACTCGACCGCCCACTCCGCGAGGGCCTTGGACGCGCCCATGACGGTCGCCGGGGCGACGGCCTTGTCGGTGGAGACGAGCACGAACGCCCCCACACCCAGCTCGCCGGCGATGTTGGCCACGATGCGGGTGGCGAGCGCGTTGTTGCGCACGGCCTCGATCGGATTGCGCTCCATCATCTCGACGTGCTTGTACGCGGCGGCGTGGAAGACGACCGCCGGACGGTGTGCGGCGATCACCTCGCGCATGCGCTCCTCCTCGCGGCAGTCGGCGAGGACGCCGACGGCGTTGCGCACGTGGCGGTCCTCCTCGAGCTCGCGCAGGATGTCGAAGAGGTTGTCCTCGGCGTGATCGACCAGCACCATCCGCTTCGGCCCGACGCGGCCGATCTGCCGGCACAGCTCGGCGCCGATCGAGCCGCCGGCCCCGGTCACCATGACGACCTGGCCGTTGAGGTACGCGCCCACGCGCTCGAGCTCGATGCGCACCGGCTCGCGGCCGAGGACGTCCTCCACCCGCAGCTCGCGCACCTGGCGCATCATGTTGCCGCCCGACTGCAGCAGCTCGAACACGGTCGGGAGCGTGCGCACGGGGATCCCGCGGTCGCGGCACGTCTTCATCACGCGGGCGCGCAGGGTGCCGGGGGCGGAGGGGATGGCGATGATGACCTCGTCGGGCTCCACCTCGTCGAGGACGCGCGGCAGCTCGTTGCCCGTGGTGCCGCCGAGCACCGGCACGCCCTCCTCGTGGCGCAGTCCGCGCATGCGCGGGTTGTCGTCGAGGAAGCCCACGGGCCGGAAGCCGAGCGCCGGGTTGCGCAGGATCTCGCGCAGGATCGCCTGGCCGCCGGAGCCCGCTCCCACGATCAGGACGTCGACGGCGTCGCGCCCCGGGTGGAAGCCGCGCGGCGGCCGGTCGCGGATGGCCCGCACGAGGAACCGGGCGCCGCCGCAGAACAGCAGCGTGAGCAGGAAGAACAGCGCCGCGACGCCGAGGGGCAGCGAGACCGCCGTCGAGACCCTGTGCACCTCGACCCGCACGGGATGGATCAGCGCCACCAGGCCGACGAGGGCCAGCGTGGCGATCACGACTCCGCGCAGCAGCCGCTCGTAGTCGCGCTGGCCGAGGAACCGCCACCAGCGCTGGTACATCCCCGACAGGGCGAAGATGACCACCGTGCCGATGACCACGGGCACGATGGTGGTCTGCAGCAACTGCTCGTAGCGATTCGGCACGCCGCCGTCGAACCGCAGGCGGAACGCCAGGTAGTAGGCAAGCGCAACCAGCGCCCCGTCGACCAGGACCTGGAGCAGCGAATGCCGGTGGACGGGGTTGGTCGCCGAGGCGAGGCGACGGCGCATCGGGGGGATTCTAGGCGGGTTCGGGCCTCAAGGCACGCGCGAAGGGCGCCTTGCAGGGCGGCTCAAAGACCACCTGCGGGAGTGCAGAGCAGCTCGGCGAACAGCGCCGGGTCGCGGCGTACGCGCTCCTGGGCGGTGGCGTGGTCGCGCCTGATGACCTCGAGCGCCTCGGGGTCGGTGAGGCGCCGCAGCCGCCCCTCTGCGAGCAGCCGGTCGTCGACCGCCCCCGGCCGACCCTCGAACACCGTGTACACGGGCGTGCCCAGCGCGACGGCCTCCCGGTTCATCGTTCCGCCGGCGGACACGACGACGTCGGCGTAGGCGACCAGGGACTGGGCGTCGACGGCGCGCTCGGGAACGACGAAGCCCGGCTCGCCGGCCAGCTCGGCGCGCTGCTCCGGCGTACGGGGGAGGACGACAACCTGGGCGCCAGTCGCGCGCAGGCGCCGCAGCACGCGGGCGAAGAGGTCGTTCTCGAAGCGGTGGTAGAGCGACACGGCGGGCGGCGTGCGAACGACGGCGAGCGGGCGCTCGCCGTCGAGGCCGAGCTCGCCGAGCACGCCCGCGTCGGGCTCGAAGTCGGCGAGGTAGTACTCCTCCTTGAGGCCCGGGTACGGGTGCAGCTTGCGCGGGCCGGCGCCGTAGCGGCGCAGGCGCTCGGGCGGGATGGCGTCGGGGACGACGACCGCGTGCGCGAGGCGGCAGTTGACGTTGTGCTGCACGGTCGCCCACTCGTAGTCGAACGCGGTCGAGGACGGCACCCGCAGCAGCGACGCGGCAACGCTGAGGTCGTTGGAGCCGTGGCCGACGGCCAGGTCGAATTCCCGTCCCCGCGCCCAGCGCGCCAGCGCGACCGAACGCGATGCGAACCCGAGCGCCTTCGCGGCCACCCGTCCGCCGCGGTGCCGGCCCACGACCGTGGGCTCGATCCCGAAACGCTCGCACAGCTGCAGCGTCTGCGCGAAGTCGCGCGCCGTCACCTCGACCGTGTGCCCGCGCGCGCGCAGGAGCTCGACGACGGGCCGCAGGACCAGGACGTGCGGGCTGTTCGTGAGGTCGAGCCAGACGCGCATCAGACCGGGACCACTACTCGGCGCGCGCCGATTTGATCGCCGAGACGACCTCGATGGCCTGGGTCCGGCCGAGCACCGGGCTCATCGGGATCGCGAGATGCGTCGCCGCGGCCTCGTCGGTCCCCGGCAGGGGTGCCCCGGCGGGGTAGCGGCGCATCGCGGGCTGCCGGTGCACCGGCGTGCGGTAGTAGGCGCGCGAGCCGATCCCCACGCGCTCCAGCGCCGGTCCGAGCGGCTCGGCGTTCGGATGGCGGATCACGTAGAGGTGCCAGGCTGGATCGGCGCCGTCCACGGGGCGAGGGCGGTGGACCAGGTCCCCGAGACCCGCCTCCTCGTAGTGCCGCGCGGCCGCGCGGCGGCCGTCGCACCAGCCGTCGAGCTCGGGAAGCAGCACCCGGAGCAGCGCGGCCTGGAGCTCGTCGAGGCGCGAGTTGTAGCCGACCTCCGTGTAGGTGACCTTGTCGGTGGAGCCGTGGAAGCGGAGCATCCGCGCGCGCTCGGCGACCTCGGCGTCGTCCGTGAGGACCATGCCACCGTCGCCGAAGCCGCCGAGGTTCTTGGAGGGGAAGAACGAGAACGTCGCGGCGGTGCCGAACGAGCCGGCGCGGGCGCCGCCGAGCGTCGACCCCGCCGCCTGGGCCGCATCCTCGAGCACCGGCACGCCGAGCGCCTCGATGTCGGCGACCGGCGCGACGTTGCCGAACAGGTCCACGCTCACGACGGCCCTGGTCTTGGGCGTGAGCGCCGCGTGCACGGTTTCCGGCGTGATGCAGAACGTGTCGGGGTCGACGTCGCAGAACACGGGCCGGGCGCCGGTGGGCGGGATCGCCTCGACGCTCGCATAGAAGGTGAAGGAGGGAACGACCACGTCGTCGCCCTCGCCCACGCCCATGGCGCGCAGCGCGATCGTGATCGCGTCGGTGCCGTTGGCCACTCCGATCCCGTGCGACGCGCCGGCGTAGGCGGCGAACTCCTCCTCGAACGCCGCCACCTCGGGGCCGAGGATGTAGCGCCCGGCGTCCAGCACGGCCGCAGCGCGCTCCGAGAGGCGCCCGCGCAGCGGCTCGAGTGGCGTATCCGTGTCGAAGAGGGGGACCGGCACCGCGGGAACGCTACCCTTCGCCGTCGCCGCGATGCTCATCTCCGCGTCCATAACCGACACGCTGGTCACGTTCGCGACCAACGTCGTCTCGGACCTCGGGCTGCCCGGGGTGTTCGTACTCATGTTCCTCGAGAGCGCCTGCATCCCGATTCCCTCCGAGGCGACGATGCTGTTCGCCGGGTTCAACGTGAACAAGGGCGAGTACAGCCTGCTGGCCATCACCGTGGTGGGGTCGCTCGCCAATCTCGGCGGCTCCTGGCTCGCCTACGCGGTCGGCTACTACGGTCGCGTGGACTTCATCGAGAAGCACGGGCACCTGCTCTTCATCAAGCCCAAGCACATCGAGTGGGCCGATCGCTGGTTCGAGCGGTGGGGGGCGCCCACGGTGTTCTTCAGCCGCATGCTGCCGATCGTCCGCACCTTCATCTCCCTTCCCGCCGGTGCGGCGCGCATGCCGTTCTGGCGCTTCACCTTCCTCACGCTCGCGGGCTGCATCCCTTGGGTGTTCGCGCTCGGCTTCATCGGCGAGCAGGTGGGCGCAAACTGGACGAAGTGGAAGGACGCGCTGCACTACGTCGACTACACGGTGGCGGCGCTGATCGTCGTCGGGATCGTCTACCTGGTGCTGCGCAACCGGTCGCGGCGCGGCAAGGACGAGGCCGCCGCCCCCGATGTCTCGGTCTGAGAGCGGCGCTCTCGACGTCATCCACGCCGTAGCGCTCGGCGCCCTGCACGGGCCGGCGGAGCTGCTGCCGATCTCCTCCTCGGGCCACGTCGCGATCGTGCCCTGGCTGCTGGACTGGCCCTACGCCGGCCTGGATCCCGAGCTGCGCAAGGCGTTCGAGGTCGCGCTGCACGCCGGCACCGCCGCGGCGCTCGTCGTCGCGTTGCGCGGTGAGGTGGCGGATGCGGTCCTGGAGCTCGACGGCCGGCGCGGCGCCCTGATCCTCCTGTCCTCGCTCCCGCCGGCCGCGTGCGCGCTGCTGCTCGAGCGGCCGATCGAGCGCCGGCTCGGGACGCCCGTCACGATCGCCATCGGGCTCCTGCTGGGATCCGCGGCCATGGCGGCGGCGGACGGCGCGCCCCAGGAGCGGGGCCGCGAGGAGGCGGGGCCGCGCGACGCGCTGTGGCTGGGGATCGCCCAGGCCAGTGCACTGATGCCCGGCGTGTCGCGCAACGGCGCCACGCTGGTCGCCGCCCGGCTGCGTCACTTCCGCCGGGAGGACGCCAACGTGCTCTCGCGCCACGTCGCGCTCCCGATCATCCTCGCCGCCAGCGCGTTGAAGGGGAAGCGGCTCGCCAGGCGCGGCCTGCCCCCGGGCGCCCGCCTGGCGTTCGCCGCCGGCGTGACGGCGTCCTTCGCGTCCACCCTGGCGTCCACGTGGCTGATCCGCCAGGTCGAGCGCGATCGCTCGCTGCTGCCCTACGCCGGCTACCGCACCGCGCTCGCCGGCGCGGTGCTGGTTCGCGCCGTGCGAAAGAATCGCGGTCGATGAGCGACGCCTACGCGCGCGCCGGCGTGGACACCGGCGACGCCGCCGGTGCCCTGACCGGCCTGATCGGCGTGCTGCGCACGATCGACCCCGGGCGCCCGTCGCGGTCCGTCGTCGGTCCGGGGCACTACGCCAGCGTGATCGAGGTGGCCCCCAACCTCGGCATCGCCCTGTGCACGGACGGCGTGGGCACGAAGGTGATCGTGGCCGAGCAGGCCCGTCGCTTCGACACCGTCGGCATCGACTGCGTGGCGATGAACGTCAACGACCTCGTCTGCGTCGGCGCCGAGCCGCTCGCGCTGGTCGACTACCTCGCCGTGGAGCGCGCCGACGCGAGCGTGCTCGAGCAGATCGCGGTCGGGCTGAAGGCGGGCGCGGAGCTGGCGGGTGTCGAGATCCCCGGCGGGGAGCTGGCCCAGCTACCCGAACTGATCCGCGGTCACCCCAGCCCCTTCGGCTTCGATCTCAACGCCACGGCGATCGGGTCGGTACCCCTCGACGCCCTCGTGACGGGAGCCGACTGCGCGCCCGGCGACGCGGTCGTCGGCCTCCCCGCCTCGGGCCTGCACTCCAACGGCTACACGCTGGCGCGGCGCGTGTTGCTAGAGGAGGGCGGCCTGGCGCTCGACGACCGGCCCGCGCAGCTGGGGGGCGCGACGGTCGCCGAAGCCCTGCTCGAGCCGACCGTGATCTACGTGCGGGCGGTGCTCGCGCTGCTGCGCGGCGGCGTGCCCGTCCACGGCCTCGCCCACATCACCGGCGACGGCGTGCTCAACCTGCTGCGGCTGTCCGAGCGCATCGGGTTCACCCTCGACGCGCCGCTGCCCGTCCCCGGCGTGTTCGCCCTGATCGCGGAGCGCGGCGGAATCGAGCCGCCAGAGATGTGGCGGGTGTTCAACATGGGCTGCGGGTTCTGTTGCATCGTGCCCGCCGACCGCGCCGAGGCGGCCGTCGTCAGCCTGGCCCGGCACCATCCCGGAACGGCCCTCATCGGTCACGTCACGGATGCGGCCGGTGCGATTGCCCTGCCCTCGGTCGGGTTACAGTTTCCCTAGCGATGCGCAAGAGGAGAGGCAGGGGGTGGGCCGCGCGGGCGGCCGTCACGGGCGCGCTCTGCGCCGGCTCGCTGGCCCCCGCGGCAGCGCGGGCGGCCGAGGAGCCGCTGCCGCCCCAGGGCGCGCCGCCGCCGGGCGCGAACGTCTATTCCTGCAAGCCACCCGCCCGGCATCCCTACCCCGTCGTGATCGTGCACGGGACGTTCGGGAACCAGAGCATCCTGTGGGACACCGTCGCGGGAGCACTCGAGCGCCTGCACTACTGCGTGTTCGCGCTCGACTACGGCAACAGCCCGTTCCCGGGGATCAACGGCGTCGGCGACATCCCGACGTCGGCGCGCCAGCTGCAGACCTTCATCAACCGCGTGCTGGGCGCCACGCACGCGAGCAAGGTGACGATCGTCGGGCACTCGCAGGGCGGGATGATGCCCCGCTACTACAT